>NZ_JBIAFO010000008.1:0-323802 GCF_042869355.1 Streptomyces sp. NPDC007088
GTTGTGTTCGTGGGTCGGGGGGGTGTGTTTGTCGGTGTGGCGGTGGAGGGTGTACCAGGACGCGAGCGTGAGGTCGTCTAGGGGGAGCTTCATGTGGGTGGCGCCTTTCTGGTGGGGCCGTGCCCGGCCGCGCGAGCGGCCGGGCACGGGCGGGGTCAGGAGGTGGGGGCGGCGGGGAACGGGTTGTCGCGGTGGCTGGGGTGGCAGACGGCGTACAGGCCGCCGGGGAGGCGTTCGGTGATGACGCCCCACCCGGCCCAGCGCATGACGGCGAGGTAGCCGAGGTCGCCGCCCGCGAATCCGGTCCGGCCCTTGGCTCCGGGGTCGGGCGCGATGAACAGGAAGCCGGGCAGGTGGCCGGTGGTGTCCGGCAGGACCTGGAAGCCGGGGTGGAGTTCGTGGACACCGTCGGTGTGGATGGGCGGGAGCCCGGCGGCGGTCAGGATGCGGATGGCGTCCCGGACCTGCGGGTGGTCGTGGTACTCGGGCAGCGTGCCGATCCCGGTGTGGATGGGCGGCAGGTACGGGGCGATGCCGACGCTGGCCTTGTAGATGTCCATGAGGAGCAGGGCGTCGTCGCGGCGGCCGGCTCGGCGCATCGCGATGTTGGCGACGATGGCGATGGAGTGCCGGTTGTGGGTGAAGACGCGGCGGAACTGCTCGATGGTCATGCCGGTGTTGGCCTGGATGTGGTTGAAGGAGCGGCACGCCAGGCGCAGGCCCTCCGCGACGTGTTCGGGTTCGAGTCCGATCTGTTTGGCGAGTTCGAGGACTCCGGTGGAGTAGGTGTTCATCTGGGTCTCCAAGAGGACGCTTTCGCGTATGGGTGCGCCCCCGGCGGTTGGCCGGGGGCGCGGGGTGTGTTCGGGGTGGTGGTTAGCGTCGGCCGCCGCATCCGGCGTGGCCGCAGCCTCCGCAGAAGCCGCCGTTGTTGCACTCGCAGCCGCATCCGTGGTGCTGGTGGGGCTTCACTCCAACTCCCTTCTGGGTTCGGGCATTTCCCGAATTCCTTACTTATATCTTAATGGCAAATACCCCAGAAGCAAGGTATGGCCGACGGAATGCGAATTGATTTCCCGCAATTCAATTCCCTTTAATTCGCAGCCGGGGGAATGAGATCCGGCCAACGGACGGCCTCCAACGCGCGGCGGTGCGAGTCGGGCACCGGCACGGTCGGGTAGCCCAGCCAGTCCAGGCCCATCGCCGCGAGGA
The DNA here is from genome assembly GCF_042869355.1 of Streptomyces sp. NPDC007088. Classification (NCBI taxonomy): domain Bacteria; kingdom Bacillati; phylum Actinomycetota; class Actinomycetes; order Kitasatosporales; family Streptomycetaceae; genus Streptomyces; species Streptomyces sp. NPDC007088. The sequence goes on from NZ_JBIAFO010000008.1 coordinate 1,213, forward strand.
TCGTCGCGTCGGCCTGGTCGTACCGGCCCGGCCCTTCGCACTCGACGCCGTACCGCTCGACCGCCACCGAGCGCACCATGCCCTTCGCGACGCGAGAGCGGTCCTTGCGCGGCCACTCCTGCGCGGGGTTCGCCCGGCCGGTCGCGTAGATCGTGCGGCCGTGCGGCGTGACGACGGCGTACGGGATGCGGTTGCGCCACAGGTACTGGGTGACCAGCCACCACAGCCCGGCCAGCTCGTGGTGCCCAGCCTGCCCGCCCTGCGCGTACGCGGCGCCCTCGACCACCACCAGGTCCGCGCCGTCCTTCACGCTGAGCGCGATGGCCGCCACCAGCCAGTCCAGCCGCTCGTGGCTGCGGCGGCGTCCGGGCCGGTAGGCGTACGCCCAGTTCGTACCGGCGACGCCGGTCGAGGTGAGCGACAGGTCGAGGCCGACGACGCGCGGCTGCCACTCCCCCTTCTCCTGGACACTGGGAAGGGTCACCGGGGCGCTCTGGAGTTCGGCGGTCACGCGGAGCCTCCCGCGCGCCGGATGACCTCCGCCATCGACAGCTCCCGGCGGAACGGAACGCCCATCTCCTTCTCCAGATCGGCGTACTCACGGGCCAGCTCGGGCCGGAGCCGGGCCGCGCACTCCAGGTCGGGGACGGAGGCCAGGACGCACAGGCTGCACGAGAGCCGCGACATGCCGGCGTCGTACGCCCAGTGGTACGGCAGCCCGTTCTCCCGGATGCGCTGCCACACCTCGGCTTCGCTCCAGCGCAGCACCGGGTACCACTGGGTCACCGTGCGCCGACCGTTGCTGGCCCGGCGGTCGACCTCAACGGCGGGCCGCCGGGCGCGAGCGCGGGACTCCTGTCCACGGAAGCCCATGACGTGCACGATCCGCGCCGGGCGGCCCAGGGGGCCGAGGTCCTTCACCTGCTCGGTCATGAACCGGCGGGCCACCCCTCGCTTCTCCGACGTGCAGAACCGGGTCATGAGGTGCGGGAACTGCCCGCGGGCCCGGATGCGGTGGACCAGCGACGGCCACTTCGTCATGCGGCGGACCTCGAACGGCAGCCCGTAGTGGGCCGCTTGGCGGCGCGCCAGGTCCACGGTGCCCGGCCACTCCACGCTGTGCCCGCGCGGAGTGCGGCCGAGGTCGATGTGCAGAACGACGATGCGGTCGCGGACCCCGGCCTCGTCGGCCCGGCGCACCCCCTCGTCCATCGCGACGATGCTGTCCTTGCCGCCGCTGTTGCTGAAGATCAGGCGGTCGGCGGACGCGAGGTCGGGAAGGGGTTCGGCACCGAGCACGGAGCGGGCGCTAAGCAGTTCGATCTGGGCGTTCACTCGGCGTCCCCGCGATTCGCGGCGCGGTGCCGGGTGATCAGCCGCTCGGCCTCCTCGACGGCCGTCCCCTTGTGGCGGTCGATCCACTCGCCGTCGTAACTGCCGACCGGCCCCCACAGGTACCAGCCGGTGTCGTGGTAACCGTCCCTCGGATTGCGGCGGCGGTGCCCCAGCTCCCACCAGCCGTCGCGCCAGCGCAACATGCGCTTCGCGGTCGGGTCCGCCACCCATCCGGCACGCTCCGCCAGGGACTGGAGGCGGGCGATGTCCGTGCGCAGCGTCGCCGCTTCGGCGGCGGCGTCCAGGTCGCGCACGGCCGCGTGCTCGGGACCGTTCGCCTCCGGTGCGGATGTGCCCGGACGCAGGCCGAGCCGCTGCACGGCTTGGTCCCGCTGCCGGGCGACGCGCCGCAGCAGGTTCGCCGCGCCGGTTATGCCGCGGGCTTCCAGCCATTTCGCGGTGGCGTCGATCTCGACGCCCACAGAAAGGTCGTTCATCTGTCGTGCTCCTTGGGCGGGGCCGCCCAGCGTGCGCCGGGCGGCCCCTGGTGTGCGGGCGTTACGGGCGGGCGGTGCTGGAGGCGGGCGTCTTCGGGTCCTTCTGAATGCAGTTGCCGGATTCGGGCATCTGTCGGCGGCCCGCCACGAGGTCCTGGAACCGAGTGCCGGGCCGGAACCTCACGACGCGGGTCGGAGCCACAGTCATCTCGCTCCCGGTACGCGGGTTGCGGGCGGTGCGGCCGGGCAGGGCCTTGGGCAGGAGCGTCCCGAAACCGGTGACGGAGACGGCTTCACCGCGGGCTACGGAGCGCACCACGGCGTCGAGCACGCTTTCCACGGCGACCGTCGCCTCCGCTCGGCTGCCGATCCTGTCCGTGACGGCATTGATGAGCTGGGCCTTGTTCACTGGGCATTCCTCTCGGATCTCTCGCTGTGCCGCAGGAGTTGAGGAGCGGGCGCGCCACGCGGCGGGCAGGGGGCTGAGCCCGAACCCGAGGTCCTCGTCGTGGTCGCACACCGCAGCATGAGGTTGCTCTACGGTTTGCATAAATGTCATCTACCTTTGGTCAGTCGGGGAGCCGGATCAGCAGGTTTCCGCCCACGAGCACCTGGGAGATCGGCACGGCGACGGCCGCGCAGTCGGCGGAGACGAGCATCAGCTCCTCGCCGGGGGCGGGACGGGCGGGCACCACCCAGGCCGTTCCGGTGTGGTCCGCGTACCGCGCCCCCACCTCGAGGAAGGCCCCGGCGAACAGGAACAGGCGGGTGCGCAGCGAGGAGGACCAGCCCGCGCCGGGCGTCGGACCGTCCCAGGTGTGGGGAGCCTGGAGGCCGAGGAAGTCGTCTCCGGCCGTCACCACCGTGCCCACCGGGCCCAGGGAGCGGAACTCGATCGCCTCGCCGCCCGCGCCGGCGTTCCCCCACAGCGCGAGGTCGTCGGCGGTCATCTGCACCGGGCGGCCGACGGCCAAGGGGTGGTTGCGGGCACCGAGCGCGAGGCGCAGCAGGGCGCGCCAGGGAAGGCGGCTGGAGTGGCAGGCGGCGGGCACGGTGATCTCAGCCACGCCTTCGCTGAAGCGGAGCTTCTGGTGGCCGCCGCTGGTGATGTGCTCGACGGTGATGTGGTCGGAGGACTCCAGCCAGGCGCGGAGCGCGGCGGCGTCGTCGTAGCCGACGGGGGCCGTCCACGCGTCGCCCGTGACGGCGGTGCGGGCGACGGCGAGGGTCCGTTCACCGCATCCCACAGCGTGCAGGTGGCCGGGGGTGCAGTCGAGGACCAGGGTGTCGAGGTCGTGGGTGTCGTCGTCCGTCCGGAAGCGGTGCGGGGCGACGCGGTCGAGGATGGCCGCCAGGTCGCGGGCCTTGATGGTGAACATTCTTTGTCTCCGCAGGAGTTGTAGGGGTGGTGATCAGGTTCCGGTGGCGCGCTTGCGGGCCCGGCGGGCCTGCTGGGCGAGCCGTCCGGCTTCCCGGCACAGGGAGCAGGCGCGCTCCCCGCGCCGGTTGTGGGCGCGGGCCCCGGCTTCGGTGCCGTGGGTGATCGGGCGCCGCCCCCGCTCGCGCAGCTCGGCGGGCTGCGCGTCGTCGCAGGTCGCCAGGACCTGCCCGTCGCGCCAGAGGCGTCCGCCGCATATGCCGTCGAACAGGCTCGCGTTCGGCAGAACCAGGTCGATGCACTGCGCGCGGAACGGGCAGTCCCGGCAGACGGTGAGGAGGGCGACCAGCGGCTCCGTGGGGGCTTCGGCCGTCGTCTCCTCGGGCGTGAAGCGGAAGTCCCCGGCGCAGGGGGCCTCACTGACCCACCCGTTGCCGCTCATCTGCTCCTCCTCCCGGCGCTCAGGCGGTCGGCGGCAGCGGCATCAGGTACACCTGATCGCTGGTGCTGATGCCGAACGGGTGGGCGTAGTCGCCGGGCAGCGGCATCAGGTGCCGGTCGGCCAGAGCGGGCAGGGCGAGCACCTGGGCGAGCAGCCCGGCGATGGCCGTGTCGCAGTCGGCCGACCACCGCGGGCGCGGTGTGCGCGCCGGGCCGCCGTCGTCGTCGACGCCGTGGAAAACCTCGATGACCCGACCGGCCGCGCGACCGTCCACGACGAGCGCGGTCGCCTCCGGGTGGTACTCGCGGACCAGCTCGGCCACGCGGGCGGCCCGGTCCGCCGGAGGCAGCTCCAGCAACCACGAGTTGCCGTCGGAGGCGGTGTTGCGGTGCACGGACGCCCACGCCGGAGAGCAGTGCGGGGCAAGGGCGGTCTGTACGTCGGACTCGATCTCGTCCGCGATGTGGTCGAGCGGGTGCTCCTCCTCGCCTTCGCGGTTGTCCCACAGCCAGGGGCAGGCGCTGAGCGGGCTGGGCTCTGCGCCCAGGACGCCGTGCAGGTCGAGGGTGCGGGAGCCGTAGAAGGCGAATGTCACGTAGACCGCCTCAGGGCAGGCGGCGCGGATCTTCGCGGTGATGTGGTCGAGCACCGCGAGGCAGTACGCCTTCTCGGTACGCAGGCGCTCGGAATGTAGTTCCTCGCGCTGTCCGGCGAGGATGGCCAACTGGTCGTGTGCTGCCGGTGTCATGGCAGGGGTGTCCCTTCTTCTGTGGGTGGGTTCAGGCGAGGACGGCCTTGAGGCGTTCACCGATCCAGCGCGCGACGTTGACGCTGACGGCGTTGCCGGCCTGCTTGGTCTGGGCGGCCTTGGAGCCGACGACCTCGTACGTCCCGGGGAACCGCTGGGCCGAAAGCTGCTCGCGGGGCTGGAGCATCCGGAAGTAGCAGTCCTCGATGGCGGGCGCGCTCCGTACGACGGCGGCCGAGTCGCGGGTGGCCAGGGTGTGCAGGGGCTCCCCCGCCGTCTTCGGCGCGGCCTTGCGGTACGGGATCACCAGCGTGTTGCGGGCCCGGGTGCGCACGTCGCCGTCGGGTACGACCAGGCCGTGATGGCGGGCCGTGGCAATGGTGCTCAGCGGCGCGTCGATGGACGCCGCATCGCAGTTGTTGCGGAACTCCACGATGAACGGGTCCACGGTGACGAGGGCTTCGCTCTCGCGGGTGGTGCGAGTGCGCATCGGCTCGGCGGCCGAGGACGCGGTGTCGTTCCACGAGCCGCCGACCGGCACCAGCAGGGCTTCACCGAGCTTGGACGTACGAGTCGGTAGCGGCCGGGTGTGCGGGTCGAAGGCGCGGGCAGTGCCGTCCTTGCCATGCGTCAGCGTGACCACGGACGGGTCGTACGGGAACTTCTCCAGCCCGGCCGCGATCCTCTTCATGGTGTTGGGCACCAGCGGCTTGGCCCGGTCCCCGATCCGCTGGCCGATGTCGTCCCACATGATCACGTCGGAGGCAGGCCGGACGTACGGCTCCACCAGCGCGCGGCCGCAGCGGGTGTTCGGGCACCGGTAGTCGTACTGGACGCCGTACTTGCCCACCTTCACCTGCGGGTCTCGCCAGCTCTGTCGAGCCTTGACGTCCCGCCCGCACGCGAAACAGTGCGCCAGCGGACGCGGCGCGAGATCGGGGCGACGAACCCCGGTGAGGGTGAAGACCAGGTACACGCGGTCACGCCACTGCGGGGCGTGCGGGTTGGTCTCCGAGCCGATGTGCGCGGAGGAGACGGAGACGATCTGGACGCGGTAGCCGAGCTTCTTCATACCGTCGATCCACACGGGGAACAGCAGCCAGTCGGTGACGAACTCAAGGACGTTCTCCACGACGACGGCGGGGAACCGTTTCGCCTCGGCAGCGCGCAGCACGCACCAGGCGGTCACGCGGGTCATCTCGAAGGCTTCCGGAGGCAGTTCGCGCCACTGCTCCTCTTCCTCGAACAGGGCGTCCTGCACCGGGTCGGGACGCTTGCGGCCGCCGGCGGGGCTGATCTCGGTACAGATGACCGAGGCCCACAGCACCAACGCCCTCGGGAGCCAGCGCATGGGGTAGTTCTGGATGTCGGCGCAACGCGCCTCTGCGGTCGGGTGGTTGAGCCCGAAGGTGTCGACGGAGGTCTGCCAGTGGTTGATGCCGAGGATGGGGTCGAAACCGGCTTCCCACAGGCCGGTGGCGTCTCCGCCCGCTCCGCAGAGCAGGTGGATGGATCGGGGCACGGTGGTGATCTCCAAGAGGTGGGAGGGGCCGCCCGGCCCGGTGCGCGGGCCGGGCGGCCGTGAGTCAGGACTGGTCGGTGGCGCGTAACGCGCGGTGGTGGCGGCTGTCCTCGATGCCGAGGGCGGTGAACCCCAGCAGTCCGAGGGCGCACACGGTCAGCAGCCAGATCACCGGTCCGCGCCCCCGGTGGGGCGCGGTGCGCGGCGCGGCCGGTCAGTCATTGCTGCGGGTGACGCGGACGGTGGCGATGTGCCCGGCGTTCTCGAACAGCGCCATCGGGTAGCCCTCGCGCTCGGGCCGCTGCCACACGCGGCGGTAGCCCTCGTGGCCGGTGAGCCGCCACGACCACTCCGCGAAGCGGGCGACGGCGGTGGCCGGTTCCTCGATCCCGGCCGTCTGGTTGTGGTTCGCGCCGTACGGAGCCGTGTGCGTGGCTGACACGATCAGCCGGGGTGCCCGGCCGGGAACGTCGAGACCGTCGATGCGCGCCATGAGCGGGATGAGGCTGGTGCCGTGGTGGCGCTGCGGGCCGTTCGGGGTGGAGTCGTACAGGACGGTGTGCGTGCTGGGGTCCTCCACGCCTTGGCGGACGGCGGTCCAGCCGGTCACCTCGGTCGCGTCGACGGGCAGGCTGTGCTCCGAGGCGATGATCACCTCCGTGCCGTCCCGCAGGTCGGCGCGCACGGTGAACTCGCCGCCGCAGGTCTCCACGTCGGTGACCCAGCCCGCGTAGCGCAGCGGCGTGATGACGTGGCCGTAGTTGTGGAACAGCCGCTGCCACAGAGGGTCGTTGAGGCGGTTGTGATCGGGCAGGGCCGCGATGGTGGTGGTCATGATTCTGGTCTCCAAGAGGGTGTGCACGGCGGGCGCACAGAATGAGCGCCCGCCGTTTAGAAATGTCACCTATCTGAGGTGAAGCGGGATTCAGACGGCGGGCAGTTCACTCCGGGCGAGGATCTGCACCGACCACATGCGGCCGCCGCGCGTGACGGCGCAGCCGATCATGCGGCCCTCGTGGGGCAGGACGAAGCCGCTGCCGCCCTCCTGCTTGGCCAGCTCGGCGACGAGTTCGCGGACGCCGTGCTCGGCGCACTCGGCGGAGCAGTAGAGGCCGTCACCGAGTCGCGGAGGAAGGTGGGGGCCGTGGATCACTTCCGCGACGACGAGATAGGCGTCGGGGGCGGGGGCGAGTGCTGATGAGGTCAAGTCGGTCTCCAAGAGGTCGGTGAGTTCGGCCAGTTCCGAACTCATGCTTATATCTTAATGGCGTACACCGGGGCGTCAATGTTGGTGATCTTGCGAACGCCCCTGCTATCTGCGGGAGTTGTGGAACTTCTCGCGCCCCATCCGGCTGAGTGCGCGCACCCGCTGGCGGGCCTCCTCCACGGCTGCGGGGTCTGTCCCGGCCACCCGGCGCTCCTGCTCGGCGAAGAACTCCCGTAGCCACTCCTGCTGCCCGCGATGGGTCCGGTCTGCTTCCTCACGCCGTGCCTCCTCGCGCCCGGCACGCGGGTTGGTGCCGCAGCCCCGGCAGTTCGCCACCGGCTGCTCGTGCTTCGGGCAGCCGGTCCGCTGCTGCGCTCTCTGCCCCGCCCCCGGCTCCCCTGCGGCGTCAGCCGTGGGGGTAGGGGGGTTAGGAAGAGAAGAGGAAGAAGGTGGAAGAGAAGGGGTTTCCCCAGGGGAACCCGCCCGGTTTCCCTGCGGCAACCCACTGGGTTCCCCCACGGCAACCCTGCCCTGACCCGATTCAGGGTTCCCCTGGGGCAACCCTGGTTCGACAGCGGCCTCGGCAGCGGCCCGCGCCTCTTCCCGCGCGGCGACGTCCTGCTGTGTACGGGCAGCCGCCGACGGCTTTCGGCGCGGGGCCTTCCTCGCCAGTCGAGGGTTCTTCGGAGCACGCTGCTGCGCACGCCGACGCTCGATCAGCTCCTCCGTGGACGGGATGGGCGGCACGCCGTACGGGAAGACCCTGTACTCGGCACGCAGGCCGACCCGGCCGACCGTGACCCGCTCGACCAGGCCGAGGCCGACGAGCTGCGTGACCACCGTGACGACGGTCTTCTCCCCGACGCCGGCCCAGGCCATCATCCGCTCCAGACCCGGCCGAGCGAGCCGGGTCTGGTCGTCGGCTGAGTCCGCGATCTTCATCAGGACCGCCTTCTGCGTCTGGTTGATCACCTCCTTCGGCAGGTAGGCGGCCACAACCATCAGTTGGATGCTCACCGGCACCTCTCCGTGTCGCGTCCTGCTCGTGCCGTCTGGAGGCGTGGGGGGGGGGCCGGCGGGCCGCCCCCCCCCCCCCGCCGCGCGCCCCCCACCCGCGGGCGCCGCGGGGGTTGTAGACCCCGGGAGGCCGGGGGGGGGGGGGGGGGGGGGGGGCGGGGGGGGGGGGGGGGGGGGGGGGGGGGGGCGGGGGGGGGGCGCCCCCCCGGGGGGGGGGGGCCGGGGGGGGGGGGGGGGGGGGGGGGGGGGGCCCCGGGGGGCCCCCCCCCCCCCGACTGGCGTCTCAGGACTTCTTGCTGGCGGTGACGTTGATGCTCACCGCGGTTCGCCGGTCGTGGTCGAGGCGTGTCGGCACGGGGACGCCGACTTCCTTGAGCGTCGCCTTCATGGCCGTCACGTCCGGCGCCATCGGGACCTCCAGTCCGGCACGGCGGTACAGCGAGACCATCGCCTCGACGTCATCGACCTTGGTCGGGTTGCCGCCGCTCCACTTCAACGCGTTGTCGCCGTAGACGCCCGGCTCGGAGCCGTCGAGCTTGGCGCGCAGGAACTTCTGCTTCTCCTTGAGCGGCTTGATCTGCTCGGAAACCTCGGCGTACTCGGCCAGCGCCTCGGCGCGCTCGGCGTCGTCGTGGATGAGCTGGCTCTGCGGCGAGCGCCCGGCGACGAGCGGCCCCCAGCACGCGGTGCGGAACGGGCAGTGATCGCAGATCGCGGAGATGCCCGGCCCCTGGAACGTGCGCGGCAGCTCCTCCGGGGAATCGGCGGAGCGCACCTGCTGGACCCACCAGCGGGCTCGGCGTGCACGGTCGGCGTCGTAGGCGATCTCCTGGACGTAGTCGTCGCCGTTGTCGCGGTTGATGAACCGGAACCGGATGCGCGCCACGGGCAGGGGCCCGAGGTAGGCGAGCTGGCGCTGTCCCCGGACGCTGGCGAAGCCCTCGCTGCCGAGCAGGTCGGCGTACAGGTACACCTGCCGCAGCTCGGCCTCGCTCGCGCCGTACCGCAGGACGTTGTCCCATTGGTAGGTGCTCTTGGTCTTCACGTCCTCGACGGTCGTCTCCTCGGCCGGGAGCACGGGGCGCAGCCGCTTCGGGAGCCGGGCCGCGGTCGTGGCGTCGAGCTGGACGGCGTCGATGTGACCCCGGACGGTCTTGTCCTCGACGCGGCGTTCGACGAGCCATCCGTACTCCTCGCGGGCGGCCTCGAGTATCCCGGCGTGCAGCCAGGTCCCGAGGATCGCCTTGCGCTTCTCGCCGACGTCGGTGGGAGTGCGGCCGTGCAGGAGGTATCCGGCCCGGCGGGCGCACACGGTGTCGCTGGCGCCGAGCTTGGTCTGCTGAGAGCGTGGACGGCGCGAGTCCGCCGCGTGCGCGGCGGGCCACAGGCTGACCGGCCGCTCCGGCGCGATGGCCAGGGTGGTCATGGTGTTCTCCAAGAGGATGGGGGTGCCGCCCGACGACGGGCGGCACCCGGTGTCGTCAGGTCAGGAGGCGGCGCGGCCGGGCTCGGCCTTCTTGCGCGGCTTCCGCTTCGCCGGAGCCGGAGCCTCGTCGGAGTCGCCGACGTCCGGCTCTGCCGGAGGGTTCGGCTTCTTCTCGGAGCGCGCCCGCTTGCGCGCCGGGGGCTTCGGCGTATCCGCGTCCTCGTCGCCTGCGGCCGGAGCCTTCGCGGTCTCGGCCTTCGCGCCGTCGCCCGAGTCGTCGCCCGCTTCCAGCCCTGCGGCGGCGCGCAGCCGCCGCGTCGCCTCTTCCGCCTCGCGCACGACGGCTTCGGCGTCGGCCCGCTCCATCTCCTCGTCCACGTACACGCCGGACAGGTCCTGCGGGGCCGCCATGCGCAGCGAGCCGGCCTCGGCGCACTTACGCAGCATGTGGGCAGGCATCTGCTGCCACATCTTCGCGACGACGTACGCGCCCTGCTTGCGGTCGTAGTACGTCGGCGCGAACTCGTCCCACCGGGCGATCATGGGGAACCGGCTGGTTCCCCGGAGCACGGTGACCTTGACCGCCGACGGGTACGCCTTGGACAGCCAGACGTCGTGGGCGTTGCCCTCGGAGTCGTAGTAGACGGTGTCCTCGTAGGAGATGGACTCTCCGGCATTCGCCGCCGCCCGGTGGGCGACGGTACGGAAGCCGTCGATGCCGGTCTGGATGGTCCAGGTCTTCTCGGGCTCGTCGGGGTTGTCGGCCGCCTTCCAGTTGGTACGGCCGATCATGTAGATCTGCCGCGCGAACGGGTCGAGGCCGGTCCGCACGCAGTAGTGGAAGAACATTGCCAGGTGGCCGCGCGGGGCGGCGGCCAGGCCGGGGCTGATCAGGGCCAGCGTCGAGAGCTGCTTGTGGTCGAACTCGTCCTGGTCGGCGCGCAGGACGATGGCGCTGGGCCGGACAACCGTGCTGGCGGCCGGGGCCTTGTCGACCACCGTGCCCTCCACGGCGGCGGGCTCGGCAGGTGGTTCGTCGGTCACGTCTTCTCCAAGAGGTCAGTCGGTCCGCAGGCTGCGGACCTCGAATGCGCGAGCCCACTCGGGGTGGCGCTCGATGAGCAGCCGGACGTACCGGCTGCGGTAGTTGTTGTTGAGGCGGAACTCGTCGCCCTCGGTCGCCGTGACGTAGCGCCAGCGCAGGACCTCGAAGAGCATCCCGATGCCGACGCGGCGTGCACCGCGCTTGAGGTAGTCGGCGGTCAGGGTCTCCAGGGCCCGGAGAACCCAGGGGTTGAGCTGGTGGAACGTCTCGAACTGGGCCTGTATCGAGGCGGGCTGGCCTTCCGGCTGCCGCACGGTGTGGATGACCAGACCCGGAAGCTCGTCTTGGACGGATGCCACGCCAACCCCCTGATGGTGACCGACTTCAAGAATGTCACCTATCTTGCGGGCTGGCGATCAGATGATCAACCCCGCCGAGACTGAGCGCGACTTCACGCCCTCAACTCCGTTCAGGCGCAGGCCCGCTCAGCCTCCGCCTCCATGCGAGCCTCGCGGGACTCGTTGGCCGTCGAGATCTCACGCAGCGACCGGACCGCAAGGTTGGAGTCCGGATTCTTCGCGACGTACAGCACGAGGGCGCCCTCCAGGACCAGGACCTCACTCGCCTTCATGATCGCAATCTCGTCGCCGCCGGGCGTCACGATGAACTGCACTACTGCCTCCTTCAAACTGCCGCCCCGTGATGGGGATTACATATATCTTATTGGCAATTCGGGACAAAGTACAGTGTTTGCGCAGGTCAGGAGCCCTTCCGGGCGTGGCGGCCGCGGGTGAGAACCTGGCTGCCCGGACCGTCGTAGGTGCCATTGCGCAGGGCGGTGACCACGGCCTCGTTCACGTCCCACGGCAGGCTCCGCGCGGTCTCGCGCAGCATCTGGGCGGCGTCGAGGACGGTGTCCAGCATCCAGAGCATCGAACCGGACAGCAGCCAGTCGTGCTCGGGGAAGCGCCCGCTCCCGATCGTCGTGGCCAGAGTCCCCTGCGCGGGCAGGCCGAAGATCTGGATGATCTCGTGCTGGCCGACGATCGGCGGCAGCTCGGCGGCGGTGCGCGGCTCCCACCCTTCGCCCTGCTCCGCGATGATCCGCGCCTTCGCGTCGTGATCGACCTGTCGGAAGCGTGCGGTCGTCGCACCCCAGCCGGCCGCGAACCCGAGCGGCCAGTACCGTACGCCGCTGATGACGACGGCGGTCGACGGGTCGAGCACGCTGCCGCGGCTCGGGGAGAGCCACTGCGCGACCTGCTTCGGATCGACGCGGTACAGCCTGGCGAACTCCTGGTGCCCGACCAGATACGGCTTGCGCCGACTCATCCCGTCCTCCGCTGTGCCGTCCTGGATGCCGGGGGAAGCGTAGCCGTACGTGGGCGCCCGCGTGCGGGGCGGCGGTCGCTGCTATGGTGGCCGCGGTCTTTCCAAGAGGACCAACGGCCCCCGCTTCGGCGGGGGCCGTGTGCGTTGCCGCGCACTACGCGGTCTTCTCCTCCGTCTGCCTGGCGGTGGTGCTGCGCCGGGCTCGGTCCCGCTCCTTGAGCTGTCGGGTGAACCGCAGAGCGTGGAGGGTGCGCCCGCCGGTGGCCGCACGGTACGCCTCCGCCACCTCGGCCCTGGTCAGCCGGTGACCCTGCACGGTGAACAGGGGCCCCTCGGTGCGCGTCCCGATCAGCTCGCGCAGCACGCCGGCTGCCGCCGCGGTGATCCCGGTCTCGAAGAGGTCGCCTTCCGTCGAGTGCCGGATGACGATGAGCCGGTCGTCCAGCTCGGCGTCCGGCACGTCGAGTGCCAGGACCTCGTCGGGTCGGACTTCCGACTCCCACAGAAGCTGCCACACCGCGCGGATGGCGAGCGGGACCGTCGAGTCCGCCAGCGCGGTGTCCACCTCCAAGTCGGAGACGTGCAGGTACGTCGTATCCATCAAGACCCCCAGGCCGCAGAAACAGTTCGCCTCACCCTACGAACCGTGTCGGACACGGGCTCTGGACAACCGATCCGTCGGATCACGTACGGATCAGGCTGACGACGGTGAGCACCACCGCCGTGATGCTCGCCAGGACGGCGACGGTCGGCAGCGGCCACCTGGTCTTCTCCAGCGCCGCGACCCGCGCCTCCAGCTCCTCCAGAGCCTTGTCGGTCTGGTCACTTCTCTGGACGAGGAGCGCGAGCTGGCCGTCCATCCGCGCGAAGCCGACCTCCAGCGCCGAACGGAGTTCGGCCAGGGCGAGAGCGACTTGTCCCTCGGGCACGAGGTCCTCCTCTCTGCTCACCGGGGCGTCAGTGCTTCGGCGTGGCGGGGTCGCGGTTGAGCGTCAGCCACGACGCCGTGCCGGGCCTGCCGAGGACCGTGCCGAGCGTGGACTTCAGCGCGCTGAGCGCGGCGGGTATCGCGGAGACCGCTGCGGCCTGCCACGCCGAGAGGGACACCATGTCCGTCGTGCTGGAGGCGGCCATCAGGCCCAGGAGGGACTGGAGGTAGGTGGCGACGGTGCGCTCCGCGACGTCGGCGAGGGCCTGCGGCATGGGGTCGTGCTCCTGGTTCGGGGTGGTCGGATTCTGTTCGGGAGCCCCGGCCTGGTGCGGGACGCGCAGGTCCGCCCAGGTCTCGGGGCCGGGGATGCCGTCGGCGTCGGCGCCGTGGTGGCCGCGCTTGATCTGGTAGGCGGCGTACGAGCGTCGGTGCGCCTCGTTCCACACCTGGCCCGGCGGGGAGTCGTAGGAGTCGCAGCCCTCCGCGACCAGCCGTTTCGCCATCGCGGCGATCACCGGGGAGGACCGGCCCTCGCGGAAGAACTCCTTGCCCGGGTACGCCGCGTACTTCGGCGTCGGCTTGGGCTTCGGATCAGGCTTGGGGTCCGGCTTCGGCTTCGGCTTCGGCTTCGGCTTCGGGTCAGGCTTGGGATCGGGCTTCGGCTTCCCGTCGTCCTTGAGGTGGCGGGCGACGCGGGCGCGGAAGTCGTCCATGTCGATGCCGCCCGGGTCCGGCTTTCCGGGTTGCCATTCCTTGTGGCCGATCACGCTGTGCTGGTTCCAGCCGTGCGCGCGGCAGATCGCCGCCGCTGCCCGCGCCATCGCGTCCAGCTGTGCCGACGGCCACGGCTGGCCCCCGGTGTTGATGCACTCGAAGCCGTAGAAGTGGCGATTCCCGTCCGTATCGGCTTCGTTGTCGCGCGGGAGGGTCTTCTTCTCCGCGATGACCGCGAGCAGGACGTCGGTGTCCCCCATGCCGGCGTGGTTACAACGCCCGTATCCGACGAGGTGGATGGTGCCGGACCGGTCGATCACGCCGTGGCAGAGCGGGCCGGGCAAGTCCTGATACCCGGTCCGGCACAGCTCCACCATGTCCTTCTCGGAGCTGTACGGCCCCGTGTGGTGGATCATGATCCCGTTCGCGGGGCCCCAGTTGCCGTGCGTGTTGCGGTTGTGGGTGCGCCACTTCCCGTGCTCGACCACGCCGAGCCCGGCGCCCTTCAGTACGGACAGGAACCTGTCCGCGCTCAGCGGTGTAGACACGCGCTTCGCCCATCTCCCCTGCGCCGGATGGCAGTCGGCCGTGGCCGCCGAAGCGGTCCGGTCCCTCGGGAGTGCGAAGCGGGTGGAGGGTCACCCAGGTCGTCATGCTACCGGCGGCGCACCGGGCCGCAGCCGGTGCGCCGCTCGGTCAGGCGTCGTCGCGGTCGGTACGGATCGACGTGCTGTCGAGGCTGATCCAGGTCGCACGGACCGTGCCCCCGCCCTGGACACGTAGCCGCACCATCCCCTTCACGTCGATGTCGAGCTGGAGGGGACGCCGCGCGTCGGAGGCGACGTCGACCGTGCGCGGAGCCTCGGGCCAGTACCCCTCGGGCAGCAAGGCAACGAGCTGTTCGTCGGTGGCTTGGCCGCCTTCAAGCCCGACCCGGCCGCAGAACTCCGTCGTGTCCCACAGGTTCGCCCGGAACTGCGGCGGCTGCTCCTCGTCCGGGACAGAGGTGTCCCCGGTGAGCGGAAGGTCCCTCCACTCCGGGTACGGGGCGCGGCGGGCGCGCTCCAGCGCGGTCACCCGCCGCTCCAGCTTCGCCATGCGGCGGCCGAGGACGGCGATCGTGTCCGGCATCTACTGCTCCGTTCCTTCGTCGCCCGCCTCGTCCTCGGGCTTGTTCGTACGCTCCAGCTTCAGCGTCACGCGCTCGGGGGTCTCGCCCTCGCCCGGCCGTACGGTCCACCCGACGATCCGGCACCAGCCGTCGAACTCGGTGTGCGGCTCGAACAGGCGGATGCGTACGTCGTCCCCGACCCGCAGGGCGTGGATCGGGGCCGCGGGGTGGTCGATGATCTCCAGTTCGGTCAGCGAAGGGAGTACCTGGCGGGCCAGCCGTTCGCGGCGGGTGCGCTGCTTCAGCTTCGCCTCGTCCTTCTCGCTGGTCTCCAGGACGTGCTCCAGGCGCAGGCGGCCGTTGCGCTCGCCGTCCACGACGACCTTGCGCTTCTTGCCCTCGCCCGCGCCGAGCCCGATCACCCACTGGGCGTAGGCGTCGGCGTCCTTGATGACGTGCGGCGTGCCGACGACGTTCGCGCCGGTGGTGAACGTCAGGTCCTCGCGCCGCCGGCCGAGGCGCGGCGCGCCGAGGAGAATGCGCCGCTCGGCCCGGCGCCCGCGCCAGGCCACGGTCTCCGACCACTCCAGGCCGTCATCGATCTCGGCCATCTCGTCCACCATCTCGCCAAGGTTGCGCGGATCGGTCTTGGCCGTGGTGTACGGGTCCTTCGCCGTGCCGGTCTTCGCCTCCGACTTGGTGTCGTCCACGACCACTCCGAGGTCACCGTCCGGCTGGTCCTGGGCGTACGCCCACACGTCGCGGATGACCTGGCACGGGTCGGCTTCGATGTACGGGCCGCGGCCGTCGAGATTGCCGTGCAGGTCGAAGCGTTTATGCAGGTAGCTGGTGAACCCGGAGGCTTCGACCGGGAGGGTGTTGCCCTCCGGCTCGGCGCGCCACAGGACCCCGCCCCAGTCCAGGCGGGCGTCGCGCTCGACCAGGAGCACGGTGTCGCCGGCGTCGAGCGTGTCGCTCAGCGCGCGGCGGAACGAGGTCGGCAAGGTCGCCTTCAGCGAGCCGGGCCCGGATATCTCCGGGCCGTACTCGACTTCGCCGAGCGGGAGGTTCCAGTGCAGGACGTCGCCGGTCGAGGCCCGCGCGACGATGTAGCGGTAGTCGGCCATCACGCGGGTCCTTCCGTGAAGGCGACGTCGAGCACGGCCGTCGTTCCCTTGGCCACCGTCAGCTTGCCGTCGCCGTACTTGTCGTTCTGGTTGATCTCGACGGCCAGGTGCTGGCGGGTGCCGCGGTAGGCGGGCGGCACGGCGAGCGTGTCGGCCAGGGTCGCGGAGGAGCGGCGGGTGGTGGTCCCGTCGTCGTCGACAACGGTCGGCTTCGCGGCGCGTTCCCCGAGGCGGGTGCGCAGCTCGGCGTACACCGAGCCCGCCTCCGCGCGCAGCCCGGAGAGCGTGACGACGACGGTGGCCGTCGTCGCCCAGGTGGGAACGTCGAGATCCCAGGCGGCTTCCTGCGGCCATGCCGCCCACTGGCCGTGCTTGCCGGGCGCCTCTTCCGTCTTCGTCGGGTGCACGGTGCGCAGGATGCGCTCGGTGCGGGGGTTCGCGACCTGCCGCAGATCGGTGATCATCTCGGCGGTGATCGACGCGGTGTTGCGCGGCAACGCGACCCGGGCCAGGGCGAGGCCGGTCATCCCTTCGGGTACGGCGGAGGCGTCGGCGGCCACGCCCTGGACGACGTGGAAGTAGCCGATCTCCTGGGTGCGCGGGTCTCGGTCGCCTTCCCACTCGGGGTCCTCGATCCGCAGGACGACCAGGTCGGTGCGCGCGAACGGGCCGGTCGGCTCGACGTCCACGCGGGCGTCACCGATGTTGCTCTGGGTGTAGGCCCCCTGCCACGGGCGGGCACCGTGGATGAGCGCCGAGCCGTCACCGACGCGGACGCCGGGGCCGGGCGTCTCCAGCGGCCGGACCTTCAGGTCCTCGCTCTCCGCGACGCCCTGCCGGCCGCGGGCGAGGTCGCGGATCATCAGGCGCATCGCGCGGGCGGAGTGGTCGGCCCCGCGCACCATCATGGGGGGTTGCAGCGTCACGAGTGCTCTCCGTTCACAGGGTGGTGTACGCGGACCGCCACGCCACCTCGAGGCGCGCGGTGCCGGACGGGTCGGTCGCGGTCCACGCGATCTCGGAGCGGCCCGGCGGCAGGGTGAACAGGTCGAGGCGGCTCTCGGGGCTCAAGGAGTTGGCGACGTTGACGGTGCCGTTGCGCAGCGCCCAGCAGGTGTTGGGCCGGGTCTCCAGCTCCACCCACTCGCCCTCGCGCAGCGACAGGTCGAGTTCGAGGACGCGGCGGGTGACGGTGTTCCAGATCCGTGGCCGGGTGACCGGGCCGTGGACGCGCAAGCTCGGGTACGTCGAAGCGTCCCCGTGGTTGGTGACCCATCCGGGCCGGTCGTCGGCCGGGTGGTGCTCCGGGTCGGCAGTGCGACGGCAGACGGCGGGGCCGCGCATCGCCTCGTCCACGGTGCGGTCGGTGTCCGCGTGGGCGGCCTGGTCGAGACCGAGCGTCAGCTCCGACAGCTCGTCGTCGTACCAGCGCGGGTTGTCCAGGCCCACGAACTCGATGTCCAGGGGTATCCACCCGTGCACGGCGGTAGCGGAACTGGTGGCCTCCACACGGCGAAGTCGCCCGTACAGGCGCCGTGTTGAGTGTCCGGGCCACCGGCCGCGCAGAACGTGGCGGCCGTCCGGGCTGGTCCGGGCGGCGGAGTCGTCCAGAGCCCGCTCAAGCCGCGCGAGAATCTCGGCGGCCTTCGCTGGGTCGCCGGGCGTCTTGATGCCCGCTTCGAAGCGCAGGGGGCGGGGCCCGTAGAAGTCGCGGCCCGGCGCGGTGCCGTCGCCGTTGGCGTTGTCGGCATCCTGCGACCGGGTGGCCGGGGAGCCCAGACCTTCGATGTTCCCGACCGGGACGAGGCTGCCGGTGCCGAGGACGACGCCGCCGATCTCGTACTGAAACGGGGCCAGTTCGGGGTTCTTATTCGGTGCTGTGGTCATCACACTCTCCCGCCCCGCTGCGCGTTGCGCAGGGTGCGCATCATCTCGGTGCCGATCTGCTCGGGGGTGGCGGAGCTGTCGGAGACGGTGACCGGCATGGAGCCGATCAGCGGCTGCTGCTCGCGTACGACGACGACCTGGACCCGGCCGCCGGCGCGGGCGTCGACCACGCGGGTGCGGGCATGGTCGCTGCCGGTGCGCAGGTCGAAGCTGCGGACGACGCCCGCCATCGCCGCGACGCTGCGGGCGCTCTTGAAGGAGCTGGCGAGCATCGGGCTGTAGTCGCGGCCGCGGGCGTTCCGGACGCCGCCGTTGGCGTACCACTCGACCTGGCCGCCGAACCGGTCGACCACGGTCTCCACGATCGCCTTGCTGCGCTCGCGCTTGGCGGCGGCCAAAGGCACGTATGCCTCCCCGCCGGTCTCTCGCTCACCCCATATGCGGTAGCTCCCGGCCGGGGCGATCTGCGCGACGTGCTTCTCGCGGCGCGGTCCGCCGGTGACGCCGCCGTCCGCGTAGTAGTCGACGACCGCGCCGTCCGCGTGCTTCTTGGCGGCGCGGGCCTGGGCCTCGGCCTGGCGTCGGATGGCATCTGCGGTGTCGCTGTTGGACTGCCGGAGCTGGTCGAAGATCGTGACGTGCCGGGTGGTGACCGTGACCTCCTTGCCACGCAGGGCGTTGATGCGCGCCTGGATGGAGTCAGCGGCCTTGCGCGGCCCGCCCGTGGGCAGCGTGACCTTCACGTTCTTTGAGCCTGGGACCTTCTCGATCTTGAAGCCCAGCGCCTCCAACTGCTTGCGAGCCTCGGCCGTCGGCGCACGTACGACGACGGACTTCGCACCGGGCGTCGCGCGGATCTTCGCCTGCACGCCTTCCAGGCTCTTGATCGCTGCGGCGGTCGGCGCGGAGACCTTCACGTTCTTGCTGTTCGGGGTGCGGCCGAGCTTGTCGATCAGGGTGTCGAGGTTCTTCTTCGCCCCGGCGGTCGGCGCGCTGATCTTGATCTGCCGTGTACCGGGCACCGTCTTCACGGTGAAGCCCAGGCTCCTCAGCTTCTTCTGCGCTCCGTCGGACAGCGAGTCGACCTTGATCGTCTTCGCGTTCGGCAGCCGCTGGAACTCTGCCTGTACGGCGATGAGGTTCGCCAGGGTGCTGTCCATGCCCTTGGTCTGGAGCAGCAGCGACACCTTCGACGGCAGCAGGCCGAGGCTGTCCGCGACGCCTTCGGCCTGGGTCTTGGTCAGCCCGTAGCCGCGGGCGGCCTGGATCGCCTCGGACCGGGCCCGGCTCATCTGCTCGCGGGCCTTCGCGAGCGCGGCCGGCAAGTCCTCGCCGTTGCGCTGGGCCAGGTCGAAGGTCGCCACGCTCGCGTCGGCCGCCGCGTCGGAGAGCGCGGTGAGCTGGGTGTAGAGGCCCTGCCCGTTCCGGGTCGTCGTGTTGAGGGTCTTGTCCTCGTTCACGAGCTGCTTGCCGCCGTACCCTTGACTGCGGTCGACGTTCTTGCTGCCGTCCTTCAGGTCGAGGACGGCCGAGTTCACCTTGGCCTCGGCGGCCTGGAGGGAGATCTGGCCGCCAGACAGCAGATCGAGCGCGGACTTCAGCGACCGGGTGCGGGTGTCGGCGTCGGCCGTCTGGTCGGCCAGCCCGCCGACGGCCTGCTTCAGCCGGTCGTACGCCGAGGTGCCGTCCCCAGCGCCCTTCGTGGCCTTGGCCAGGTCCTTGGCGTTCTTCAGCGCCCCGGCCATCTCACCCTTGACGGACCCGAGCGCGTCGGCGGCGTCCTTGTACTGCTGGCCGACCTCGGAGTAGTCCTGGACGGTCGCCTTGCCTCCGGCGGTGTCCTTCCACACCTTGTGCTTGTCGGCCGTGGCCTGGAGCTGCTTCTGCAGCGCGTCCAGCGAGGTGCCCTGCCCGAGGTACGCGTCCGTGAGTGAGGCGAGGGGCACTCCAGCCTGGTCCATGACCTTGGCGAGCTGGCCCTGTTCCGTCTTCGTGTCCAACAGGGACTGGGCTGCCGCGTTGCGGACATTGCTGTCGATCTGCCCACCGGACTCGCGCAGCGCGGACGTCAGCGTGGAGACGCGCTGCTGGTGCTCGGCCGCAGCCTGGGCGGCCTTCTGCTGCCGTGCGGCGAGCAGCCCCAGACCGACCGAGACACCTGCCATGACGACGCCGAACGGTCCGCCGAGCGCATTGGTGACGCCGCCGAGAGCGGACCGCAGTCCCGATCCGGCCGCCCTACCGATTCCGTTGAGCGTGCCGGTGAAGGTGACTCCGGCACCGTTCGCGCTGCGGAACGCCGAAGTCATGTTGCCGAGGAACCCGGATCGGGCCTGGACGGCGGCCCATGCCGCGCCGTACCTAGACAGCGCGACACCGGAGGATGCTGCCAACGACTGCTGGACGCGCATCTGTTGGTTGAACGCGGCGATGCCCGAACGGGCGGGGCCGGACATGGTGGTCGCCATGTTCGTCAGCGCCGGCTGGGCACGGCGGAACAGCAGCATGGCCAGGGCGGCGGACTGGATCGGTCCCGGCAGCGCACTGAATGCGCTGACCAGACCGCCGACGACGTGACCGATCGGGACGAGGACCAGGGACAGACCCGAGACCGCATCCATCGCGAGGTTGGCGACGGTGGCGATGATGTCGAGCGTCCCGGCCGCCGCGCCGCCTTCCTCCCCGAGGCCGGAGACGGCGTCCAGGATCGGCTCCGCACCGTCGGCGGCGTTCGACAGGACGTCTCCGAGGGTGCGACCTGCGTTGATCAACAAGTTGAGGCCGGTGGCGAGGGAGTGCTCGCCGATGTCCTTGAGCGGACCGACGAGCTGTTCGGCCTCCTCGATGAGTCCGCTGAGGCCGTCCTTCGTCTGCGCCTTCAGCTCCGGGCCGAACAAGGTGGCGATGTTCCTCCCGTACTCCAGCGCCGTCGTCAGGTACGGCGTGGCCCCGGACATCCCCCGGGTGAGTAGTCGGGTCACCCACTCCAGGCCGGGGGCCATCCCCTCGTACAGGGCGATGCCGGTCTGCCGGGCCTGGGTGCGCAGTTGGGTCATCGCACCGGCCAGGCCCTCACCGCGCGAGGCGGTGATGGAGGCGGCCGAGCCGGTCTGCTCGACCGCCATCGACAGCGCGTCGAAGGACTCGGTGCCCTGGTGGGCAAGCGCGACCGCGCCACTGAGCGCAGGCTTGCCGAACGCGCGGGTGACACCAGCAACGAAGTCCTGCTGGTTCATTGAGTGTTCGGCCTTCGACAGGCCCTCGATCACCGTGCGCAAGCCTTTGAAGCGGCCCTGCGCGTCCCAGGCTTCGATCCCGAGGTCGCGCAGAGCGCCCTTCATGATCGGCGTCGGCGCGGAGAGGTTAGCGAAAATGCCGCGCAGGCTCGTGCCCGCCGTCTGCCCGAGGATGCCGGACTTGCCGAGCATTCCGACGGCGGCGGCCGTGTCCTGGAGGGTGACGCCGAGCGCGTTCGCGACCGGGCCCGCGTACCGCATCGAGTAGTAGATGTCGGTGATCGAGCCCGAAGCGTTGTTGGCCGTCGCGGCGAGGGTGTCGGCCGCGCGGGACGCCTGATCAGCACCAAGACCGTACTGATCCATGATGTCACCGAGATACTTTGCCGACGTGGCGGCGTTGACGTCGGCCGCCGCGGCAAGCTGAAGCGAGGCGCGTACGGAGTCGATCGACTGGTCCGCACGGAAGCCGGCCTTGCTCAACTCGACCATGCCCTCGGCGGCGTCCGCCGACGTCGAGGTGGGCAGCGTCAGGTCGTTGCCGAGTTCACGGGCAACGTCGGCGGCCCGCTTCATCTGTCCGGCGGTCGCGTCGGTCACCGCGCGGAAGAGGTTCATCTGCCGCTGGTAGCGGTTGCCCTCCTCGATGACCTCGCCGGTGCCGAGGACGAGCGCGCCGCCCGCCAGCATGTTGGTGGCGGACACGCCGCGCCGACCGGCACCGGCGGTCGCCCGCTGGAGACGGGACATCGACCGGGCGCCGTCGTCTCCCGCCGAGCGCAGCGCCGCGCGGGCGGCTCCGGCGCGGGCGGTAATCCGGTTCAGCTCACCGACGGCACCGCGGGCGGAACGATTCAGCGCGGCGAACTGCGAAGCGAGGCGGACCCCGTTGGCGTCCAGGCGGGCCAGGGACCGGTTCGCGGCATCGGTCCGGTCCCCCAGGGTCCGCATCTGTGCGGAGGCAGCACGGGTTCCCGCGATCAGGTCGCGGACCTCGGCGCGCATCGCGACCGTGAGGGTGAACCCGGCCACCGCTGGCGGCCTCCTTACATACGTGCGGGGTGGATCAGGGGCGCGGCTCGTACTGGTCGCGCGGGAGGAGCTGGATCTTCACGCCGTAGCCAGACCGGTCCTGGGGGACGTGATCGCGCTCCTGCTCGATCAGCTCGCAGCCAGGGCAGCGCAGGGTGTCGGTGACGTAGGCGTGGGGGTCGCCGCCGCGGGTGCGGTCCCACTCCTCCAGCCGCGTGCGGCACTCCGGGCACACCGACCGCTGCCAGTCCGCCCAGGCCAACGCCTTCGCCCGGTCGAGGTCGGACCAGCGGCCGTCACCGCCCAGGAACTGCGAGTGCGGGATCTGGAACCGCTCGCACAGCTCCAGCTCCGCGCGCAGGCCGGCATCACGGCTCAGCCTTTTCCCAGCTCGACCCGGCTCTCCTGCTGGACCTGCCAGGCCGCATCCCACAGGGCGTTCGCGTCCGGCGCCGACCAGCCGTTCAGCAGCTCCTGGGCCTCCTCGCGGCTCATGCCGTCCACGGAGGCCGCCGCCACCAGGGCGGCGGGGAAGGTGTCGGCGTTGAAGATCGCCCCCTCCTCCGCCTGCTTCTCAGTGGGCGGGTGCTCGGAGATCAGGTCCTCCAGCACCGGGCGCGGCAGGGCGCGGAAGGTCAAGAACTCCGACGCGGCATCGAGCGCGGCAAGGGCCTGGTCGCGCGCCGATTCGGCGTCGGCGGCCTGGCGCTCGGCCAGCTCGTCACCGGGGTTGGCCTCGGCAACGAACCGAGCACGGCGAGCGGCCTGTTCGGCCTCGTCGTACCGCTGGCGCAGCTCGTTGTCGTCGCAGACGCGGAGCCGATTCTGCGCCTTGCGCCGACGGCGGAGGCGGTCCATCTTGGCCGCCCAGACCCCCTCCGCCGGGGTGGCGGAGGGGGTGGGGCG
The DNA here is from genome assembly GCF_042869355.1 of Streptomyces sp. NPDC007088. Lineage (NCBI taxonomy): Bacteria > Bacillati > Actinomycetota > Actinomycetes > Kitasatosporales > Streptomycetaceae > Streptomyces > Streptomyces sp. NPDC007088. The sequence continues at coordinate 24,106 of NZ_JBIAFO010000008.1, forward strand.
CTTGGCCTGTGCGGGGCGCGACACGATCAGCCCTCGTCGGCGTCGTGCTCGCGGACCGTGGCCTCGGTCTCGGTCTTCGTCTTGGTGGTGCTGACCACGGTCACGTCGACGTGGTCACCGTCGTGGTCGCCGTGGTGATGGCCGTGACCGTGGTCGTCGTCGCAGTCCTCGTCCGGCAGCGGACGGGGCTGCGCCTTCGGCACGGGGCGGTCGAGCGACGGCTCGTCGGTGATCGTGAAGTCCACCTTGAACTTCGCCGCCTCATTACCGGTCGAATACGTCGCGGCGCGGGTGGCGACCTGGACGGGGAAGACGTCGACCGAGCGGGAACCGGGCAGGTCACCCTTGCGGAGCAGGACGACGTAGCCCTTCGCGCCCTTGGGGAGCTGCTGCTCGATCGCGTCGGAGAACCGGTCCTCGTAGAACGTCAGGCTGGAGTTCTCCGCCTTGTCGTTGCCCGGGATCGAGGAGTTGAACGTGCTCCCCATGTCCGGGGTCTCCACGGGGTCGTTCTCCAGGGCCCAGCCCTCGATGTCCGAGACGGCATCGGTCAGGACGAAGGCACCGTTGATCTCTCGACGGCTCGGGTACTTCGGATCGTTGAGATCCGGCACCCAGAGAATCTTGGAGATGCCGCGCCGCAGAAATCGGGTCTGGGTGTTCTTCTTCGTGCTCGTGGACACAGGTCCGCTCCCACTTCTGGGGCAGCGTCCCGTGCCGAGGCCCTGCCCCTTGATGATCAAAGGGGGTTCGCCTGGCCTGGTGGGGCTCAGCGTCCGCGCGGGCCTCCGCGGTGAGGATCAGAAGAAACGATTCTTCATGCTGGTGTCACGGTGATCGTGACCCGTTGCACGTAGGACACGATAGCGCCTGCCGCCGACACCGAGGGCTCGCCGCCTGCGTCATAGGTCAACTCCCGGTCGATCACACGGGCTTCGGGAATCAGCAGGTCATGGGCCCACCCACCATCGGTCCGGCCAACGACGCCGTTGCGCACGCGGTCCGCCAGCCACTCGACCTGATCGCCCCGTTCCCCGACCGAGGTGATCTGGTACGACCAGGCCGCATCCGCGTGCCAGTCCCACAGCGGCGGCCCCCCGAACTCCGCCGGCAGCGAGTCGAGGACGGTGTACGGGGAGGCGGCGGGCTCCCACCCCGACTTGCCCTCGACGCGGGGAAGCTCACCGATGCCGCACGGGCGGCCGGTGGTCTTCTCCACGAGGGCGGCGAGCGCGCGGGTCACCGGAAGGCGGTCGGTCACGGCAGCACTCCGTCGGCCAGGGCCTGGATGAACGCCGGTTCGGTCTGCCGGAAGGCGGGCTCGACGTGGGGGAACGGCGGCTGCCGGTAGTGCCGTCCGAGCGAGTCCACGCCGACGAAGCCGTACTCCAGCCGCCTCGACTGCGGAGCATCGGAGAACACCTCAGCCGTCACCTCGCCGCCCCCGGTGCGCATCCGCACGTCCCATGAGGCGCGGTACTGCCCGGTGATCACGTTCGGGCCGGGCCGACCGCTGGCGTTCCGCTGGACGCGGACGCGCAGCAGCATGGCGTGGTGCCGCGTGATCGTCCGCGTCCGGGCGCGGGTCGCCGGACCCATCCGGGCCAGCGCGGCGGCCAGCGCGATCGGGTCGCGGAACGCGGTCGCGTCCGGATGTGCGTTGGGGTGCGGGTTCGCCGTCGCCATCAGTCGATCACCTGCACTCGGACGATGCGCACCACGCTGTAGGTGCCCACCGACTCGTCGGAGAACCGGAAGCGGCGGCCTACCAGCTGAGGGTCGCGGGGGCCTCCGGGCCGCACGGACCCGGCGACCCGGACCACGTCGTCGCGCCGGAGTGCCGGAGCATCGATCGGCAGCACGGCCTGATAGTCAGTGGTCGGCGGCTCGACGGCGACCGACCCGCCGACCGGCTGGGTGATGGCTGGGCGGCCGAACGGCATCACCGCGCCGAGCCCGTTCCAGACCAGCTCCTCGTCCGGCGCGGGCGGCACCAGTCTGCCGGTGATCTCGTCCAGCACGTCGTCCGTACGGCCCGCGCTGTCCCGCCACACCTCCAGCTTGTCGTCGAGGATGCGGGCGACAACGCGACGAGCGCCGTCCACGTCAAAGGCCACGAGCCCACTCTCCGAGCTGGGTGAGCATGGCCTTCGTCAGGGAGCACGGTTCCGTGCCGAGGTCGGGGCGAGCGAGCGCGGCCCGCTCCAGTGCCTCCGGGTCGATCGCGTCGAGGAACACGGCCGCGGCCGGGCCCGGGTCAGGAAGGTCGGCCACCGCGACGCGGGCGGTACCGGACCACTGGGCATCGTTCCGGTCCGCGACGTGCAAAAGGACCTCCGGCTGCTCGCCCGCGAGGTGGCTAATCGAGTACGCCTTGACGGCACTTGGGTCCACCTGCTTGCCGTCGATCGTGACGTCGGCCCTACCTCCGTGAGCGGTGATCTGCACGTGGTGCTGGGAGTTGTCGTCGTGTTCCATTCAGCCGACGCTATGGCCGGTGTCGGACAGGCCGACGGCCATCACGAGTCGGCGGTGAGCTGCTGAGCTACGTGCCGCTCAGTCACGTTGGCGCTGGCCGTGACCGCGTCCAGGAGTTCCCTCTCCAAGGGGGCAGGGATGTGCCCTTGGCCGAGGCCGGCGGAGGCGACTGCGGCCGATAAGGACTGGTGGTCGTCGTGGCTCATCTCCTGACGGCACACGGGATGAGCCAGGAGATCACGCGCGACGTATCCGTCCCCGGACGTCGTTGCCTCGTGGGTGAGGCGGCGCAGTGCTTCGGCCTGCCGTGTATGCGGGGAGAGGTCGAGGATGGCCAGTCCGACGCGGCAGCGGAAGACGGCGAGCTCGGGAGCCGTGTCGAGTTCGAGGTAGTGCTTGACCATCTTCTGGACAGGGCGGTCCGGGCGTCTTCCGGCGGCGGCGAGGCAGAGCACGGCGAGGCAGGCGGCGACTGGGTGTTCCCAGCTCTCCGCCAGGGTGGTCTTGTTCAGGAACCCCAGTGCTTCGAGGGGCTGCCCGGCGAGGCAGCGGGCGAGCACTTCCACCTGCCGCCCGTCGAGGAGACGTTGACCGACGCCGCGGTGCTGCTCGCTGTGCGCCCGCGCACGGTCCCATTGGCCTGTTGCGACGAGCGCGCGGGTTCCGTCGCCGAGGAGGACGGCCCACAGCCACTGGCACACCTGTTGGTGATCGGCTGTCGAGGTCGTGAGGTGCTGGAAGGACGTGGGACGACCGTCGATGACCGCTTCCGTCTGCGATCTCACCGCTCGGTTCAAGGAGTCGAGCAGGTGGTACGCGCCGGGCCCGTCGCCGTCGCGGATGCGTAGCCGGGCCAGGTTGACCAGGGGTTCCAGGGCGTACCGGGCTTCCTGCGCGCCCAGGGGTTGAGCGCGCAGGAAGACCTCGGCGTGACGCCAGCACAGAGCGCCCGCCAGGTCCGGCATACCGCAGTCGCTCGCGATCAGCGCCGCCTTGTTCAGGGCGACGGTCGCGGAGGTCACGTTGCCGTCGCGCTCGGCGGCGGCTGCGAGGTCGGTGATCTCGCGGACCCGTTCAGCGAGGGGCGGGCATGCTGGACGTGGACGGGCAACGAGCGGAAACCGCTTCGCTATCTGGCTGACGTCCATGTCACTGCCATTCGATGACGATGCGGTTCAGCGGGTTGTCGAAGGCGAAGCGGCCGGGCTTCGGCGCGAGCGGGGCCGCGTCGAGCGGCTGGATCTCGAACTCGACGTCGAGCGCGCGGAAGTCCTGGTCCCAGGTGCGGACCTGGTCCGCGACGTCTCCGGCGAGGGCTTCGGCGTCGGGACCGTGGCCGATGACGCCGAACTCGTACAGGGTGGCGCCGTCGGGTGCCTTCTTCGCGTACGGGCGTCGAGTGAGGTAGGTGAGTGTGCCGCCCTCGAAGACCGCGGTCGAGGACGGGTAGGGCGCGGTGACCAGACCCTTCTCGATGGCCTCGGCCCTGGCAGGCATCCGGCTCAGGCCGTTCGGCATGGCGCAGGCGAGCCACAGCTCCAGGTACTCGGCCGACTCCGGGCCCCGGAAGGTGACGTCGGTCCACGCCTCGGCGCGCGGCTGGCGGAAGATGTCGCTCAGGGCGTCCGCGTCGACCTTCTGGTCTCCGTTGGTGACGAGGGTGACGGTGTTGTCGGGGTCCAGGGGAACGAAGACGCGCGGGTCGTCGGCGATGCCCCTGCGCAGCGGCATGAACGTGTTCATCTGGCTGCCGACGCTGCGCCAGGCCCCGTCCTTGTTCTCGAACGCGATCGAGCGGGAGACGCTGCCGCGCAGGCGCAGCGGCGTGAGGAGCCGCCCGCCGGGGGCGAGCTGGTCGAGCCAGGCGTGCGGAACGCCGTGCGCGCCGACGGTGGCTTCGATCCGGTCGTACGGCGCGTTGGGGGCGTGGCCCACGGCTCCGTCTCCGAGGATCACTTCCACGTTGTGGATATCGGCGGCGGCCAGTCCGCCGCGTGCTCCGTCCACGATGTCCTCGTCCACGTCGATCGTGGTGACGTGCCCTGTCTCGCCTACGAGGTAGCCGAGGAGTCCGGCGTTGAAGCCGGTGCCGGCCCCCAGCTCCAGGACCTTCTGGCCGGGTTCGACGTCGAGCTGTTCCAGCATCATGCCGACGATGTCGGGCTGGGAGGCGCAGCTGATGGACGCGCCGGACTCGTCGAACTTCGTGTCCACGGGGGCGTTGCCGTACGCCTTCACCAGCGGGGCGTTCGGGACGAAGAGGTGGCGGGGCACGGTCCGCATGGCCTCCTCCACGCGGGGTGTGCGCACGCACCCCGTCTCGACCAGATGGTCGATCAACTGGGAGCGCAGACGGTCGGCGGAAGGGGCTTCGATGGTGTCACTGTTCACCCCGTTGACCGTAGTGCTCGACGCCTCCTCAGCTCGGGTGGACGCGGCGTTGTCGCTCGTTCCCATGACTACCTCTTTCGCAAGCGTTGACAAGGTGTGCTGGTCCTCCGCGGGGAGGCCCAGGCGGTTCCAGTGGAAGATGCCGTGGTGGGCGATCACGGCCCGCAGCCCTCTTTCCAGGCGGCCCTGGCGGTTGAGGTCGGCGAGCTGCTGGCCGAACCACTCGAAGGTGGCTATCCACTCGGCCAGCGGCGCGAGTCGGCCCTGGGTGACGCTGCGGCTGGTGGTGCTGACGTCGATCGTCATCAACCGGTGGACAGCGGCCCGGTGCCGTTGCGGACTGCGGATCGCGTCGCCGGGGCGTTCGGCCGCGATCCTCGCCCAGACGTCGCCCTGCTCGTACCAGTCGAGTCCCGCCGCTCGCATCGCCACGCTGAGCAGGAGGACCGCCAGCTCGCGGCGGCCGAGCTGGGGGCCGCTGGCTGTCTGCTGGCGGGCCGCCTCGTCCAGCAGGTGACGGCTGTCGTAGTGGAACAGGGTGTGGGCGATCTTCATGCCCGCCGGACCGCCGAAGGCCGTCTCTTCCGGTTCGTAGATGCCCGGCGTCCAGGAGGCGAGCACGCCGGCGTGGACCAGCTCGTCCAGGGCAGCGTCCAGGCCCTTCGCGGAGTCCGGGCCCGCAGGGCGGTACCGCAACCGCCACCAGGGGTGCTTCCGCAGGAAGGACCACTGGGCCAGTTCCGACTCCTGGGCGGTCAGCACCGGGAGCAGATGCTCCACGGCGGTGGCCTCCGCGCGGCTCCAGTCGGTGAACCGGATGAGACGTTGCGGCCATTCGTCCGCAGCCATGTTCCCTCTTTTCACAGGCTAGTTGGTCAGGAAGCAGGTGTCCCACCCGGACGCGGACGGCGTTCCGGTGTGGAAGGCGTTCAGGGCGAGGGCGGTGCCTGCGGCACCTTCGAGGAGTCCGATGTCGCCGCCGCCCGGAGAGTCGATGAGGGAGTCCACCAGCGTGCTGGGCGCGGTGTCCGTGATCGGGGCCAGGAGCCGGGGCAGGCATTCGGTGAGGCCGGGGCTGAGGGCGTCGGCGGCAGTGAGTTGCGTGATGTGCGCCAGGCCCGCGAATCCGTGGCACAGGGAGACGTCCACGGTCGCGCCGAGTTGGCCGGGGTCGGTCATGGCCCGCAGGAGGGCGAATTCGGCGGCGCGTTGGCGTACCGGGTCGTTGAGGGCCAGGGCGGCGAGCTGCTGGGCGCGGGCGAATCCGGCAGTGCCGTAGCACCAGGACGGCCGGGAGGGTCCGGGGCCGGTCGTGCCGGAGCGTAGCTGCTCGCGGGTGATCCAGTACGGCCACCACGGTCCGGCTGGGCCGTCCTGCTGCCAGTGGTCGAGCCAGGTCAGGATTCGGGTGATCGCGTCGAGTTGGCCGTCGACGGTGACACCGCGGCGGGCCGCGAGGGAGAGCACGGCGAGGGGGCCGCCGATGCCGTGGGCGACGCCGTTGTTGGCGTGCCCTTCCGGATACTCCGGGGAGGCCGTGCCGGAGGGGGCGAGGTGGCTCCACCAGCCGGGCAGGAGTTCCCCGTCGTGCTTGACCGGCTCGGTCAGCCGGACCAGGTAGGTCAGGATCTCGCGGAGGAGGTCGGTGTGCACGTCACGGTGCAGCAGGAGCCCGCCCATCCCGCTCAGGCCGCGGATCGCGTCGAACTCGGCCAGCGCCGCCATCTCGCCTCGGTCCATGCGCGTATGGGCGTCCGCGAGCCGTTCCCGGATCGCAGTGGTGACGTACCGGTCGAGGGTGTCCAGGGCGCGGGCGTAGCGTCCGGGGCGGTCGGCAGCGGCGTGCAGGGCGAAGGTGAGCGCGGGTGCCCCGTAGTAGAGGTGGCTGTCCGGGCCGCCGACGGTGGGTTCGCCTGCGGCGCAGGCGAGCCAGTCGTGGGCGCGCTGCCACGGCCCTTGGTCGGTGCGGGCCCGCTCGATGTGCAGGAGCGCGACACCGACCGCGCCGTGCGCGAGCGACTGCGGCCACCAGCCCTGGCGGTGATGCAGCCCCCGTACGTCCTGCGGCGAGGCGAGCCGCTCGGCGATCGTGTCGGCGGCGGCCCGCGCGCTGTCACGCAGGTTCATGGTGATCTCCTCGGTGAGTCCAGGCCATTGCGGCGGCGTGGGCCAGCCGTACGCACGTCCGCTCGTCGTCCTTGTCGATGCCGACGGCGCGGATGTGGTGGGCGTGCAGCAGCGAGTCGAGAACGAGGTCCGGGTCGATGCCACAACCTGACGCGTCCAGCTTCTGCCGGTAGCGGGCTACGGCCGCGTCGCGCTGGCTCCAGGCGCTGACGACGGCAGCGCCGCCGGGGGCCGCGCGCAGGGCCGCCCAGTCGTCGGTCGGATCGGCCAGGCGTACCGCCTGACCGCGCACAGTCCGGTCCAGGGGGCGCGGGTCGGTGATTCGGCCGTGGGTGATCATCCAGTCCATGCCGGCCGCGGTGCTGCCGGTGAAGGCGGAGGCGAGGGACACGAAGTTCGCTGCGGCGAGGACCTGCCGGTGCGGGCGGGGGTTCTGGGCGAACTGGACGGCCAGGGCTCGGGAGTCGGCGGCGAAGGCGTCCTCGGCCAGGCTCATCAGCGGTCCGGTACCCCACCGGCCGGTCTCCGGGTAGGAGGTCGCGAACTGCATCTCGGTGAGGAGACCGGCGCGGCGCAGTCCGTTAGCCCAGGCACTCACGCGTTGCGCGGTGAGGGGGAAGTCCTGCTCGCTGGGGACCGCGATGCGCAGGCGCAGGTGCCAGCGGGGGTCGCGGTAGCGCATGTACCACCAGGTCGGCGGCGTGTCCCACTGGCCGAGCAGCGCGGGAAGGTGGTCGGCCAGGATCTCGGGCTGTCGTTCGACGTGCCCGTACAGCTTGACCAGCAGCCAGGAGGCGGTGCCCGGAAGGTGACCGTGCTCGCGGGTGATGAGCTGGTCGGCGGCCACGGGTGGGACGGCTGGCCACTGCGGCGGGCGGACGGCCGTCATCGGAGCGATGATCTCGTGTGCCCGTCCGTCGAACCAGCCCCCGTCGGATTCCGCTTCCGCCAGGTCGGCCGATTCGTGGGTGTCCAGGTGGGCGCGCAGCAGCGCGAGGTGCGCGCGTTCGGAGAGGTCCAGTGGCAGGAGCTGGTCGCCTTCGGCCAGCGCGATGTCGTCCGGAACTCGGCGGCGCGTGCGCCACTCGTCGGCCGCCTTGTGCCACTCCTCCCAGGCGGCATGGCGGTCGGGCAATTCCGACCGGTCCAGTCGCCACCTGGCCGGGGAGAGGATCGCGCGCCCGTAGCGCACGCGCGGCAGGTACGGCAGGGCGGTGGCGGACGCCCAGGGGAAGACGGTCAGGACGGCGGTCTGGGAGCGGCTGATCTCGGTGAGGAAACGCGCGAGCGGCGGCGTGTGGCCGCGCAGGTCCAGAGCGTGCAGCGTCATGGGGTCCAGCAGGCACGCGCGGGAGAGGGAGACGAGGTAGAGCCTGCGTCGGTCGCAGCCCACGGCGAGGTCGTCGAGCGTGATGGTGCGCGCATCCACCGGACGGTGCTCGGCCAGGCTGATGACGGCCGGCAGGAGTTCGGCAACGCGGGTGACGTTGGTGTCGCCTCGGTCGAGAGGAGCGAAGGAGACCTGCGTGGGCACCGAGCCGGTCGCGTTGACCGGTAGCTCCTCCAGCATGGCGGCCGCGCGGGCCTGGTCGTCTGGTGCGAGCAAGCCGAGGCTTCGGCCGATCGTGGTGCCGATCCCCCGGGAGGGGGCGATGCCGTGGAGGGCAAAGTCCCCTCTCTCCAGAGCCTCTTGTGACGTGGCGCGGATCTGAAAGCGCAGCTCCGTGTGGGCCGGTACCTGCGGGGCGTCTCCGTCTCCGACCGTCAGCGTGCGGATCAGGTCCTCGTCCAGGACGATTTCGTCGCGGCCGTCGAGAACGGCCGCCTGGGCGAGGGCGAGCAACCGCTGTTCACGGGAGGTCAGGGCCTCACGCTGTTCAGGTTCCCTGTCGCGGTATCCGGCCGGGAACCCGAGGCCGACGTCCGGGTCCACCAGGTCCCTGACCGGGACGAGCGAGTTGATGCCGTACCGCTCGAAGAACCGGTTGTGCAAGTCCTTCCACGCCGGAGTGCCGAAGGGGTACGCACTCAGCCGGGCCAGCACCGTGGCGGCCTCCTCCGCCTCACGGGCAACCTGCCGGGGCAGAGTGAGGGAGCAGTCCATGCGCAGATCCAGCGTGAACGGCTGGGCCTTGACCGTGCTCAACGTGGTCATCTTCTGCCGCAAGGCGGTACGCAGTCGCCGACCGTCGGCCGGGGCGAGTACCTGATTGTGCTGGGCGATGGCATCGCGGACCGTTCGCACATGGGCCACGAGGTCCGTGGTCGACGGCGCGTCGGCGGCTTCGGCCTGCTCGACCAGGTGGCCCAGCGCATCGAGGGTGGCAGAGGGCGCGTGCAGGCTGCTGATGAGCACGCCGCGCTCGACCAGGCTGCCGACGAGCCCTTCCACCCGCTCAACGGGAACGTCGGGGAACTCGGCCCGCATCAGTTCGACCACCGCGCGGACGGGGACGGGCGAGGCGGCGGCGTCGACGGCGATGCGTACGGCGCTAGTGTATCGGAGGGATACTTCGGCCGCCGGGCTCTCCTCCGTGCGGCGTGAGCGGGGCGGGTAGGGGACGATGAGCCGATCACCCCGTACGAATGCGGTGTTGTTGGCCATCACATGCAGATGCCGCAGGAGGTCGGGGTCTTCTTCCAGGCGGGCGGTCAGGTCCGCGATCCAGTCACCGTCGGCACGTACGACGGGACGGTGCCACTCGCCCCAGGACCATCCCGGCCGTTCCCCGAACGAGGCGGGCGCGACGCCGGCGAACAGACCGTTCGGGGTCGCTCGGCCCGTCATGCGCAGCACATACCGCATGACCGACACCACGGTGCGGCGGAGCTGACGCGTATCGGGGCTGGCCGCCGAGCACAGGGTCTCAACCTGTTGCGCGAGCAGGGGGCTGGCCTGCTCGATGGAGTCGGCGGCCTCGGACAGCGACCAGATGTCGCGCAGCCACGTCTGCCACCGCACCTTCCGGGCCGGGGTGTCGTCGGTGAGGTCCGGCCACGCGGGAAGCGGCAGCCTCGAGTAACGGGCGGCGCGCACCAGCGCAACATCCGCGCACCGGTACAGCGGGCCGTCCTTCCTGGAATCCATGCACCCTCCCTGGTGGTGGCGTTCTGGGGTGCCAGCCCGCGCGGCGGAAGGCCGCGCGGGCTGGCGTATCGGCGCGCCGAGGTCAGGCCACGTTGGTGGCGCAGGACCCCTGGCAGCTCGGCTTACAGCCGTCGTCCGTCAGGTTGATCACCGTGGCGGAACCGTCGCCGGACTCCAGGACGCTGACGTCCAGGTCGAACGCGTCCCCGTCCACCGTCGCGGACGGAGACTGCGCCTGGCCCTTGATCGTGTTCGCGTTCATACGGGTCTCTCCCTACTCGTCGTGCGGCGGAAGACGATCAGGCCACGTTGGTGGCGCACGGGCTGGAGCAGGTGCTGCCGCAGCCGTCGTCGGTGAGGTTGATCAGCGTGGCCTGTCCCTCGCTGGACTCCAGGACACTGATGTCGAGGTCGAACTGGTCGTTCTCCATGTGTTGTTTCCTCCGTAGTCGAGCGCGGCTCCGATCGAGCCGCGGGGTACGTGCCGCGTGGGCGGCGCCGGCACGGCATGGGCACCTTGCCGGTGGTCTGGTGTGCGGTCAGGAGCCGCTGGAGATGCACGCGCTGCTGCCGCACGTCGCGGCGCAGCCGCCGTCGGAGGCGGTACTCGCCTCCACCGTGCCCCCCGACACGACGACGCTGATGTCGAGGTCGAACGGGCCCTGCGCGGCAGAGGCCGGAACGGTCCTCGCGCGCTGGTCGATCACCCTGGGAGCCATGTGGACCCTCCTGATTCGATACGTGGATCTGCGGGATTCGGGGTGTTGCAGTGCGGCCGGTTCTGCCCGCCGGACGGTAGCCGTGCGGCTGCCCCGGTCGAGCTGTTCTCGGCCACCTCTCGCGTGACGCAAGTCGGTACCTGCGAGAGGAGTTGGCGACGGACACAGCACTTGAGAGGCGCAGCATCCGAGGTATGCCGTCAGGCGTCGGTCGAGGTGGTAGTCGCCGGGGTCTGGCGCTCCCGAGCGACACGGTCGAAGGCGGCCGTGAACGCCAGTGCGCGCCCGTCCCTGGCTGTCGCCGCCTCCTCAATGCGCAGTCCGCGGAACCGGTCCCAGTACGCGCGGATCGCCTTGTTCTTCATGAGTTCGGAGGCGAAGAGGTCCCGCTGTTCGTCGGTGACCAGTCCCAGCCGGTCGCGCAGGCTGAAGGCGCAGAGCTGCCGGTTGGCGTGCATGAGCTTCATGTACTCCTCGGGGTCCACGTCCTCCGGCGCCCACAGCTTGGCGAGGTCGTGGTTCGTGGACACCTGGGAGAGCCAATCCATCTGGACGCGGGCAGCAGCGACCTCGATCTTCTCGCCGTGGTGCCGTTCCTGCTGGCGGACGCGTGCGACGCCGACGGCGGTGACGGCAGCGGAGATGGCCGTGCCCGCGAGTACGGCGGCGGTGGTCAGCTTCACTTCTCAAAGGCCCTTTCGGTGGCGGGGAATAGCGGTGTTCTGGACCGGACTGCTCGCGTCCAGCGCCCGTTGCAGTCCTTGGACGAGACGGGCGAGGTTCTGTGCTCGGTGGACGACAGAGGCCACGGTCCTGGGCAGCATGGGCAACAGCGGTTCCAGCGGCAGGCCCAGGCGGCGATCTGCCTCCCCGAGCACCGGCGGCTGCCTCCCCGAGGTGAAGGCCGCCCGCACGTCCGCACGTAGCTGCTCGCCCAACGAGTTGAGCTTGTCCACAGCGGCCCTGGCCTCGCACATCTTTGGCCAGGCTGAGCCGGACGCCCCCCACTCCAGGACCTCGATGGCCAGCGCCGCCTCGTCGGCGTGGCCTATGTCCGTCACGCGGCACGGGCCAGCTCGGCGGTGCGGGTGACGTCTCGGTCATCATCACCGGTCGGCTCCTCGTCATCCGCCGGTATGGACGGCTCACTCGACAGCCGACGGCGCAGACCCTCCAGTGCGATGTCGGCGGCCGGGAGACCGATCTCGGCGCGGATTCGGTCGAGGGCCGCAGGGTCGCGGACGGGAAGCCGTTCGGGCCCGCCCTGCCCGAGCCGGTACTGGGTTCCGTAGAACTGAGGGTTGCCGGCGTTGACGAGGCACCTGTCGTGGAGATGGGCCCACTGTCGAACGCTGGCGGTGCCACGCTCAACGGCGTTGGCCATCTGTCGCGCGGCTACACGTTGAATCTCCGTCTGGGTGTCAGCGTGCAGAGCGATCTGCCAGGCCGCCGTTGCGCCCTCCTGGCCGACGAGAGGAACATCGGGCCAGCCGTGATCAGCGATGATCCGTCGCAGGACCGTGGCGTTCGCGTGGTCCCTGTGCCGTCCCATGCCGATCTCCTGATCGGAGGGGGTAGTACGGGCCAAGCGGGACCAGTGAACCCGCGCGGCCCGGACGCGGTCGATCAGCTCAGTGGCAAGGTCCTGGCGGTGCGGGACGGAGGCGTTCATGGTGCTCCGACTGTCGTGGCAGGGCAGACGATCACGTCGCATCCCCTGCGAGGTTGAGTAGTTGAGGGCGTGCCGTACATCTGAGGCAGCTCGTGGAACCTGCTCGGGCGATCAGGGAGTGCTCGGTCACGGAGGCGTCCCGCTGGCACCGGCAGTGGCTAACTCCCTAATGGGCGGGCGCGATGCCGTTCTCGGACAGATGCTCAGCAGCGGTAGGACCGATACCGGATACGCGGTCCACGTCCACTTCGTCGCTGGAGTGGCCGCAGTGAAGGTGTAGGGCTTGCCGCGCCGCAGCTCGATCACGGCCGCTTCAACTGCTCGGTGATCGCCCAGCCATCCCCACACGGCGTGGAAGGTCTCGCGGTCCAGGGCCACGCTGACGGCGCGGACGGACTCACGCACCCACTCGACGGCGATGCCCGGCGAGTCTGTGATGACGTCGTTCAGCACAGCCGAGCCAGCCCCGGCACCGCTGTGGTCCGCATGACACCAATACGTGCGCGGCAGATACTTCATGCCCGGCCACCGCCCGTTCCCGGTGACGGGCTGATGGCGAGAGCCTCTTCCGGCTCGTCATCGCTCAGCTCGTCCAAGAGGTCAAGAGCAACCATCGCCATCAGACGAAGATGCGCCTGGCTCGCCGCGAACTCACAGACAATGCGCGGTGTTTGCCGCCTCAGATCCCTTCCCCGGTTGATGAGATCCGCGACGTTCGGGTACGGAGGCTCCCACTCGCGTTCTTCTGCGATGCTCACGAGGTGGCCGAGCATCCGGTCCAGGCGCGTCACGGACCGGCCAAGCGCGTGAATCGTTCCGCGGTCGCGCGTCGGTGCGGTGCAGCGAAACAGCCCACGTCGCTGCTTCCGCTGGCGCTTTGAGCCAGCCACTCCCATCGGACCCTCATCCGCTCCGAGAGCCGCGTTTAAGTCGTTGTCCAAGTCCTCGTCGCGGAGGAAGGAGTCGCGCAGCGAACTGATGAATCTCCTTGCGCCGACGCTGAACTCGTTCACCGGACGGCGGCTCGGCGTTGGGTTCACGCTGCGGCCTCCTCAGTGGAGGGACGCAGTTCGACCCAGACGTCTTTCCCGGTAGGCGTGGCCTCAGCGCCCCAGTCGTGGGCGGTCGTGCTGAGCAGCCACATGCCGCGCCCACTGCCGGAGTCCCACTTCGGCATTCGCACCTCGGGCAACTGCGAGCTGGTGTCGCTGACCGTGATGCGCACCCCGTACGGCGTCGGCTCAAGCAGCAGCTCGCAATCACCCCCCGCGTGGTGGTGAACGTTGGCCAGCATCTCCGTCACGCACATGACCGCCTCGTCGATAACCTCCGGCCACCCCCAGCAACGGATGTGGGCAGCGAAGATGCGTCGGATGGCGCCCAGACGTTTCGGGTCCGGGGTCAACTCCTGCTGGTACGGCTGCCCGCGAAGCGGGCGTGCGTCGGCGCAAAGTTGACGATCTGCGCGATCGGTCGTCTTCGTCATCGTCCGGCACCTGTCACAGTTGGCGGTACGTGAGGCTGTGGCCGAAGCGCGCCGCTACGATCAGAGATGTCCGACGAGTGACGGCTCGTCGGCTTCTCGCAGCAGCGCGTTCGGGTTCACCGCGCAAGCTCCTCCCCCCTCTACGAGGCAGGTTCCTCGGCGGCTCAACCAGCCTTGCGCACACACCAATTAACATTCAAGGGAGCCTGCGCATGTGAGTACGTCAGCGTCCACATTGGCAAGTGCCTCGTAACCGACAGAGGGTGTTGCACGGGAGGCAGCGCGTGCCAGACTCCGAACTGAAGCCCTTGTCGGCAGGACAGATACTCTGTCCTGCCGGGCTGGGGCCTCGATCCGACGAACAGAACACCGAAGTGAGGGGACAGGTGGGCGCACGACGAGGACCGACATACCTGCGGGTCATGCTCGGCAAAGAACTCCGCGCTCTACGCGAGCGCGTACCAGGTCGGACCGCCGAAGGGGTTTCAACGGCTCTGGGCTTCTCACGCTCGAAGATCAGCCGAGTGGAGGCCGGCGACATCCCGCTGCCCAAGCTCGGGGACCTCGAAAAGCTATTGGACTACTACGAGGTCCGGGACCTGGACGACCGCGCCGAACTGCTCAAGATGCAGCGAGACTCCTTGAGCAAGGAGCCCTTCACCTCGTACCGCAATCTCCTGCCCTCGGGCATGCCGATGTACCTCGGACTGGAGCGAGATGCGATCAAGGTCCGGGGGTACGAGAACAACGTGGTGCATGGACTCCTCCAGGAGAAGTCCTACGCGAAGGCTCTCGGAGCGTCCGCGAAGGTAGTGGAGGAGCGGACTACCGAGTTCGTCGAGCAAGGGGTCCGGACGCGTATGGAGCGCAAGAACCTCATCTCATCGGGCGACGCCGAGGTACACATAATTCTGACAGAGAGCACGCTGCGCACGGTCGTCGGTTCGCCTGACGTGATGCGTGCGCAGTACGCGGAGATCATCCGCCTCAATGACCTGGACAACGTTGAGGTCCAGATCATCCCCGAAGACCTGCCCACCTACCGAGCAGCGTTCAACTTCACGGTTCTGGAGTTTGTGGACCTCGGCCCGGTGGTTCAGAGTGACAGCGCCAAGGCCACGACCATGTGGTCGAAGGACTCGGATGTGGGGCAGTACCAGCGGCAGTTCGATGCCATGGTGAAGGCGGCGCCGGGACCGAATCAGACGCCGCAAATTCTGCACGCCCTCGAAAAGAAACTGTGGACATGACTCATCAGAACCGCTTCCCCGTCTCCACGGACCTGGCGTCCGAGGAGGAATGGACGAAGTCCTCGTACAGCTCACAGGACAACGGCAACTGCGTCGAGACAACCGTCAATTCGGCGACCATCACCGAGTCTGGCCTGGTCGGAGTGCGTGACTCCAAGGCGAAGGGCGGCCCCGCCATCGCCTTCACCCACGCAGCCTGGACGGGATTCGTCGGTCTTCTGCACTCGGGAGAAGGCGACTTCGGCGTGGTCGACTGATCAGCCCTTTGGATGCCGAGTGGTCCTCCCCAGGGCATGTGGGGAGGACCACTCCGCATGTAGGCACCACCTTGACTGACGGTTCTTTCGGCCGCCAGCCCGCATCGCAGAGAGACCCGGCGTCGCGGGAGGGTCTATGCCGACTCCGGCCCTGCGCCTAGCGGTAGCGACGGACGGGAACCAGTTGCGTGGTCGCCAGGATCGTCACCGCGTCCTCCGCCTCGTCACCCTCTCCTGGCTCGTCAGGAGCCGGGCTCTGCCGTACTCCTTCGATCTGTCTCTCGATCCCGCGAAGGTTCTCCTGGAGGTCCATCGTCACGACCCCGTCGACGGTGACCTTCAGCGGGTCCGCGAGGAGCTTCGCGCGCCGCTCGCCCAGTACCTCCAGCGCCACCGCGCGCACCGACCGCAGCCGGAAGTAGCGGCGCTCCAGGTCGGCCGGATCGGTGTCCGGCCCGAGCTGCGCGAGCAGCCACGACCGCTGGAACTCGTCCACCCGCTACTCCTTCCACGCGGCGCGGCCCGCCACCGGGCTGTCCCCGGCAGCGGGCCGCCTCGAGTTCGTCACGACGACGCGGACGCCGACCGGCCTCCGCCCCGCCTCGATGACGCGGACTTCTTCGCGCCGCCCCCGCCGGCCGCCGCCTCCTGACCGTCGGCCTCGTCGGCTGACTGCTCCGACTTCTCGACCGAAACCAGCTCGTCGCCGTCCTCCGGCAGTTCTTCCCACGCGTCCGGGTTGGTGATCAGCACGGCCACCTCCTGGTCCGGGCACTCGCCCGGCAGCAGGATCAGCTCCTCCCGCGAGGACGGGTCCTGTACGTACACCGCGGCCTTCAGCCGCCCGCGGCCCGCCATCACAGGACCTTCGCCACGATGTGGGCGTCCGGGGTGTGCATGACGGGCATCCCGACCGCGGCGCCCTTGGTGTAGATCTGCACGGGGTCGTCCTGGACGCCTCGGGTGATGATCAGGCCCGGCGCGTCCTCGCGGACGATCTCGGGGTTCGTGCCGCGCGAGAGGACCAGGCCCTCGGCGGTGACCCCGTACATGGTCTGCGCCCACTTCTCCCGCTCCGGTGGCACCAGAATCCACAGGTCCTCGGGCAGCACCTTGCGGGGCTTGCCGTCGACCCGGACCTGCGCCTTGTAGAACGTGATCGGCGGCAGCGAGTAGTTGCCGCGCACCACGTTGATCTGCTGCGGGGTGAGCGTCGCCGTCGGCGTAGTCGACGGACTCACGCTCCCGTAGTACGCCGCCCTGTACGCGTTGTTCGCCGCCAGGTACGAGAACGCCTTCCGGCTCGTGATCACCAGCTCCGGTTCCGGGGCGCCGATGTCGTCGAGCTGCTGAATCCACCGCAGTTCGTCCGCGATCGGGTCGGAGGCCGGGTCCGACCACGGGATACGGGCGACCGGCCGGTTCTCCACCGGCACGCCCCAGTCGACTTCGAGGGTGAGCCCGTTCTCCTGCTCCAGCTCGAACTTGCCGTCCGCGAGCACGTCGCCGGCGGCCAGCTCCAGCCGGGAGCGGATGGCTTCGACATGCCGCTCCACGTCGTCGTACAGCAGCTCGATCAGCCGGTCCTGATCGGAGCCGTGCGACGCCTCCAGCAGGATCTGCTCCTGCTCGGAGACGACGAGTTTCTGCCCCAGCGGAGGCAGCGCGCCCTCGCGGGAGGTCTGCCACGCCTCACGGGTCGCGAACGGGACGGAGGCGTTGAACGCCCGGTACTTGGCGACGTTGACGTAGCGGCCGGAGTCCTTGGTCCGCCACTTCACCTCGCGCAGCTCGACGGTCGGGAAGATCGTCTGGGTGAGGAGGAAGTCCTTCGGGGACGGGATCGCCCTGGCGAACGTCGTCAGGTCCATGACCGAGACGTCCTTGAGGAGGTCCTGAATCGTCACAGCTCAGGCCCCCGCTCAGACGAAGCGGATCTGGGCGGCACGCGGGTGCCACACGAGCTGGGACACGTCGATGCCGCCGGGGACCTTCGACGCCTTGACCGCGCCGTGCCACAGGAGGGCGGCCGGGACGCGGGTCTGGCCCGGAGCGAACGGGGCCTCAGCGATCACGAAGCCGCGCAGGATCTGGCGGCCGCAGTGGGCGTCCGGGTCGTACGGGCCGTAGAGGCCGGACTCCGCAACGCGGCCGACCGGCACGCCGGACAGGACGCGGCCGTACGGGTCGCAGCCGTCGCCGCACACGTAGTGCGTGCCCTCGCAGAACAGGTTCAGGTCGAGGGTGATGGTGTCGACGGAGTCGGTGCCGTGCAGGGAAGCCAGCCACTCGCGATTGGCGGTGGTGTACTCGGACTTCGAGACGGGCTGGATGGTCATGTGCGTGTCTCCATGGACGCTGCGGTGACTTCCGCACACCGCCCACGGAGGCGGTGACGTCCACGAAGTTGCGGGGCGTGGTCCCCTGGATGCGGGCCCGGAACTACCGGGCGGCTGTGTCGCTGAACTCGGGTATCAGGCCCCGGCGCTTGGCCATCTCCAGCCCTGCGGAGCCGGGCTTGGACACGGGCGTCGTACGGGTCGGGCCGCGTCCGGCCGGTGCACCGGCGGGAGCCGCCGGCACCGGGGTACGGACCTCCCCGAACAGCTCGGGACGGCGGGTACGCAGGGCTTCGGCCGCCGACTGGATCTGCGCCTCGTCGGCGTCTTCGTCGTCCACGGCCAGCAGACGCTCGGCGTCCACCAGGTCATCGCCCTCGGCACCGAGGGCGACCAGCGCGGCCCGGCGAAGCGCCGCCCGCTCGCGCTCGGCGGCCAGCTCCTCCCGACGCGCCGCCTGCAACTCACGCTCCTGCGCGGCCTGTTCGCGGCGTTCGATCTCCGACAGCGCGGCCTGCTCGGCCTCCCGCTGCGTGGTCACGAACTCGGTCAGTGCCTTGGGATTGTCGAACCCGAGTGTGCTCAACAGCCGCTTGATGGCCGCGCGTTCGCCCTGGGCCTTCTCGCGGGTGAGCATCTTGCCCAGTCGGTCCTGGGAGAACGTGACCTGCTGCTCCTGCCCGCCGTCGTCGTTGGCGTCATCGAGCTGGTCGTTCGTCTCGTCCTCCGAGGAGGCACCGAGGATGGGATAGATCGGCCGTCCGTCACGGCGGTGGCCGACAGGACGGCGAGGCGGCAGGGGCCGGACCATGCATCTCCTCCAGAGCGCGCCCCCGCGCTGCCGATCAGTGTAGCCACCACTACCGACACGCCCCGCTCAGGCTTCGCCCGCAGCCCGAACATCGCGCAACCACCGATTGAACGCGGTGCGGTACGCGGGGCCTCCTGGGTCGGGCCCCGTCCCGTGGCCTCTCGGCATAGGCGGCGGTCCTTCACCCGGACGCCACAAAGGTCCGGCAGGCTCACAGGCGGGAGCGGTATCCGTCGCCCCGTCCCACTGTCCGACGGTGAAACCCGCAGCCGCCAGAGGCGGATCGAACGTCGCGTCCACCATCACCCACCGTCCCGCCAGCCACACTTCGACTGCCGTGTGCACGTCCTCACGAGAACGGAGCCCGTACACCTCGTCGGGTCTCGGCGGCAGCAGATAGAGCCAGCGAACGGGGCGTGCCACCAAGCCCTGTGCGCGGAGCCCAGCGAGCAAGTACCCGGCCTTCGCCAGGCAGTCTCCACGGCCGACCACGAGCAGCGACTCACCGTCGTGCGCACCGTCCGTCGCGTACGGCACTGCCCTCACCTGCTCATACAGCCGCACACGCCCCTCTTCGGATGATTCCCTCCTGGAAACCTGCACCGGCACCCCCTCATCGCTGACTACCTCGATACCCTCCGGCGCAACTTCCGTTGTCCGACTGCCCTCGCAGGATGGCGTCGAACAAGGAGGCCACACCCATGACGATCAACCCGTACACCGCGGTCGGACTCATCCCGGAGATCACCGAGATCCAGGACCGCGACGACATCGCCACCAACCTGGACCACCTGTACTCGCTCACCCGAACCGCCGTCGCCCTCGGCGGCCTGGACCACCCTGTCCGTCTGGTCGCCCTGCCCGAAGGCGCGCTCCAGGGGTTCACCGACGAGATCCACGACCTCGACCACGCCACCTACGCCCGCACCTGCGCGATCACCCTCCCCGGAGCGGAGAGCGAAGAACTCAGCCGCTGGGCTCGCGAGTTCGGCGTCCACATCATGGCGCAGGCCAAGGCCCTCCACCCGGCCTTCCCCGACCGGTACTTCAACATCGGCTTCGTCATCGCCCCGACCGGCGCGATCGTCCTGCGGCACTACAAGCTCACCCCGCTACCGCCGATGGAACACAGCCTCAGCCCGCACGACGTCCTCGACCAGTGGACCGAGCTGAACGGCAACGGCCCCGACGCCTACTGGCCCGTCGCGGACACCGCCATCGGCCGCCTCGGCGTCATGATGGCCAACGAGGCGTCCTACCCGGAGAACGCCCGCGGTCTCGCTCTCAGCGGGTGCGAGATCGCCTACCGCACCAGCTACCCGCTGCCCGGCGTCGCCTCCGACGCCTTCGACATCCAGAACCGGGCCCGCGCCCTCGACAACCTCATGTACGTCCTCGCCCCCAACCCGGCCTCCTACACCGGCGGCGACGGGCAGCGCGTCGACTTCTTCGGGGGCCGTTCCACGATCACCGACCACGCCGGCCGCACTGTCGGCCACCTCGACCACGGCGGCGTCGCCTCGTTCGTCACCGCCACCATCGATCTGCCTGCCCTGCGCCGACAGCGCACCACCGCCGCGTGGACGAACTGGCCCAAGGACCTGCGCACCGAGCTGTACCGCGCCCTGTACGACCAGCGCATCTACCCGGCCAATCTCTACGCCGACCGACCGCCGTACGACCACGCCGAGTACCGCGAGAACGTCACCGAACCCCAGATCGAGCTGATGCGCGCACGCGGCATCTGGCGCTGACTCCCCGCCCACGCACCCCGGCGTCCGCGTCACCGGCCCGAGCCCACCGGCTCCCGCTCGCTCTCCCTCTTCACCGACTTCCGCTCCTCGCCCGCGCCCGGACCGGCGTCGTCTGCCTGGTCCTCCTCATCCTCGTCGCGCCCGCGCCGCGCAGCCGCCTCCGCCATCCGCACCTCGGCCTCCTGCTGCGCCTTCGCCCGGATGCGCTCCACCTCCTGCGAGGCGTCCTTGATCGGGTACCCGGCCTCCAGCAGCATCGTCACCGCCGTCTCCAGCGACAGCACCCCGGCCCCGTACGCCTTCACGACCTCCTCCAGCACCGCCCCGCGGTCGGTCGGCGTGTGCGGCGCCCATGCCAGGCGTGCCGGCAGCGTTTCCCCGGCCGTCCAGCCTTCTGCCCGCCCGGCCTGGTACAGCCTCTGCACCATCTTGAACAGCAGCCGGTACTTGTGCTCCCTGGCCAGCCGCATCATGCCGATCAGCGCATCCAGCGGCCCCAGCGCCAACTTCAACGCGTACCCCGACGGCACCTCCGTGGCGTCCAGCGTCCCCAGCCCGGCCGCCGTCACCCGCGAGTTGGAGGCGATCCGCTCCAGCAGGTGATCCACCCGCGCCCGCAACTCGGCCAACTGCGGCGACGTGTCCAGGGCATCCATCCGTCCCGTCTCACCGAGCTGCCACACCGCCCCGGCCTTCACCTCCAGTTCCTGCGGCCTGCCCGTCGCCCGGTCCACCGGCAGCCGCGCACCGGCGAGACCGATGATCGGCGTGCCCGTAGTCGCGGACGCCGCCGAGCCGTCGGAGTCCGTGGCCGCCAGCTCATCGAGCGCCTGTAGAACCCGAGCGAGCACGGACCGGCCCCAGTGCTCGCCGCCGTCCGGGATGGTGTTCGCGATGTGCACCACCGGCACGAAGTCGATCAGCAAGTCGAGCCGGTTCAGCTCCGTGCCGTCCGCGCCGAGCCGGAAGCTCGCCTTGCTCATCGGCAGCCGGTCCAGCGTCTCGCCGTTCTTCAGGTCCTCCAGCAGCCACTCCGCGTCCGTGAGGTAGCACGTCACGTTGGACGCCCGGCCCGGCTCCCACGGATATGTCCGCGCCCCCGCCAAGCCCTCCTCGTCTCCCTCGGAGATCGGGCCCAGCTCGTACGTCACCCGACGGACCCGCGCCTTGAGTCCGGCGTCGTCGTCCGCAGGCAGCTCCCACGCCAGATGCACCCGGGTCGGGAAGTCGTCGTCCGCGTCGTCGTCCCACTGCGGGAAGAAGAACCCGGGGTCGTACACCCTGAGCGTCGGCCGCTGCTTGTCCGGGTTCCACGCCAGCACCATCACGCTGTCCCCGAGGAGCACCGCTGCCCGCTCGGCCTGCTGGACCCGGAACGTCAGCAGCTCCTTGTCCGCCCACGCCCGCAGCCGCTTCTGCACGGCGGCGGCCTCCGCCGCGCCCGGCGTCGGCGTCTGTTCGTCGGCGTGCTCAGCGCCCTCAACCGAGACCTTCTGCTCCGAACCGAGCAGGTAGCCCAGCGCCGTGTCCACGAGGTTCGCCGCGTCGCCCAGCTCCCGACGCTCCAGTGCGCTCTCATCGCCGCCGAAGGCCGCGAGCTGCCCGGCCTGGTTGTTGTCGTACGACGCCAACACCTTGTACGCGGCCAGCCGCCGCAACTCGTGCGATGGCATCCACGTCTTGGCCAGTTCCGGAAACGCGCGGCTACCGGGGCGGCCGGCCTCAGCGACCACCGGCTTGTAGTTCAGCCACGACCACGCGTCGATCACCAGTTGGCGCAGGCCCACGTCCACTCCAGGAAGTTCGGCCCCGCGCCGTCACATCAGCCTAAGCGTCCCCGTCCATCCCGCTCACCTGCGCGATACCCTCCAGTGCAGCCGCGTCCCGCTCGGCCTCTCCGGCCACCTGATCGAGCAGAAGCAGCAGCTCGGCCACCCCGCCGGATTCCTTGACCACAGGCCGTGCCAGCTCCCACGCCTCCAGCACCGCAGCCTGAACCGCCGGGGTGAACACGCGCCGGTCCTCGGCCTCCAGCCGGAACTGGATACGCCCACCGCCATGCACCGCCCACATCCGCAGCAGCCCCGCCGACAGGTCCCACTCCGTGGCGGTCATCTCCGAGCGCATCCGGTCGAGCCGCCTCGTCAGCTCCTTCCTGGCCTCCGTACTGCCGTCGGCCATCACCAGGTCACCGGGCACTTGTGGTCGGTGAGGATGCGCTTCGACTCGGCGTCCATCGGCTTCAGCTCGCTCTTCCAGGACGCGCGGCGCAGCTTCAGCGACGGCTCGGGCTTGCCATCCACCACCCAGCCCCCGATCTCGATCTCCTGTGCATCGCGGCCCGGATCACCGACGCGGGTGGTCGTCAACGTCGCTTCGAGGGCGTCGAACTCCGTGCCCTTCAAGCACTTGAACTGCCGACTCGCCGCCGTCACCGGATCGACGTACCCAGGCGGCCTCGGCCCGTACGACGGCACCTCCGCCGCCGGAGCGGGGCCACCCTCCGAGCAGCCGCTGACGGCCCAGGCCCCGACCACCACCAACACCACGCCCGCTATCGCAGCACGGTTCACCATTCGCCCCTCGTCTCAGACGGCAAGTCAACCGGCAGTCTGACCAGGCGTAACAGCAGGCGTAAGACGATTGCCGAGACTTGCGGGCGTTTCCCGAGAACTCCCTCAGAATTGCCAGAAGTTGCGGAACCAAACACCCAGATCATGCCCTTACGTGCAGGAATGACCCCTATGTGCTTGCGTCCGGACGCACACCCCGCCAGCACGCAACCCGAACCCCAGAACAACCCCAACAGCGGGTGAACCACCCACGCCCACGGTGACAACGCCCGTTCCTCGCCACGCCGTTCGTCGTTACCCCGACATGCGCTCCCTCCACGCCCCCGACACGCCACCCGCGCCCACCGCACAACTCAACGGCGCCTACTGGCTCAGCGGCTCGCCGCTCCACAACCCCAAGGAGTGCATGTGGTGCACCCAGCTCACCGGCGACCGCTCAACCGCTGATCGTTCCCGCCCCGTGGAGGCGGCATCGCCGGATCGAGGAACAGGTCCCACAACGCCCACACCGCCGAGTCCAACAGGTCCGGCGAGTCCTCCGTCTCACCCTGACCGACGAACGTGGTCATCTGCTCCTCCAACTCAGCGAACACCCGCGCCGGACCGACGTGCGACACCCGAGCCTGCTCGTACAACTGCGCAGCCGGAGCCGCCCGCGCCCGCTTCCCCCGCGTCGCATGAACGATTCGCCAGTTCACCGTCGGGTCCACCTGCTCCAGCAGCGCGGGCAGGTAGTCGCCGCCGTTGTTCGCCTCGATGACCACGCAGTCCGCGCGGTGCTCGTGATACAGCTGCGCGGCCCGCTTCATCGCCTGCGTCGGCGTGTACCGGTCCTGCTCGGCGTGCAGCAGATACCCGCGCGGCCGGTCGTCCCCGAACATCGACTCCACCGGGAAGCCGCGCCCGGCCACGGTGAAGGCCGTCATGTCGGCGTTCTCGTGGCTCTTGGTCGCCGGGTCCACGGCCACCACAACCCGCTGAAGGTCGGGCAGGTGCTCGGGGCGGGGCCTAAAGCCCTCGACCTCCAGCATCCAGCCCTTCCACAGCGCGCCCTCCACGTCCTCGAGTAGCTCCCCGGACAGCTCCTGCCGTCCCAGGCGCGTGCCGGCGTACTCCTCCTCCAGCTCCTCCCGGGCCGCCATGCTCAGGTTCGCGTCGTTCTCCCGCATGTGCCCGCGGGTCAGCACCACCCGAGGCGGCGCACCGCCTTCCCGGTGCTTCTTCTCCTGCGCACGGCCGCGCTCGACGAGCCGCTTGACGTGAGGGAGCGGCTTCGGCGTCGTGGAGATCACGACCTGCGGAGCGTCCGCCTCGCGCAGGCAGAACCAGATCATGTCGTAGACCGCCTGCGCCACGATCCGGTTCCAGGCCGCGTACTCGTCCAGCCACGCCTTGTCGAACGCCCACCCGCGCAGGTTGTCCGGCGTCTCCGCGCCGAACCCCCTGATGACGGTCCCGTTGGTCAACCACAGCGTCGTCTCGCCCAAGCCGGACTTGTACTTGACGATCTCCTCCGGCGGGAACACCGACAGCAACCCGCTCTTGGGGGACTCGAAGCAGATGTCGCGCACCAGCGTGGCGTTCTTCGCCACCACCGCGATCTGCTGCCCCGGCGTCCTCGCCCAATCCCGTACCGCCTCCGCCGCCGTCCGCGACTTCCCCCAGCCACGGCCCGTGAGCAGCATCCACACCGTCCACAGCCACAACGGCCGCCGCTGCGCCGCACGAGCATGGTGGTGCAGCCACCCCGGATGGGGCAGCCCGTCGCAGTCCGGGACCTCGCACGCCCACCGCCGCGCCGACACCTCATCGGCCCGCACCAGCGCGGCGACCTCGGCCCGAAGCTGCTCCTCGCTCATCACCGACGGGTCCGCGAACCCCTCGACCAAGCCGCGCTTGGCCCGGCCCCGGCTCACGAACCGCCCTCCGACAGCCGCCGCTCCAGCTCCCGGCGCAACTGCTCCATCCGGGCCCGGCGATCCTCGTCCGACAGCCCGGCCACGTCCGCACCCTGGTCCCCGTCCTCGGCGGGCCCGGTCACCGGTGCCTCGCCCACGGCGCGCCGCTCGATCTCGGTGGCGACCTGGATGTAGCGCAGCAGCTCCGAAGGCGACAGCTCCCGCGGGTCGAGGGTCTGCAACCGGGCAACGGCCTTGCTCTGTGCAGCCTGTGCCAACTTCGCGTGCCTGCGGGCGATATCCCGCTGCGCCTGCGCCAGCTCAGCACGGAACTCCCGGTCCTGGTCCCGGTCGTACGCCATCGCCCGCATTACCCATGCGAACTGCCGCGACCACCGGCCCACCAGCGCGCGGGATTTATCCAACTCCCGTGCCACCTTCGTGACACTGCGCGCCGGGCCGAGATCGCGGTACACGGCGAACGCCTCGAACGCCTGGGGCGACTCCCCGCTCTGCCGTTCCCAGGGCTCCACGGTGCCCTCGGCCACCGCTCACCTCCTGGCCGACGGCCGTCTAGTTGCTCTGGGTGGCCAGGACTTCCAGCGCCCGCCACGGCTCGTCGGCGGGCACGGTGCCATCCCGAACCATCCGGTCGATCGCGGCCCGTACGACGGCCGCCGTCTCCACCGGCAGATCGCGCACGCCGAACACCGACTCCAGCGGCGCAGTCCCCGCCCGCGTCGGCTCCCCGGTGTCCGCGTCGAACCAGCCCTCGGCCAACTCGCCCAGGTGCCGCTCGAACACCGCGAGGATCACCCCGAGCGCGGTCGCGGAGTTGCCGATCTTGTACGCGGCCCGGGAGGTCTCCAGCGCATCGAGCACCGGCTCGTACTGCTCCAGCCCGGCCACCCACCGCTCATCCGCCGTCGCCGTGGAGCGGGCCGCGTCGAACGCTGCCTCTGCGCGCTCCAGCTCGGCGGGCAGGAACATGAACTGCACGGACGCGAAGTCGAGATTCGCCTCGCCCAGAGAGGCGACGTCCACCTTCTCCAGCAGGTCAAGCGTCTTGTCGTCCAGGCCCGTGTACTGCCGCCACTCCACGTTCTCCAGCTCGTCGTACAGCTCCTTGAGGATCGCCGGATCGTCCTGACCCGCAATCGCGTTGTGCGAGAGCTGGAGCGCGATCTGCCGCTGCCGGGGCAGCGGCTCGTCTATCTGCATCCACCAGATCGTGGACAGGCCGGCCTCGACCGCGGCGAGCGTGCGGTGGTTCCCGGACAGGACGACCAGCCGTCCCGTCTCCCGGTCGTTCCACACCAGCGGCGTCGAGGTCAGGTGCCCGTCGCGCTCGATGTTCGCGACGAGCTGCCGGAACTGCTCGTGGGGCAGGAACCTCGCGTTGTGGTCGAGGAGCGTCAGCGTGCGCGGGTCGCCCTGCACCATCTGCGGCGGGGCAAGCGGAATGGACTCGGTCATGGTCAGACTCCCGTCTTCGTCGTCGGGGCGCCCCACCGCTTCACCCACATCTGAAGGGCTTCGGCCAGCGTGTGCTGGCCCATCGGTCCCTGGTACTGGAGCTGGAATCGCCAGCCGTCCTCGTTCGACGGGCTGCGCTTGTTCAGCCGCAGCAGCCCGCGGTACTTCATCGACACCGGGTTGTTGCTGAACGCGGTCGTCGCCACCCGCCGGATGCGCCGCGAGAACGCCCGCTGGCACAGCAACTGCGTCTCGGCGCTCATGGCCGCCATCACGATGAGCTTCGACAACCGTGGGTAGTCCGTCGGCGCGACCGCGAAGTCCGAGAGCACGTACGCCTCGTCCGGGGTGAACGTGCTCGGGGCCATCGCGAACACGCCCAGCAGCCGCCCGCCGCCGTCGCGCACCGCGACCGCCAGGTTCGCCGCGCCCGGAGCGATCCTCGGGTTGAGGTAGCGGGAGCGCAGCGCGTTGAACTGGCCCGGCTTCAGCAGGCTGAGCGAGAGCGGGCCGACCAGTTCCTCGCCTTCGCGCAGGCGCGGGATCTTCACCGGGTCGATCGGCTGGCGCGGGGCGACGATCCGCGTCCGGGCCTCGCTGGCGTACACGTAGAAGGGAGCGGCGCGCGGCGTCGCCTTGATCACGCCGCGCAGGTACGGCTGAAGCTCGGGCACGCTGTGGTTCGAGGCCGTCAGCCAGTACGGCCGGTCCGTGATCGCGCCGAGCACGCTGACCACGTCGTCGTCCGACAGCGGCTCGTACTGCGGTGCGTCCCAGGTGAAGTGAGCTTCCAGCGGCTCGTACAGCTTCTCGTAGCCGCCGCCGTAGAAGGGAGGGAAGGAGCACACGGGAGCGTCGCCAGGGACCTTCTGGAGCCAGGAGCGCACGTCCTCCACCTCGTACGAGGCCAGTTCGACGTCCGAGCCGGACAGCCGCTCCACGGTCTCCGCGTGCTTGGCCTTCCACTGCTCCCGGTAGGAGCGCACCACCCGCTCGTGCCACAGCCCTTCGCGGCCGACGCTGGCCAGGAACCGTGTGCCGAGCATGAGCGTGGCCACGGTGCCGACACCGTCGTCCAAGGAGTCCGCGAGCCAGCCGAGTTCGTCCGCGCTCTCCTCGCGGAGCCGGATGCCGACCGGCTGCCGGGTGAGCCACCGGCCGACCGCGCTGGTGTAGATGGACACGTCGGAGGAGTGGAGGCCGAAGCCCATGCCGGCCAGCGACCGTTCGATGGTGAAGTTCCCGCAGCACGGGACGTACACCGGGCCGCTTGGCCACAGGCTCGCCGTCTCGCGCACGATCGAGCGCATCGGGCCCGGGATGGTGCCCTGGAACATCTTCGCCTCCCAACGAACGACAACGCCCGGCCTCGGCGGGGTGCCGGGCCGGGCGCTGCGCTGGAACCTACATCAGGAGCACGCAGCCCCTTGGAATCATGTCACCTATCTCAGGAGCGCGGTTCCGACGCTCACATCAAGGTTCCCTGCTGGTAGTGGTCGTCCTCCATCGGGGACAGTTCCCGCACGTCGTCCCCGGTGCGGTCCTTCCACCACGCCGCGAACGTCCGGCGGTGGCACCACAGGCCCGGCTTGGCCAGGTCCTCGAAGCAGAGCAGCACCAGGCGGTGGTCGCCCTCGGCGTCCGCGATCTGCTGGAGGCGCGCCGCGATCCGCTCGGGGCCGAGCTGATCGAGGTCGCTGCGGTACGCCTTTGTGAACTCGGGCTCGGGCGCGTGGAGGTAGTCGCGACGTGGCGCGAGCTCCCGCACCGAGTGGGTGAGGGAATAGGGGAGCTTGAACCGGACGCCGCCCAGGGTGATGCGCACCGGCACTCCTTGCGGGGGCTGGAACTCCTGGATCCGGTTGGTGAACAGGGTGAGCACTCTTGCTTCCTTCCTTACTGCTGATCCCCCCGGCCGTGGTGGCGTGACGCTGGCGGCCGGGGGCTTGCCGGCCCCGCCCGTGTCCGGGAGCGGGGAGCCGGAGGGCGCCGGACCCACGCGGGAAGTCCCTGTGGGTCCGGGCCAGTCTGTTTACTCGTCCGTGTAGACGTAGCGGGTTCGGGCCGCCAACTGGACGATGAGGTCGAACTCCACCGGGCCTTGCTCACAGTTGGCCGTGAACCGGATGACCCGGTTGGTCTCGTTGGCGTACGAGGAGGCCGTGGTCTCTTCGACGTCCCCGATCACTTCCGACGCAGGGCCGGGTACGAGTTCCCGCGCTTCCGCCATGAGGGAGGAGAGGTGGTCCGTGATCTGCCGGATCGCCGGGTGGGCCGAGTGGGACTGCCAGTCCACGTATTCCGGCCTGACCTGAGAGAGGTCCACAGGGACTGTTTCCTTTTCTGTCATTTCCAGATCTCCATTCTCGGAGGGAATTTCCCTTTCCCGTACTTATATCTTATGACAATTGCAATTCCATGAACATGGATACGGAAAGGGATTCACATGAAAGCGGGCGCAGCCGGAACTTCCAGCTACGCCCACCCCGCCCTCCGGGAAGGGGAGGAGGGGGCGCGGGCTCCGCCGCGCCCCCTCCTCTTTCCTACTTCGCCGCCGCGTCGGCCTTCTTGGCGGGCGCCCGGCGGGCGGCGGGCTTGGCGGGCGTGGCCGTCTTCGCCGCAGGCTTGGCGGCGGGCTTGGCGGCGGGCTTGGCGGCCGCAGACTGGGCCGCCTCAGGCTTGGCCGCCGCCTTCTTCGCCGTCGGCCGCGGCTTGGGCGCGGGCTTCGCGGCCTCGGCCTCTTCCGGCTTGGCCTCGGGCTTCTTCGCCGCCGCCTCCTGCTGGACCTCGACAGCCGCCTTGTTGAACGCCTCGGCCTGAGCCCGCTGTATGCCCTGCGCCTTGGACAGCAGGTTCCGCACCATCTGGACCTTGGCGTACAGGCGACCGACAACCCGCAGGTGGCGGGCGAGGTCGTCACCGAGGATGACGGCCAGGTCCTCCGGCTTCTTCTCGGCCAGCTCCTCCAGCAGCGGGATCAGGACCTCTTCGGCCTTGCCGAGTCCGTCCTTCGCCTTGGCCTTGGCCTTCTTCTGCTTCTCCTGCTCCTCGGCTGTCGGGGCCTTCTCGCCGGTCAGGGAGGTCTGGGCCTCCATCATCTTGAGGCCGTTGGCGAAGTGCTGCGCCTCCGCCTCGGAGTCGAAGTCGCCGCGCACGTAGCGCATCGCCGCCACCATCTGGTTGGCCGGGTTGAGCTGGGCGATGTGCCAGGCCAAGTTGCTCTTGATCTGCTTCTGGTCGACCATCTCGGCCACCTCGGGCCGCAGGGTCAGCAGGCCGAGCCGCCAGGTGATGTGCGTCTCCGTCTTCCCGAACTGCTTGGCGATCTTGCCCGGCTCCCACCCGGCCGCCTTGAGGTCGGCATACGCACCGGCCTCCTCCATGATCGTCATGTCCGCGCGGTTGACGTTCTCCGCGATGCTGAGGACGTACGCCTCTTCCTCGGTGGCCCCCTCGACCAGCTTCGCCGGGATGAACTCCAGGCCGGCCGCCTGGCAGGAGCGCCAGCGCCGCTCGCCCGCGATCAGCATGTAGGGGACCTTCGCGCCCTCGACCGGCCGGACGACGACCGGCTGGAGGAGGCCGTTGGCCTTGATGCTGTTGGTCAGCTCGTCCTGCGCCTCCTCCGAGAAGAACTTCCTCGGCTGCTCCGGGTTGGGAGCGATCTCGCTGACCTTGAGGTTGATGAACTCAATCTTGTTGGTGTCGGTCATTTCCCCGCGCCTTCCGTTAAGGTGTTTCCCTTTGTTCTTACACTTATATCTTAATGGCGAATACCGCCAAAGCAAGTTCAGAACTCTTTTAATTCAAAGGAATTCAGAAAATGAATTCGGGGCGCATTTGTATTTCTCATTCGGTGCGCGAACGCGAGAGGGCCCGCCGCGACCGAACGGTCACGACGGGCCGACTCCCGTCACGCACCCCGACGACCGCACCGGACGGCCGACTCCTCGCCGGGCGGGGCGCGGGGGGTCGGCCACCCGGCGAGGAGTAGGGAAGGACGCCGCTCACGCGACGCTGCCAGGCGGGCTCCTGCGGCTGCTGTACCCGCCCGGCACGACAGAACGTACAGCAGCTCATCAAGAATGTCACCTATCTCGATCGGCAAGGGCTTGTCGCCCTCATCGCGGGGTTAGGGCTCACCCCCGCCGCCACCGGTACCTCGTTTCGCCCGTCGCATGAACGCCATCTCCTCGACCGCCCTCCGTGCGACGTCCCGCGCCGCCTTGCCCGGCACGCCTCTCAGAACCCGCGGGGCCTCCTTCGCAATCTCGGCAATCCGGCGCTCGTCAACCTCGGACATGAAATGCGGTTCCTCCCGTGCACGGCGTGCGCGCCGCTCCGCCCGCCCTGATGCGACTCCCTCGGGGCGCCCGCCACTGGCAGGCGCAGGGGAGCGCAACCGGTGCCCGCTCACCGGTCGTCGCTCCGCCGAGAAACTGTGCGACAAACCCTATAACCCTCGCGACCTGCGATGTAGTGTGATCTTCGCGGTTGTTACCGGTCGGTCACACCCGCCGGGAGCATACGACACAGCCAGAGATGACGGACATGGCAGACACCCACGACACCGGGCAGGCACTGAGCCTTCGAGCGAAACTCCTCGCCCTGTTGAGGCTGCGCCGAGACGGCGACGGCTTCACGCCCAGTGCGCGGGACATCTCCAAGGCCACCCGAACTGGGTCCGGGCCCGCCCTCTCTCACAGTCAGGTGAACAGCCTGCTCAACGGGTCCAGCGGCAACCCCACTGCCGGCACCCTCGGCTCGGTGGCCAGCGCCCTCGGCGCTCCCGCCGCCTTCCTCCTACAGGGGGCCGAGTGGGACGACCTGACGGCGCTCACCGTGTTCGTGTCGAGACCCGAGGCACGCGAAGTCCTGCGTTTAATGCAGGGTCTTGAAGTGCAGGACATTCTTGCAATCAGATCACGGCTCCAGGAGATCCGTCGTCAACGAGGACTGTCCGAAGACGTCCCGACGATCCCCCCACCTCCCCCCGGCGTCGACCAGCCCCGCGAGGGGCGACCGCGCCGTCTGAGCCTGCACGACGCCGCTGAGCGGGCAGCGGACTACCTGGAAGGACGCTGACGTGGACGGCCCGATCTTCGGCCTGTGCTCCGTGCTCACATTGCTGAGCACAGCCATCGCCCTCTGTCGAGCCGTCGCGCAGCGCAGACGCAACATCGACGTGTTCCGCGCGGCGCGGCGCGCGCACGTCATGGCGCTGGGCAGCAGCTTCGTCGGTTCCACGCTCGCGGTCCCTGCTGTGGCCGAGGTCGTGGACCGGGCGACGATGACCGAACTGTCCTCTCTCATCTCGGACATCGCGGCCATCATCTTCTGCGCGAGCCTCCAGGTCATGATCATCGACTGGGAGTACCGCGACCTGCCGCACGACGTCAACATCGCCTGTCGCGTCGGCTTCGTCGTCGTGGTGTCCGGCCTGCTCATCTGGCAGTTCCGCCGCACCAACCCGTCGCGCCTCGACGTCGACCTGTCCACGTCGTACGCCGAGTTCAACGACGTGCGCACCTACCTGATGACGTACCTCGGCTTCTTCGCGGCGGCCGGGGCCGAAGTGGCGATGCGCGCCACCAGACTCGCCCGCGGTGTCTGGCAGCAGGGTCGCGCGGCTGCCGCCGGCCTGGCCGTGACGGCGGCCGGGGCAACGTTCGGGACGCTGTACGCGGTGAGCCGAGGCGGCTACATCCTCGCGTACGAGAACGGCTTCGCCTGGCCCCTGGCGCTTGACAACGTAATCAGCCCGGCGCTCGCGGGGCTGTCCATCACGGGCATCGCGGCGGGGCTGTCGATGGCCGTCCTCAGAAACAGCCGACGGCCTGTGGCGCCCCGCCCCAGCCTCAACGTCTAGGCGGAGCGCGGCCCCTGCTCAACGGCGTCCCACTGTCGCCAGGTGAAGGCCACCCGGTCCGCGTCCACGGTGCGCGAGCCCCTGGACGCGGCCGGGTACACAGCGATCTGTTCCAGGAGCAGGACGACCAGCCCCTTCTTCGCCTTCAACGGGGCGTGCGTCCACCAGCGAACGAGATCGGGGACCGAGCCCACGGGGACGTGCTCGACCTGCTTCAGGTGCCGGGCCTCCGTGGACTTCTCCCGGATCAGCCTCGTCAGCTCCCTGTCGGCCGCCTTGAAGGCCGGGAGCGACATGCCCGATCCGGCGGCGTAGTCCTTACCCAGCTTCTCCTGCCGTCGGCGGGCCGAAGCGACCTGCTTGTCCAAGTCGGCTGCCTGGGAGAGCAGTTCCTCCCGTGCAGCGCCGATCAGCTCCGCCACCTCCGGCTTGGCCAGCTCGCCCAGGACCTGTTCCGATACGTACGTCTCGTACAGGTCGGCGTTGATGCGGACCTTGCCGCAGCCGTCCGGATGCTGCTTCGTGGGCGGAGGGCAGCGGTGCCCACGGGCTCCAGCGTTCGACGGCGACGCCCCCAGGGTGGTGCCGCACAGGCCGCACACGCTGAGAGGCCCCGACAGCAGGTACTCCCGTTGGCCGGCACGCTCCTTGTCCGGCCTCATGGCACGGATCTCCATGAACTCATCGACCTCGATGATCCGGGGACCTCCGCTGTCGACCAGCTCGCCGTCCTCGGTCTCCCTCAAACCGGCGATGGCCGGGTGATAGAGCACACCGGCCAGAACATCGGGCTTGAACGGATTGCCCAGCGTGGTGACGTAGCCCGCCTCGGTCATCCAATCCGTGATCGCATCGAACGCCTGTCTCGCGCGACGACGCGAGGCGGCGGCCCGGATTCCCTCGGCCTCCGCCTCGCGTACGCGCTGGTACGCCATGTCCTCAAAACCGTAGAGCCTTGGCATCTTCTACCCCTCTACCCGACCCCCTACATGTACTAATTTACCAGCGAGATAGGTCACAGTGCTGATAGAACAACGAACACCTCAGAATCGTGCATATGTCGTGATCATGGACTCACCTCCGCGCGAGGCTCGACGCCCAGCACCCGCCACAGTTCAGCGGTAGGAACTCGGACCGTGCCCCCGAGGGGCAACGTCCTGACAGGGAACGTGCCCCGTCGTACCAGTTCGTACGCCTTGTCCCTGCCAATGCCCAGCGCGCGACCGGCCGTTGTGATGTTCACCGTTGCCGGGAGGGCTAGCAGCTCCTCCAGTCCCATCGCGCCGGTCGGTCCGCCCGCTTCCTGAGCAGCCATGTCGTTGGTCGCCTGTCTCCCCCGCGCCAACTGGAAAACGACTTTACAGCAGTGTCCGACAGCCCCAGCAAGATCGAATGAGATCACGCCAGACACGTACGGATTCGTACGACACCGATGGCTGGCTGTGACCCAATCAACAGCCGACAGCAGGGGACGCGGGATGTTCGAGCCGAGCTACTACCGGCGCTGCCAGTGCAAGGGACCGCTCACGGACAAGGACGGCAAGCCGGTCCTCGACTCCGACGGCAACCCCAAGATCGGAGACATTGGCCTGTCCTGCCCCAAACTCGGGAAGGGGCACGGCACCTGGTACTTCTACTTCGAGGCCGAGCCCGGCGAAGGCGGCAAGCGCGCACGGGTCCGTCGCGGCGGCTTCAAGAAGCTCGACGACGCCAAGACCAAGGCCAAAGAGCTGTACGACGCCGCGTCCGCCGGCACCGACGTGCTGTCCGACGAGAAGTGCGCCGACTACTTCCTCCGATGGATCAAGGCGAAGAAGTCACTGGCTCGCACCACCGTCCACGGCTACGAGGAGCACATCACCAACTACCTGATCCCTCACCTCGGCCACATCAAGCGCCGCGACCTCAAGGTCCGCCACCTGGACAAGATGTACGACGCGATCGAGAAGGAGAACGCCGAACGCATCCTTCACCGACTCCGTATCGACCAGCTCCAGAAGGACCGCGACGCCGCCCACCAAGCCTGGGTGAGGACCGCGGGCTACGCCAAGAAGGAGGAGCGGCGGATCACTCGCCGGGCCTTCCTGGATGCCAACGCTGCGCTGCGCGAGGGTAAGAAGGGACTACGGAAGCCGACGTCGGCGGCGACCATGCACCGCATCAACGACACGCTCTCCTCCGCCCTGTCCTGGGGCATCAAGCGCGAGCAGGCGTTCCCCAGGAACTGGGCGAAGCTCGTGGAGCTTCCTGCCGTCACGCGCCCCAAGCCGCTCGTCTGGACGCCTGAGCGCGTGGAGCACTGGAAGCGCACCGGTGAGCGGCCCGGCCCAGTCATGGTCTGGACGCCGCAGCTCACCGGCGAATTCCTCGACTTCGTCATGACCGACTGGCTCTACGAGCTGTGGCACAGCTTCATCTTCCTCGGCCCCCGCCGCGGCGAGATGGCCGCTCTACCGTGGACAGAGGTGAGCACCGACGCCCTATGGCTACGGATCTCCCAGCAGATCGTGGAGGTTGCCTACAAGCTGTACGGCGAAGCACCGAAGGCCGACAGCGTTCGCACCCTGTCCCTGAGCCTGGAGTCCGGCGAAAACCTCGTCAACGTCCGGGCGAAACAGGACCGGATGCGAGAGGAGTGGGGAGACGCCTACGTCGAGAGCGGCCGGGTCTGGACGCACGAGAACGGCGAGGAGCTGCACCCCGACTGGATATCGCGACGCTTCGCCCGCCTGGTGGAGCTGTCCGGCCTACCGCCGGTCCGCCTGCACGACCTGCGCCACCTCGCCGCCACCCTCGCCCTGCTCGCGGGCCACGACATCAAGGTGGTCCAGGAGAAGCTGGGCCACTCGTCACGCCAGATCACCTCCGACACCTACACCAGCGTGCTGCCCGAGATGATGCGGGCCGAGGCCGAGTCGGTCATGGCCGTCGTCCCCCGCGACATCCCCTTCGAGGAGCGCACCGCGCTGACCATCCCCGAGACGGCTTGGCAGAACGGCGTCGCCGTCTTCTTCGCCCACGGCGCTCGGCAGTCTGGCGACACCTGGGCGGTCGGAGCACAGCCGCAACCCGGAGCAGACGTCCTCGGGGTGATCAGCCTCGCCGGCCGGGGCCAGGACGACGCCGCCAACGCGGCCGTGAGGTGGATACGGGACCACTCCACCGCCAACGAACTGGAGCTGGTCCGGGTGGAGAACTTCAACGACCAGTACCCGGAGGAGCAGCGGGCGGACTTCTCCCTCGTGCGCTTCACCGTCGCCCGGACCGAGTCACCGGACGCAGCAGAGTGGGCGTTGCCGACCGGGCTGCCCCCGGCTGCGATCCGGCCCGCTCGCAAGGCTCCGAACAGGCGACGGAAGGCCGCGTAAGGGGGGCTTCTGTCCCCTGAGCCGTCCCGTGTCCCCTGTGTGTCCCCTGGATCTTGGTCCGAACGATTGAACGGGGGTCGCCACCTTGGAGTGGCGCCCCCCGTTCTCACGTTTCCGCAGGTAGAAACGGTTCTCTGGAAGAACCTTGCGGTGGGGCGGGAGGGACTCGAACCCTCGGCCGACGGATTATGAGTCCGCTGCTCTAACCGGCTGAGCTACCGCCCCGTTCCGGCGCGTCGCGTACACGTGTGCGCGCCGTCTGCCGCAGCATAGCCGGTCATACGATCTCCCGCCTCGGATGGTCGGCCACACGCGAACCTGAAGACCACGGTCAGGAGCGGGTGGTTCCGGTTCGGGGTGGATCGTGCCCCGTCGGAGGTCTGTTCCCGTGCGCTCGCGGACGGGGCGCGAGGGTGCCGGGCATACGGAGAAGGGCCCCCGAGGGGGCCCTTCCGTTCTGCTCTCCCGACTGGACTCGAACCAGTAACCTGCCGGTTAACAGCCGGCTGCTCTGCCAATTGAGCTACAGGAGACCGCGCTCCCCCGACTGGACTCGAACCAGTAACCTGCCGGTTAACAGCCGGCTGCTCTGCCAATTGAGCTACAGGGGATCGACCTCTTGCACCGAACGTACCCACCTGCGGCTTCGCCGTGCGGCGCGCGTTCGCTGCGACACATACATTAGCGCAAGCAGGGGGGTGCTTTGCCCATCGGTAGGGGGCCTGGGGATCGCCGGACGGGGAACCCGCACTGCCGAGGCACCTGTGAGGCTGTTCATGGCAGACCGGACGGCTGGGCCGGACGGACCGAAACTTGAGGGAAAGGGTGGCCGCCACCATGCGCTACCGGATCGCATTCGTCGCGGGCGCGGCCCTGGGCTACGTCCTGGGGACCAAGGCCGGGCGTGAGCGCTACGAGAAGATCGCGACCTACGCACGGCAGGTCTCGCAGAACCCCGCGGTGCGCAACGCGACCGAGACCGCCACGCAGCAGGGACGGGTCGCCGCGGGCAAGGCCCTGCACGTGGTCTCCGTGAAGGTGACCGACCGGATGCCGGAGGGCGTGGCCCGCCGGGTCCGTTCCCTCAGCGGCCAGGACCACAAGGGCGACGACTGGGGCAGCGGCACCGTGTGAGACCGCGCCACCGCGGGGCCGCACCCGGCTCACCGGCCGGGTGCGGCCCCGCGGCGCGCGTGGGGCAGAATTCGCTGTCATGGGGATAGTCGCGGGACTGGACAGTTCGTCCGCATCCACTCGTATCGTCGTGTGCGACGCGGACACCGGAGCCGTGCTGCGTCAGGGCTACGCTCCGCACCCGGCCGGGCCCGAGGGCTCGGACCCGTACGAGACTGATCCGCAGTCGTG
The DNA here is from genome assembly GCF_042869355.1 of Streptomyces sp. NPDC007088. Lineage (NCBI taxonomy): Bacteria > Bacillati > Actinomycetota > Actinomycetes > Kitasatosporales > Streptomycetaceae > Streptomyces > Streptomyces sp. NPDC007088. The sequence continues at coordinate 61,027 of NZ_JBIAFO010000008.1, forward strand.
GCTGCTCTCGCTCGGTGAGGCCGCGACCGGCGGGGTGCTCGAAGGGGTACGGGCCATCGGGGTCTCGGCCCAGCAGCACACGCTCGTACCGCTCGACCAGCAGGGCGCCACGGTGCGCCCGGCGCTGACCGGCAACGACAAGCGGATGCAGGGCACGGCGGCCGGTCTGCTGGACGATTTCGGCGGGCGGCAGGCCTGGGCCGAGGCCGTGGGCTGTGTGCCCAGGCCCTCCCAGCCGGTGACCAAGCTGCGCTGGCTCGCGCGCCAGGAACCGGAGGCCGCGCGCCGTACCCGGTCCCTGCTCCAGGCGCACGACTGGCTCGTGTGGCAGTTGCTGGGCCGCCCCGCGCGCCGCACCACCGACCGGGGCGGGGCCTCCGGCACCGGCTACTGGTCGGCGGCCACCGGCGCCTACCGGCCCGACCTGGCCGAACTGGCCCTCGGCCACCAGGCCGCGCTGCCCGAGGTGCTGGGCCCCTCGGAGGCGGCCGGGACCACCCCGGAGGGGCTGCTGATCTCCGCCGGTACCGGGGAGACGATGGCGGCGGCCTTCGGGCTCGGCGTGCGCACCGGCGACGCCGTGGTGTCGCTGGGCGCCTCGGGTTCCGTCATGGCGGTGCACGAGGAGGCCCTCGCCGACGCGGGCGGGATGATCACCTCGCTGGCCGACGCGACGGGGATGCACCTGCCCGTCGTCCACTTGCAGAACGCGGTACGGGTGCTGCGCGGCACCGCGGACCTGCTCGGCACCGACCTGGAGGGCCTCTCGGCGCTCGCGATGAAGTCGACGCCGGGCGCGCACGGTCTCGTGCTGCTGCCCTATCTGGAGGGCGAGCGGACGCCGTACCTCCCGCATACGGCGGGCAGCCTGAGCGGGCTGCGGCGCGAGTCGATGAAGCCGGAGCACCTCGCGCGGGCCGCGTTCGAGGGGATGCTGTGCTCGCTCGCCGACGCGCTCGACGTACTGCGCGGCCGGGGTGTCGAGGTGCGCCGGGTCTTCCTGCTCGGCGCGGCCGCGGACCTGCCGGCCGTGCGCGCGGCGGCGCCCTCGCTGTTCGGCGCGCAGGTCGCCGTACCGCAGCCGGCCGAGTACGCGGCGATCGGCGCGGCCCGGCAGGCGGCCTGGGCACTCGGGGTGAGCGAGGGCCGGCTCGATCCGCGCACCCCGCCGGCCTGGCAGGGCGCCTCCTCCCAGGTGCTGGAGGCCGACGAGGAGGAGCGGGCGGTCGGCGGGGCGGTGCGCCAGCAGTACGGGGCGGTGCGCGAGCAGACGCATCCGGGCGCCTTCGACGCGGTGTGAGAGCGGGGTGCGGGAGCGGGGCGTGCGGGCGGGTCCGGCGCGCTCCCCGGGGCGCGCGCCGCGGACGGTCGGTGGTCCTAAGACCTCGGAAGGTCACGTTCCGGGGATTTTGACCGGTCCTTGAATTAATCGCTTGAACAGCACGGGGACCCGTCCCTCAGGATGGGGTGGCCGCATATCCATCTCTCCGACAGGGCGCAGTGTGCTCATACGACTTCTACGGTCTTCTTTGTCCCCCTACAAACGGCCGATCGCCCTGCTGGTGGCCCTGCAGTTCCTCCAGACCTGCGCCGCGCTGTACCTCCCCACGCTGAACGCGGACATCATCGACAACGGGGTGGTGAAGGGCGACACGGGCTACATCATGGGCTTCGGGGCGCTCATGCTCCTGGTCTCGGTCGTGCAGATGGCCGGGAACGTCGGGGCGGTCTACTTCGGGGCCAGGACGGCTTCGGCGGTCGGCCGGGACATACGGGCCGCGATCTTCGACCGGGTGCAGACCTTCTCGGCGCGCGAGCTGGGGCAGTTCGGCGCCCCCACGCTCATCACCCGGACCACGAACGACGTGCAGCAGGTGCAGATGCTCACGCTGATGTCGTTCACGCTCATGGTCTCGGCGCCCATCATGTGCGTCGGCGGGGTCGTGCTGGCCCTCGGCCAGGACATCCCGCTCTCGGGCGTCCTGCTCGCGGTGATCCCGGTGCTCGGTATCTCGGTGAGCCTCATCGTGCGCAGGCTGCGGCCGCTGTTCCGCACCTTGCAGAAGCGGCTCGACACGGTCAATCAGGTACTGCGGGAGCAGATCACCGGCAACAGGGTCATCCGCGCCTTCGTGCGGGACGACTACGAGCGGGGGCGTTTCGGCACCGCGAACACGGACCTGACCGAGGTGTCGATCGGCACCGGCAAGCTGTTCGCGCTCATGTTCCCCACCGTGATGACGGTCGTGAACCTGTCGAGTGTCGCGGTCGTGTGGTTCGGCGCGCACCGGATCGACAGCGGCGGCATGCAGATCGGCTCGCTCACCGCTTTCCTGTCGTACCTCATGCAGATCGTGATGGCCGTGATGATGGCCACCTTCATGTTCATGATGGTGCCGCGCGCCGAGGTGTGCGCCGAGCGCATCGAGGAGGTGCTCGACACCTCCTCCAGCGTCGTACCGCCCACCGCTCCGGTGACGGAGCTGCGCCGGCACGGGCACCTGGAGATCCGGGACGCGGGTTTCCTCTTCCCCGGCGCCGAGGAGCCCGTGCTCAAGGACGTGTCGCTCACCGCGCGGCCCGGCGAGGTCACCGCGGTGATCGGGTCCACGGGCAGCGGGAAGTCGACGCTGCTGGGCCTCGTGCCCCGGCTGTTCGACGCGACGAGCGGGCAGGTCCTGGTGGACGGCGTGGACGTGCGGGAGCTGGACCCGGTGCTGCTCGCGCGCACCGTCGGGCTCGTCCCGCAGAAGCCGTACCTGTTCTCGGGGACGATCGCGACCAACCTGCGGTACGGGAACCCGGAGGCGAGCGACGAGGAGCTGTGGCACGCGCTGGAGGTCGCGCAGGCCAGGGAGTTCGTGGAACGGCTGGAGGGCGGGCTCGACGCTCCCGTGTCACAGGGCGGCACCAACGTCTCGGGCGGTCAGCGGCAGCGGCTCGCCATCGCGCGGGCGCTGGTGCGCCGTCCGGAGATCTACCTGTTCGACGACTCGTTCTCGGCGCTCGACTACGCGACGGACGCGGCGCTGCGGGCGGCGCTCGGCCGGGAGACGGCGCGGGCGACCGTGGTGATCGTCGCCCAGCGCGTCGCGACGATCCGGGACGCCGACCGCATCCTGGTCCTCGACGAGGGCCGGGTCGTGGGGGTGGGGCGCCATCACGAACTGATGGCGGACAACGAGACGTACCGGGAGATCGTTCTCTCCCAGCTGACGGAAGCGGAGGCCGCGTGATGGCCGGTCCGGGCGGACGGATGGCGGCGGGCGCGGGCGCGGGCGCCCAGGGGCTCACGGACTTCAAGGGCTCCGGGAAGAGGCTGCTGGGCCGGTTCCGGCCGCAACGACGGCTCCTGTACGGGATGCTCGTCCTCGGCGTGCTCAGCGTCGCGTGCTCGGTCTCGGGCCCGAAGATCCTCGGGCACGCCACGGACCTGCTGTTCGCGGGGATCATCGGGCGTACGCAGCCCTCCGGGATCACCAAGGAGCAGGCCGTCCAGGCGGCGCGGGAGCGGGGCGACGGCGGGCTGGCCGACCTGCTGTCCGGGGTGCGCTTCACCCCCGGCCAGGGCATCGACTTCGACGCGATCGGCGAGGTGCTGCTGCTGGCCACGGTGGTGTTCGCGGTGGGCGGCCTGCTCATGGCGGTGTCGACCCGGCTGTCGAACCGGGCGATCAATCTGGTCGTGCGCCAGTTGCGCGAGGACGTGCAGTCGAAGCTGGCCCGGCTGCCGCTGTCGTACTTCGACAAGCGGCAGCGCGGTGAGGTGCTCAGCCGCGCGACCAACGACATGGACAACTTGCAGCAGACGCTCCAGCAGACGCTGGGGCAGCTCGTGAACTCGGTGCTGACCATCATCGGCGTCCTCGTGGTGATGTTCTGGATCTCCCCGCTGCTCGCGCTGGTCGCCCTGGTCACGGTCCCCTTGTCGGCGCTCGTGGCGACGCGCGTGGGCAAGCGTTCGCAGCCGCAGTTCGTGCGGCAGTGGAAGAGCACCGGGGAGCTGAACGCGCACATCGAGGAGATGTACACGGGGCACGCCCTGGTGAAGGTCTTCGGCCGCCAGGAGGAGTCGGCGCGGACCTTCGAGGAGCACAACCAGGGGCTCTACGACGCCGCTTTCAGGGCGCAGTTCAACAGCGGGATCATGCAGCCGCTGATGATGTTCGTCTCCAACATCAATTACGTGCTGGTGGCCGTGGTCGGCGGTCTGCGGGTCGCCTCGGGCACGCTGTCCATCGGCGACGTGCAGGCCTTCGTGCAGTACTCGCGGCAGTTCTCGATGCCGCTGACGCAGGTCGCCTCGATGGCCAACCTCGTGCAGTCCGGGGTGGCCTCGGCGGAGCGGGTCTTCGAGCTGCTGGACGCCCCGGAGCAGGGCGCGGACCCGCAGGACGCCGAGCGGCCCGCGCAGCTGCGCGGACGTGTCGAGTTCGAGCACGTGTCCTTCCGCTACGAGGAGGACAAGCCGCTCATCGAGGACCTGTCGCTGGAGGTGGACCCCGGGCACACCGTCGCGATCGTCGGGCCGACGGGCGCGGGCAAGACGACGCTCGTCAACCTGCTGCTGCGCTTCTACGAGGTGACCGGCGGCCGGATCACCCTGGACGGCGTGGACATCGCGCGGATGCGGCGCGACGAACTGCGGGCCGGGATCGGCATGGTCCTCCAGGACACCTGGCTGTTCGGCGGGACGATAGCGGAGAACATCGCCTACGGGGCGCCGGAGGACGTCACCCGCGAGCAGATCGAGGAGGCGGCCCGCGCGGCGCACGCGGACCGGTTCGTGCGGACGCTGCCCGAGGGGTACGACACGGTCATCGACGACGAGGGGACCGGGGTGAGCGCGGGTGAGAAGCAGCTCATCACGATCGCCCGTGCCTTCCTGTCCGACCCGGTGATACTCGTGCTGGACGAGGCGACCAGTTCGGTGGACACGCGTACCGAGGTGCTGATCCAGAAGGCGATGGCGCGGCTGGCGGCGGGACGGACCAGTTTCGTCATCGCGCACCGGCTGTCCACGATCCGCGACGCGGACACGATCCTCGTCATGGAGAACGGCGCGATCGTCGAGCAGGGGACCCACGAGGAACTGCTCGCGGCGCGGGGGGCGTACGCGCGGCTGTACGCGGCGCAGTTCGCGCAGGCGGTCGCCGAGGTGGAGTGAGGTGTCCCGCCCCGCGGGGCACGTGACCGGGGGACCTGAGACCTGACAGTGGTGGGGGTGGGCGCGCCGGGCGCCCGCCCCCACCGTCTTCCTCCCAGCCCTCTCAGCCCTCTCAGCCCTCCCAGTCCTCCCAGCCCTCTCAGCCCTCTCAGCCCTCCCAGTCCTCCCAGTCCTCCCAGTCCTCTCAGCGCAGTGCCGCGCCGAACCGGGCCTTGGTGGCCGGGGCCTTGACGTCGGTCGGGCCGAAGGCCTTCGCGCCGGTCGTGGTGAGGCCCTTGGCGGTGCCGTCGAGGGACCACACCGCGCCCGCCGAGGCGTTCTCCGCCGTCGAGGAGACGGTCAGGTCGCGGTGGCCGTCGCCGTTGACGTCGAGGAGGGCGCAGGCCGCGCCGAACTTGTCGCCCTTCTCGGCGACTCCGGGGATGCCGGCGGTGTTCTGGTGCATGACCTGGCTGCCCTCTCCGGTGACCCCGGAGGCGGAGCCGTGCAGCAGGGCGAAGGAGCCCGCGTCGGTCAGTCCGCTGAAGTCCTCCCCGCTGATGCCGAGGGCGATCTCCGCGCGGCCGTCGCCGGTCACGTCGGCGACCGAGACGCAGGAGCCGACGTGGTCGCCCTTCTCCTGCGCCCCGTAGAACCCGGGCAGCGTCTGGTCGAAGGTCCTGACCCGGCCGGAGGAGGTGCCCTTGGCCGAACCGTAGGCGAGGGTGACCTTCGCGGTGCCCTCCCCGCTGCCGATGACGACGTCGCCGAAGCCGTCGCCGTCCACGTCACCGATGCCGACGGCCCCGTCCTCGCCGCTGGAGGCGAGGTTCCCGACCTCCCCGCCGTCCTTGAAGCCGGTGGGGCCGCCGAGCAGGACGTGGTTGGCCCACACCCCGTCGCCCTCGTACTCCCAGACCGCGACGTCCTGGCGGTGGTCGCCGTTGACGTCGCCGACGGCCTTCGGTTCCACCGGTCCGGCCACCGAGTGCGGTCCCGAGACGCAGCTGTCGTCCTTCGCGCAGGCCGCGCCGTCGTCGCCGTATCCCCACCACTGGGAGGGGTCGAGGAAGTCGAGTCGCGCGGCCGGTTCGCCGGCCCGGGAGACCGGGCCCTTCCACAGGCCGGCCTGCTGGGTGCTCGGGTCGTCCCCGTCGACGTCGGCCGCGCCGAACAGCGCGAGGTCGGCTTTCCCGTCCCCGTCGAAGTCCCCCACCTGCGGGGCCGTGCCGAAGCCGGCGAGGGCGGTGCCGCCCGTCAGGCCCGAGGCGGAACCCCACAGCACGACGGCGCCGGAGCCGGCGTCGGCGGAACCGATGACGAGGTCGCTGAAGCCGTCCCCGTCGAGGTCGCCCCTGCTGACGGACTGCCCGAACCGCTGCTGGGCGGCGGCCGGTCCGGGCACCCCGCCCGTGGAGCGGCTCACGAGTTTCCTGTCGGCCGGGTCGAGCCCCTTCGCCGATCCGTACGTCACCGCGACGTAGCCCGCCTCCGCCTTGCCCGAGACGGTGCCGCCCGGGGCCGCGACGACGAGGTCCGCGTAGCCGTCGCCGTTGAAGTCGTCCGCGGCGGCGGCCTTGCCCTGCGCGGCCTGGGCGGGGGTGAGCGTGCAGATGCTCAGGCCCCCCGCCACCAGGAGCGCCGCGCCCAGCGAGGCCGCCGCGCGGCTCCGTCCGGCTCCACGGGAGTGGCCGGCACCGGGGCTTCGCGTTACTGACATCGAGACTTCCTTCGGTCGTCCTGCCCTGTCCACACGATCCTGTGAGGTGAGGAACCTGTTCACAGAACAGGACGCGGGGGGACCCCGACCGGTTGTAGACGCCGGCCCGGTGTCCACGAGAGCTTCACGCCCCGGGCGAAGGTTCCTCTCACGAGTGGCGCAGCGCCGACCCGCCCGCGTACCGGGCCGAGGCGCCCAGCTCCTCCTCGATCCGGATGAGCCGGTTGTACTTGGCGGTGCGGTCGGAGCGGGACAGGGAGCCGGTCTTGATCTGGCCGCAGCCGGTCGCCACCGCCAGGTCCGCGATCGTGGTGTCCTCCGTCTCTCCCGAGCGGTGGGACATGACCACCGTCCAGCCCGCGCGGTGTGCGGTGGTGACCGTGGCGAGGGCCTCGGTCAGGGTGCCGATCTGGTTGACCTTGACGAGGACCGAGTTGCCGACGCCGGTGCGGATGCCCTCGCGCACCAGCGCCTCGTCGGTGCAGAACACGTCGTCGCCGGTGAGCTGGCAGCGGTCGCCGACACGGGCGGTCAGCTCGCGCCAGCCCTCCAGGTCGTCCTCGGCCATGGGGTCCTCGACGGAGACGACCGGGTACGCGTCGATCAGCCCCGCCAGGTACGCGGCGTGCTCGGCGGGGTCGCGGCGCACGCCCTCCCCCGCGTACACGTACGTACCGTCCCGGAAGAACTCGGAGGACGCCGGGTCCATGACCAGGCCGATGTCCGTGCCGGGACGGTATCCGGCGCGTTCGACGGCCGCGACGACGAAGTCGAGCGCCTCCTCGGCGGTACGCAGCGCGGGGGCGAAGCCGCCCTCGTCGCCGACGCCCGTGGAGTGCCCGGCGGCCAGCAGGTCGCGGCGCAGCGTGTGGAAGATCTCGGACCCCGCGCGGACGGCCTCCGCGAAGGTCGGCGCCCCCACCGGCGCGATCATGAACTCCTGGAAGTCCAGCGGGTTGTCGGCGTGCGCACCGCCGTTGACGATGTTCATCATCGGCAGCGGGAGCAGCCGGGCGTCGGCGCCGCCGAGGTAGCGGTAGAGCGGCTGCCGGTGGGCCGCCGCGGCCGCCTTGGCGGTGGCGAGGGAGACGGCGAGGAGCGCGTTGGCGCCGAGCCGGGACTTGTCGGGCGTGCCGTCGAGCGCGATGAGCGCCGCGTCGAGGCCCGCCTGGTCCTCGGCCGCGCGGCCCACGACCGCCGCGGCGATCTCCCCGTTGACGTGGGCGACCGCCCGGTCGACCCCCTTGCCGTGCCAGAACTCCGGTTCCCCGTCGCGCAGTTCCACGGCCTCCCGGGTGCCGGTGGAGGCTCCGGAGGGGACGAGGGCGCGGCCGAAGGACCCGTCGGCGAGGAGGACGTCGGCCTCGACCGTCGGGTTGCCCCGGCTGTCGAGCACCCGGCGGGCGGTGACGGACCGGAGGGGGGTGACGGACGAGAGGGGGCTGACGGAGGGGACGGGACTGACGGACTGGAGGAGGGCGGCGGTCTCGGCTGCTGCGGGGGCCATGGGAGGTCCTTCCCGTTGTTCCACGCCGCGGCCCTGCTGCGACAGCACTGGCGCGCGCCGCGACAGAAACAGACTCTACAGCAATGCTGTTCAGCTTTTCTGTTCAGATGCACTGTTCACTTATGCTGTTCAGTGTGCCTGCGCAGGTCAGCTGTACAGCGAGGGTGTTCAGTCCCGGTGGCGAGCGCGCGTTAAAGTGCCCTATGCCCAGCCCGGAACCCGCCGCCGTCGCCACCGACCTGCGCACCGCGATGGGTAAGCTCACGCGGCGCGTGAAGCACGAGGACCGCATCCCGCTCGGCCAGGTCGCCGTACTCGGTGCCCTGGACCGCGACGGGGCCATGACCACCAGCGATCTCGCCGTCGATCAGCGGGTGCGGCCCCAGTCGATGGCCCGTGCGGTGGGCCTGCTCGTGGACCAGGGCCTGGTCACCCGCCGGGAGCACCCCAGCGACGGCCGCAAGACCCTGGTGGAGCTGTCACCGGCGGGCCGGGCGGCGCTGGAGGCGGAGCGGGGCCGCCGGGCCGGCTGGCTCGCGCAGGCCATCGAGGCCGAACTCACCCGCGAGGAGCGGGAGGTGCTGGCGCGCAGCGCGGCCCTCATGGAGCGGCTGGCCGCGCGCTGACGCGCGGCCGGGTCCGGCCGCCTCAGTCCAGGTAGCCGCGCAACTGGTCGGCGTGGGCGTGGTCGCGGAGTTTCGCGAGGGTCTTGGACTCGATCTGGCGGATGCGTTCGCGGGTCACCCCGAAGAGGTGGCCGATCTCCTCCAGCGTGCGCGGACGGCCGTCGGCGAGCCCGTAGCGCAGTTGCACGACCTTGCGTTCCCGTTCGCCGAGGGTCGACAGGACCGCGGCGAGGTGCTGGCGCAGCAGGAGGAAGGCGGCGGACTCGGCGGGCGAGGCCGCGTCGGCGTCCTCGATGAGGTCGCCGAAGGAGACGTCGTCCTCCTCGCCGACCGGGGCGTACAGCGAGACGGGTTCCTGGGCCAGCCGCAGGACCTCGCCCACCCGGGAGGGCGGCAGGCCGAGGTGGGCGGCGACCTCCTCGTCGGTGGGTTCGGTGCCCCGTTCCTGGAGCAGCCGTCGCTGGACGCGGATCACGCGGTTGATCAGCTCCACGACGTGCACGGGGACCCGGATGGTGCGGGCCTGGTCGGCGAGCGCGCGGGACATCGCCTGGCGGATCCACCACGTCGCGTAGGTCGAGAACTTGTAGCCGCGCGTGTAGTCGAACTTCTCGACCGCCCTGATCAGCCCGAGGTTCCCCTCCTGGACGAGGTCGAGCATGGTGAGGCCGCGGCCCACGTAGCGTTTGGCGACCGAGACGACGAGCCTGAGGTTGGCCTCGATGAGGCGGCGTTTGGCCACCCGGCCCAGGACGACGAGCCGGTCGAGGTCCAGGGCCAGCCGGGTGTCGAGGACGGCGCCCGAGCCGAGCTTCGCCTCGGCGAACAGCCCCGCCTCCACGCGCCGCGCGAGATCGACCTCCTCGGCGGCGGTCAGCAGCGGGATGCGCCCTATCTCCCGCAGGTACTGGCGGAAGAGGTCCGAGGTGGTGCCGGTGGTCTCGGCCCGCGGCCGGGGGCGCGCCGGTAGCGGCAGGGACCCGGGGGCCGCGTCCGCCTCCGCCCCGGGCGCGGGCCGCTGGACCGGTACGGCGATCGGGCTGTCCGTCTGAGGGAGGGGCTGCGTGCGCACGGGGGGCGGCCTCCAGAGTGATCGCTGCCGTTGCGGGGGCGTGCGGCTCGGGGACGCGCACGACGGCCTGGCCGTGGTCCGTCCCGGACACGTTGAGCGGAGAGCGGAGAGCGGAGAGCGAAGAGCGGGCTCGCGGAGGCGGACCGTCCGCGCTCCGAGGACCGGGGTCAGTCCTCGGACTCCTCCCGTCGCCCGGCGGAGGGGGCTCGGTGACCGACCCTGGGCACCGGACTCAGTGTGGGGCACGACACGGACCGCCCACGAGGGGCGTGCGGGGACTTTCTGGGCCCGCGCGGCGCGCGCGGCCCGGCGGCCCCGGAGCCCTGGAACCCTTGGGGCGCACGGGGCGTGAACCCCGCCGCCGTCGGCGCGGCCCCCACTGCGGCTACGGCTCCAGGGACTCCAGCAGAATCCGCAGCGCGTCCGCGAGCGCCTCGCGCCGGCCGGTGTCGAGGCCGGCCAGCAGGCGGCCCTCCGTGGCGAGGTGGTCGGGAAGGGTCGTGTCGAGAAGGGCGTGTCCCTCGTCGGTGAGGGTCACGAGGACGACGCGGCCGTCGTCGGGGCTCGGGACGCGCCGCACGAGCCCGCGCCCCTCCAGCCGGTCGAGGCGCTGGCTGACGGCGCCGGAGGTGATCATCGCCTCCCGCATGAGGGCGGCGGGGGTCAGCCGGTACGGCGGTCCGTTGCGGCGCAGGGTGGCGAGCACGTCGAAGGAGGCGGCGTCCAGGCCGTGCGCGGCGAAGGTGCGGCGCATCTCGGCCTCCGCGAACCGGGTCAGCCGCTTGAGCCGCCCGAGGACCGCCATCGGCGAGACGTCGAGATCGGGGCGTTCCGCGGCCCATTGCGCCAGCACCCGGTCCACGTGATCCGCCATGGCGCGAGTCTAGAGCAGTCCCTTAGCACTGAGGGACCTGCCCCTCCCGGGCCGCCCGCCCCCTCCGAGATCCCTCAGCACTAAGGCACTTCCCCTTCTCTTAGCGCTGAGGTACTTTCCCTTAGTGCTAAGTAATCGGATCGGAACCCTGGCCCTGACCGCCGTGGCTCCCGCCGTCTGGGGGACCACGTATCTCGTCACGACCGGACTGCTGCCCGACGGGCGGCCCCTGCTCGCCGCGCTGTTGCGGGCGCTGCCGGCCGGGCTCGCGCTCGTCCTGCTCACCCGCAGGCTGCCGCGCGGAAGCTGGTGGTGGCGCTCCCTGGTCCTGGGGGCGCTCAACATCGGCGGCTTCTTCGCTCTGCTGTTCGTGGCCGCGTACCGGCTGCCCGGCGGGGTCGCCGCCACGCTCGGCGCGCTCCAGCCGCTCGTCGTGGTGGCGCTCAGCGCGGGCCTGCTGGGGACCCGGGTGTCGGCCCGGGTGCTGGGCGCGGGCCTCACCGGGCTCGTGGGGGTGGGCCTGCTGGTGCTGCGCGCCGAGGCGCGGCTCGACGGGCCCGGACTGCTCGCCGCGCTCGGGGGCGCCTGCGTCATGGCGACCGGTGTGGTGCTGAGCAAACGGTGGCGCTCCCCCGCTCCCCCGCTCACGACGACCGGCTGGCAGCTCACGGCGGGCGGGCTCCTGCTGCTGCCCCTCGCACTCGCCGTCGAGGGCCCGCCGCCGGTGCCGAACGGGGCCGGCCTCCTGGGGTACGGCTATCTGGCGGTGGTCGGCACCGCCCTCGCCTACGTCCTGTGGTTCCGGGGCCTGCACGCCCTGACGCCGACCGAGGTGACCTTTCTCGGACTGCTGAGCCCGGTCGTCGCGACGGCGCTCGGCTGGCTGGTGGCCGGTCAGCACCTCACCCCGCTCCAGGGGCTCGGCGCGCTCCTCGTTCTCGGGTCACTCGCGGTGGCCCAGCTCAGGGGCGGTGGGCCGCGCCGGGAGCGGCCACTCACGGCGCCCGCCCCGATCCCCGCCATTCCTCTGGAGAAGGAGCACACCCTGTGAAGATCACCGTGTTCGGAGCGGGCGGCCTGGTCGGCGGCCGGACCGTTGCCGAGGCCCTGGCCCGCGGGCACGAGGTGACGGCCGTCGTCCGGGATGCGGCCCGCTTCGCCGCCCTCGACCCGGCGGCCCGGCCCGCGCGGGGCGACGCCACCGACCCCGCCGGGGTGGCCCGGCTCGCGGTGGGCGCGGACCTCGTGGTGGGCGCGACCCGCCCTGCACCCGGCCGGGAGGACGCGCTGGTGGAGGCGGCGCGGGGCCTGGTGCGGGGAACGGAGGCGGCGGGCGTACGCCTGCTGCTGGTGGGCGGGGCCGGGACGCTGCGGGTGCCGGGCGGTGGCGGGACGACGGTGGCCGAGGCCCCGGACTTCCCGCCGTCCTGGCGGCCGATCGCGGCGGCCTGCGCGCGGCAGCTCGCGGTGTGCCGTGCTCACCCCGGCACCCACTGGACGTACCTGAGCCCGCCCGCGCTCCTGGAGCCCGGTGCGCGGACCGGCCGCTACCGGGTGGGCGGGGAGGAGCTGGTGGTGGACGCGGACGGCCGCTCGGCGATCTCCGCCGAGGACCTGGCCGTGGCCCTGCTGGACGAGGCGGAACGGCCCCGGCACCGGGGGCGGCGGTTCACCGTGGGGTACTGACCGCCCGGTCCGGCCGCCTCAGAGCGCCGCCGCGCCCTCCTGCTGGAGGGCGCGGCCGTACTGCTCCAGGACCCACAGGTCGTTCTGGATCTCGGTGGTCCTCGCCGGGTCGCCCTGGGCGCTGACGCGGGTGAAGGCGCCCTGGAGTTCGCGGACGCGGCGCTGGACGGCGCGCAGCCGGACCCGGACCAGTTGTTCTCCGGCGTAGATCTCGTCGACGACGCGGCGGTGGATGGCCTCGACGGCGAGTTCGGTGACCATGGCGCGGACCCGGTCGTCGGGGGCGGCCTCGCGTACGGCGGTGAGGTAGGCCATCGAGTCGCGGGTGCCCTCCTCGGCGCCGCCCGCGTCGGCGATGGCCTGCCGGACGGCCGCGTAGGCGGGGGCGGTGAACTCGTCCACGCCGTACGCGTCGAAGGCCGGGGAGACCAGTTCGGGGCGCTGGAGGGCGAGCTTGAGCAGTTCGCGCTCGGTCATCTGGGCGGGGTTGCGCAGGTGCAGGGCGGGTCCGGCGGGCGCGGCCGGGCGGGCGGGGGCCTCGGCGGTCGCGGTGCCGCCGCGCCGGGAGCCGCCCGAGGGCGCGCGTTCGCCGCCGTGCTCGCGGGCCCAGCGGGCCACGGTGGCGACGCGTTTGACGACTTCCTGCTGGTCCATGACGCCGTAGCCGAGCATCCCGGCGAGCTGTACGGCGACCGCGTGGCGCAGGGCCACGTTCTTGACCCGGGCGACGACCGGGGCGGCCTCGTCGAGGGCGGCGGCGCGGCCGGCCGGGGTCTCCAGGTCGTAGCGGGAGACGATGTGACGCAGCGCGAACTCGAAGAGCGGGACGCGGGGTTCGACCAGTTCCCGTACGGACTCCTCGCCCTTGGCCAGGCGCAGGTCGCAGGGGTCCATGTTGTCGGGGGCGATCGCGATGTAGGTCTCGGCGGCGAACTTCTGGTCGTCCTCGAAGGCGCGCAGGGCGGCTTTCTGCCCGGCCGAGTCGCCGTCGAAGGTGAAGATCACGCGGGCGCTGCCGTTGTCCATGAGCAGGCGGCGCAGGATCTTGATGTGCTCGGTGCCGAAGGCGGTGCCGCAGGTCGCGATGGCGGTGGTGACACCGGCCAGGTGGCAGGCCATGACGTCGGTGTAGCCCTCGACGACGACCGCGCGGCTGCTCTTGGCGATGTCCTTCTTGGCGAGGTCGATGCCGTAGAGGACCTGCGACTTGTGGTAGACGGGGGTCTCGGGGGTGTTGAGGTACTTCGGGCCGTTGTCGTCCTCGCGCAGCCGGCGCGCGCCGAAGCCGACGACCTCGCCCCCGATGTCCTTGATGGGCCACATGAGGCGGCCGCGGAAGCGGTCGATGGGCCGGCCGCCGCGGCTCTCCTGGGCGAGGCCGGAGGTGATGAGTTCCTTGTCGCTGAAGCCCTTGCCCCGCAGGTAGCGGGTGAGGTGGTCCCAGCCGGCCGGGCTGTAGCCGACGCCGAAGTGCTCGGCGGCCGACTGGTCGAAGCCTCGTTCGGCGAGGAAGCGGCGGCCGACCTCGGCCTCGGCGCTCCCGAGCTGCTCCGCGTAGAACTGGGCGGCGGCCTGGTGGGCCTCGATGAGGCGGATGCGTTCGCCGCGCTGGTGGCTCGGGTTGTACCCGCCCTCCTCGTAGCGCAGCGTGATGCCGGCCTTGGCGGCGAGCCGCTCGACCACCTCGGAGAAGGAGAGGTGGTCGATCTTCATCACGAAGGTGATGGTGTCGCCGCCCTCCTGGCAGCCGAAGCAGTGGAACAGGCCCTTGCTGGGGCTGACCTGGAAGGAGGGGGACTTCTCGTCGTGGAAGGGGCACAGACCCTTGAGGTTGCCGCCGCCCGCGTTGCGCAGCTGGAGGTACTCCGAGACGACGGCGTCGATCGGGACCGCGTCCCTGACCGCCTTCACGTCCTCGTCGTTGATCCTGCCAGCCACGCGGAAATTCTACGGTGCCGCGAGCCGGGTGCTTCTCCGTACGCGGTGCGTGAGTGCCGTACGGGCCCGCGCGCCCGGCCCGGCGGCGGCCGCCCGCTCAGCCCGGCAGCAGGGAGGACAGCTCCACGCCCGGGTCGGACAGGGCCTCGGGATCGGGGCGGACACCGGAGCGGATGAGGGCCTGGATCGTTTCTGTGACGTCCCACACATTGACGTTCATCCCGGCCCGGACCTGTCCGTCCAGCAGCCAGAACGCGATGAACTGCCGCTTTCCGGCGTCGCCGCGCACGAGCACGTGGTCGTATCCGCCGGGCGGGGCGTACCCGGAGTACTCCATGCCGAGGTCGTACTGGTCGGAGAAGAAATAGGGCACCCGGTCGTGGACGGTGTCCTTGCCGAGCATGGAGCGGGCGGCGGCCGGTCCCCCGTTGAGCGCGTTGGCCCAGTGCTCGACGCGCTGCGGCGGGCCGGGGAACAGGGCGAGGGGCGCGGAGGCGACGTCCCCGGCCGCGTAGACGTCGGGGTCGCTGGTGCGCAGCGAGGCGTCCACGGCGATCCCGCCGCCCTCCCCGGGCGCGGCGAGGCGCAGCCCGGCGGACTCGGCGAGGGAGACGCGGGGGGCCGCGCCGATCGCGGCGAGCACGTCGTGCGCCGGGTGCTCCTCCCCGTCGTCGGTGAGGGCGGCCAGGACGACGCCGTCCTGGCCGATGATCTCGGTGAGCCGGGCGCCGAAGTGGAAGCGCACGCCCCGGTCGCTGTGCAGGTCGGTGAAGAGGCGGCCGACCTCGGGGCCGAGCACGCCGTGCAGCGGGGTGGGTTCCGCCTCGACGACGGTGACCTCCGCCCCGTAGCCGCGTGCGGCGGCCGCGACCTCCAGACCGATCCAGCCGGCCCCGGCGATCAGCAGGTGCCCGTTGTCGCGCCCGAGGGCGGACAGGACGCGGCGCAGCCGTTCGGCGTGCGCGAGGCGGCGCAGGTGGTGGACGCCGACGAGGCCGGTGCCGGGGATGTCGAGGCGGCGCGGTTCCGAGCCGGTGGCCAGCAGCAGCTTGTCGTACTGCAGGAGGGTCCCGTCGCCGAGGGTGACGGTGTGGGCCTCGCGGTCGAGGGCGACGGCGGGCTGGCCGAGGTGGAGTTCGATGTCGGCGCTCGCGTACCAGGCGGCCTCGTGCACGAAGACGCTGTCGCGCTCCTCCTTGCCGAGGAGGTACCCCTTGGACAGGGGCGGTCGTTCGTAGGGGTGGTCCCGTTCGTCGCAGACCAGGATCACCCGGCCGGTGAAGCCCTCCGCGCGCAGGGTTTCGGCGGCCTTCGCCCCGGCCAGCCCACCCCCGACGATGACGAACGTCTGATCCGCGTCGACCACGTGATGCCTCCTCAGTACCTTCGGTCCGGGCCCTCGACCACTAGGCGAGCGTCCCGCACGCGGCGTGAAGGGGGAAGAGGGGGGCCGCCGATCCGGCCGGGCCCCGTGACGCCCTGTGCCGCCCACGGGGTCTGACGGACCGTATCCCACGAGGTCGCGCCCGTGCAGCGGCGGGGCGCACGGACGGAGGGCACGCGCCGGCCGAATATGCGGGGCGTCTCGCGTACCTCCTGTTCACCGGCACGGGGGATGGCTCGCACACACGTACGACTTGACCTCGGGGTGCTCATCGGCCGCGCCCCGGGCCGGTCAGGTCGGCGTGCAGGGAGCGGGCCGAGGCGTCGGTGAGGGAGGCGATCTGGTCGATGACGACGCGGCGGCGCGACCGGTCGTCCGGGGCCGCCCGGTACAGGGCACGGAACTGCGGGTCGAGTCCTTCGGGGGCGCGTGCGGTGAGGGCCTCGGCGAGTTCGGCGACGACGACGCGCTGCTCGGCGCGGATGACCTCCTGTTCGGCGCGCTGGATGACGTAGAGGTCGGCGACGGCCTTGAGCGTGCCGCATTCGAGGCGGGCGGAGCGCGGGACGACGAGGCGGGCGCCGTACCGGGTCAGCCGCCCCGGTCCGTACGCGGCGCGGGTCGCGCTCTCGGCGGCGAAGCAGAAGCGGCCGATGAGCTGGCTCGTGGCGTCCTTGAGCCGGGCCTGCGCGGGGGCGGAGCCGTCGTATCCGTGCGGCCACCAGTCCTGCGCGAGGAGCCGGTCGAGGGCGTCGGACAGCTCCTGGGGGTCGGCGTCGCGCGGGACGTGGCCGCGTTCGAGGGCGACCCGCCCGATCTCGGCGCGCTCCGGTTCGGCGAGCAGGGCACCGGGGTCGATGTGCCCGGCGTGCAGGCCGTCCTCGACGTCGTGCACCGAGTAGGCGACGTCGTCGGACCAGTCCATGACCTGCGCCTCGAAGCAGGTCTCGTGCGGCGGGGCGTCGCGCCGCAGCCACGCGAAGACCGGCAGGTCGTCCTCGTACACCCCGAACTTCACGGAGCCGGGGTCCTTGGGGTGCTCGCCCCGGCGCCAGGGGTACTTGGTGGCCGCGTCGAGGGCGGCCCGGGTCAGGTTGAGGCCGACGCTCTCGTCCTCGCCGCTCTCCTCGGAGCGCACGAAGCGCTTGGGTTCTATGCGGCTGAGCAGGCGCAGCGACTGGGCGTTTCCCTCGAAGCCGCCGATGTCCGAGGCGAGTTCGCTCAGGACCTGCTCGCCGTTGTGCCCGAAGGGCGGGTGGCCGAGGTCGTGGGAGAGACAGGCCGTCTCCACCAGATCGGGGTCGCAGCCGAGCGCGGCGCCCAGTTCCCGGCCGACCTGCGCGCACTCCAGGGAGTGGGTGAGCCGGGTGCGCGGGCTCGCGTCCCACACGTGGCCCCGGGTGCCCGGGGTGACGACCTGGGTCTTCCCGGCGAGCCTGCGCAGGGCCGAGGAGTGCAGGACGCGGGCGCGGTCGCGCTGGAAGGAGGTGCGGCCGGGCCGCTTGTCGGGCTCGGGGGCCCAGCGTTCGGTGGCGGCCGCGTCGTAGGCGGGTACGTCGTAGGCGGGTGCGACGGCGGGGCCGGTGGCCCCGGCGCGCGCGAGGCGGGCGCCCTCGCCCGGTCCGGCCGGGCGGTCGCCGCCGGTCGCCGCCGCGGTCCGTGCGCGCGCCCCGGCCCGTCCCTCTTCGGCCCGTCCCTCTTCCGCGTTCGGCCGCGCGCCCGGTGCCGTCCTGCCTGGTCCCTCGGTTCCTGCCATGGGTCCGAGGGTAGACGGCGGAAACGACATTCCGGGCCGGACGGGCGGCGGGGCCGGACGGGCGGTGCACGGTGCCGGGCCGACCACGGGCCACAGGCCCCGGGGCCGGGCCGCTCGCGGTGTCTCCCCGCCGGCCGGGCCCCCGCCGGGCCGGGCTCACGATCCGTACGGGCGGATGTCCTTGCCCTCTCGCAGGGTGTGGCCCCACCAGTCGAGCTGGTCGAGCAGCCTGTCGAGAGCCGCTTCGGCGGTGGCCGGGTCGCGCGGGCGGCCGGAGGGGTCGAACAGGCCGGCCGCGTGCGCGAAGGAGACGGTCTCGCGGACGGTGACGGCGTGCAGTTCGGCGAAGACGCCGCGCAGGTGCTCGACGGCCCGCAGCCCGCCGGAGACCCCGCCGTAGGACACGAAGCCGACCGGTTTGGCCTGCCATTCGTCGAAGTGCCAGTCGATGAGGTTCTTGAGCGGGGCCGGATAGGAGTGGTTGTACTCGGGGGTGAGCACGACGAAGGCGTCGGCGGCCGCGAGCGCCGCCGAGGTGGCGGACAGCTCACGGGCGGGTTCCGGCTCCGGGCGGCTGGTGATCGCGGCGGGCAGGGTGGTGGTGCCGACGTCGACGGTCACGGGGACGAGCCCCGGGCGTGCGGCCATCCGGGAGAGGACCCAGTCGGCGATGACGGGGCCGAAGCGGCCCTCGCGGTTGCTGCCGACGACGAGCGTCGTCCGCAGCGGCCGGTCCCGGCCCGACAGGACGGGCGCGGGGGCGGGGACGGCGGAATCGGCCGGGCCGGGGCCGGAGGAGGGGGCGGGGGTGTGCGTGGGAGCCTGAGCGATGTCCATGACGTGAGACTCGTATGTCAAGTTTGGTTGAGGTCAAGTCGGCACGGGGGCGAGTTCCGCCGGGTGGCGCGTGTCGGACCGCCTCCCCGCGGGCTTTCCGTCCCCCGCCGGCCGGTTCGGGGCCGGCCGCGCCGCGTGCCGGATCGTTCGGGCTGTCGGCTCCCCCGTCGCGTGCCGCCGTTCGTGGCGGGCCCCGGGGCCCGCGCCGGGCGGTACTACCGTGGCGTCATGACAGGACGAGACACCCCTGGTCCGGCCCCCTCGCCCGGCTCCGCTCCCGGCCCGCTCCAGCGCTCGCTCGGCATCCTGCGCATGGAGGTCGACGGCCGTCCGCCCACGGCCGACGACCTGTTGTGGCGGGCCGTCGTGAACGACGGGCACTTCACCGCGATGCAGATCAGGGGCGGGAGGGTGCGGGGCCTTCGGGCGCACCTGGACCGGCTCGCGGAGGGCTCGCGGGAACTGTGGGGCCTGGAGCCGGACGGGGATCTGGTGCGCGCACGGGTGCGGCACGCGCTCGGCGGGGACCTGCTCGACGCGGCCGTCCGGATCTACGTGCACCGCCCGCTGGAGGCGCTCTCGCTGTTCGTGACGGTGCGTGAGCCGGTCGAGGCGGGCCGGTCGGCGAAGCGGTTGCGCTCGGTCGCCTATGTGCGTCCGCTCGCGCACGTCAAGCACCTCGGCGGTTTCGGGCAGATCCACGCGGGGCGCGTCGCTGCCGGGGAGGGCTTCGACGAGGCGTTGCTGACCGGGCCGGAGGGTCTGGTGAGCGAGGGCGCGGTGACGAACGTCCTGTTCCACGACGGGGAGCGGTTCGTGGCGCCCGACGGGCCCTCGCTGGAGGGGACGACACTGCGGCTGCTCGCGGCGGGGCTGGCCGCGGCGGGCTCCCCGGTCGCGCGGGAGCCGGTGCGCCTGGCGGAGCTGGGCCGCTTCCGCGCCGCCTTCGTCTGCAACTCGCAGGGCGTCGCCCCCGTACAGGCCGTGGACGAGCGGGAGTTCGCGGTCGACGACCGGCTGTACGGCCGGCTGGAGGAGGTGTACGGGGCGGTCCCCTGGGACGTGGTCTGAGGCCCCCGCGGCCTTCCGTACGG
This sequence comes from Streptomyces sp. NPDC007088, assembly GCF_042869355.1. Taxonomy (NCBI): domain Bacteria; kingdom Bacillati; phylum Actinomycetota; class Actinomycetes; order Kitasatosporales; family Streptomycetaceae; genus Streptomyces; species Streptomyces sp. NPDC007088. Next base: position 80,667 of record NZ_JBIAFO010000008.1, read on the forward strand.
CGGTGTCGCGCTGATGCGGCGTCACCCGTTCACCCCTGCTGAGCGGGCGGGCGGTGGCGTACCCGGCTTACCTCGTAGGCGGGGCGCGTACGGCGCCGTGCGCGCAGAGCCGCGGCCGGGCCCCGCGCGGAAGGAGGACCATGCCCACGACACGTCTGCGGACGGGTGCGGCAGCCGCCGCCGTAGTAGCCGCCGGAATCGTCTGGGTCCCGGGGGCGGCGGCGCACGCCGACCGGGGTCCCGCGGCCGGGCCCGCGCTCCGGCTGGAGCCGGCCTCGGTCGCGCCGGGCACGACGGTGACCGTGCGGACGGCGGCGTGCGGTTCCGGTGCCGCGACGGGTTCGGCGCCCGCGGTCCGCGAGGGGAGCTTCCCGCTGGGCGCGGACGCGGCGGCGGGCGAGTCGGTGGGAAGGTTCACCGTCCCCGCGACCGTAGAACCGGGCACGTACGAGGTCGTGGCGCGCTGCGGGAGCGGAAAGGCCGACGTCCGCGGCGACCTGACGGTGGGGACGGCGGGACTCGACGGCGCGTACGGCCCCGCGGGCCACGCGGCCGGTGAGAGCGGCGCGGGGGGCGGCGCCGGGAACCGTACGGAAAGCGGCACCGGGACCGACGCGGGGAGCGGCGGCGCGGGGGGCGCGGCGCGGACCGCCGCGGCCGGTCCAGGCCCGCTGGGCGGCGATCCCGTGCGGGTGGCCTGCGGGGTCGGGGTGCTCGCGTGCGCGGCGGCCGCCGGTACGTGGCTGCTGCACCGCAGGGCGCGCGGCGTCGGGCTGTGACGGCGGAGGGGGCGGGGCGGGGCCCGCGGGCGGCCCCCGCCCCGGTCGCCCCTCGCCGGGCACCGGGGCCGTTCAGCCCAGCCACTGGTCGTAGGCGAGCTTCCCGACCAGGGTCACCACGACCACGACCAGGACGAGGCGCACGAAGCCGCTGCCCCGGTTGAGCGCGGTGCGGGCGCCGGTCATCCCGCCGACGAGGTTGCACAGGGCCATGGGCGCGGCCAGTTGCCACATCACGGTGCCGTGGTAGGCGAACATGCCGAGCGCGCCGAGGTTCGTGCACACGTTGACGATCTTCGCGGTGGCCGAGGCGGTCACCAGATTGAGGTGCAGCACGGCGGTCAGCGCGATGACCAGGAAGGTTCCGGTGCCCGGCCCGAACAGCCCGTCGTAGAAGCCGATGCCGAGCCCGGCGACGCCGATCGCGGTGAGCACGCGGGCGCGCCCGGCCGGCGGTCCCTGGACCGCGGTGCCGAAGGAGGGCCGCAGCATCACGAAGGCCAGGACGGCGAGCAGGACGACCATGATGAGCGGGCGCAGCAGGTCGCTGTCGATACCGGCCGCGAAGAAGGCCCCGGTCATCGATCCGCACACGGCCGCGATCCCGATGCCCACGGCGGTCCTGACGTTCACCGGGGCGCGGCGCGCGTAGGTGACGGCGGCCGCGCCGGTGCCGACGACGGCGACCGCCTTGTTGGTGCCGAGGATCTGGGCGGGGGCGACGTGCGGGACACCGAGGAACAGGGCCGGCAGCAGCAGGAGTCCGCCGCCGCCCACGACGGCGTCGATCCAGCCGGCGGCCAGCGCGGCCAGGCACAGGACGAACACCGAGGTCAAAGGTATGTCGGGCATGGGCACGACCCTATGAGGCCGCGATGTCCGACCGTTCGGGCGGCTCCCGGGGAGCTGCGGCAGGTCCCGCGCCACCGCAGGGAGGCGGGACCCGGTTTTTCTTGACCGGACGTTCCATCTCCCTCTAGGTTCGCCCCATGGGCAGAGCGAAGGAGTTCGATCCCGAGGCGGCTCTCGGCACGGCCATGGAGCTGTTCTGGGAGCGCGGGTACGAAGCCACCACGATGGCCGATCTGGTGGCCGCGCTCGGCATCGGCCGGGCCAGTCTGTACGCGACCTTCGGCGGCAAGCGCGAACTGTACCTGCGCGCGCTCGACCGGTACGGGGCCTGCCAGGACCCGCGCCTGCTGGAGGAGTTGTCGGCGCCCGGCCCCGCGCTGCCCGGGGTGCGCGCGGTGGTCCTGCGGTTCGCGGACGAGGCCGCGAAGGCCACCACGCGCGGCCGGGGCTGTTTCGTCACGAACACCGCCGCCGAACTCGGCGCGCGCGACGCGGAGGCGGCCCACCGGGTGGAGCGCAGCTGGGCGCACGTCGAGACACTGCTGCACTCGGCCCTGCTGCGCGCGCGGGCGCAGGGCGAACTGCCCCCAAAGCGGGACCCGGCGACGCTGGCCCGTCTCCTGCTGGTACTGCTCCAGGGGATGCGCGTCGTGGGCAAGGTCTCGGCCGATCCGGCGCGCGTCCGGGACGCGGCCCGGGAGGCGCTCACCCTGCTCGACTGAGCCGCGCGGCGACGGCCGCCGGTCCCGCGCAGCACTCGCGCACCCGCGCACCCGCGCATCGGTTCAGGAACGACCGTTCCAGATTCCGTCCGGGCACACCTGACAACTGACGCCCGGCGATCCTCACGCCCCCGCACCGGCGCACGCCCCCGCGCACCCGCGCACCCGCGCACCCGCGCACCCGCGCACGCGACGTCTCAGCACTTCCGCACTTCCGCACTTCCGCACCCGACAAGGGAGTTCTCATGACACCGACCGCCTCCGTTCCCCGTCCCGCCCCCGCTCCCACGGCCTTCCCCTCGCGCTTCTCGGGCGCGTCCGTGCTCGTGACGGGCGCGGGGTCCGGGCTCGGCCGTGCGCTGGCGCTCGGCTTCGCGGCCGAGGGCGCGTCGTTGACGCTGGCCGGCCGGGGCCGCGAGGCCCTGGAGGAGACGGCCGCCCAGGTCGGCGCGGCGGGCGCCGAGGCCGTCGTGTCCCCGACCGACGTGGGCGACCCGGCGGCGGTCGGCCGGCTCGTGGCCGGGGCCGTGGAACGGTTCGGCTCGCTGGACGTGGCGGTGAACAACGCCGGGGTCTTCCGGGGCGGCGCCCCGCTGACGGAGCTGAGCGACGCGGACTGGGCCACCCTCTTCGAGGTCAACGTGACCGGCGTCTTCCACTGCCTGCGGGAGGAGATCGCCCGGATGCGCGCGCAGTCCTCGGGCGGGGCGATCGTCAACATCGCCTCGAATCTGGGTGCGCACCGCCGCTTCCCGGGGCTCGCCGGCTACATCGCCTCGAAGGCGGCCGTGTCCGCGCTGACCCGGGCGGCGGCCCTGGACCACGCGGCGGAGGGCGTGCGGATCAACGCGGTGAGTCCGGGCCCGGTCGACACCGCCATGTCGCTGCGCCCCGGGGAGAGTCCGGCGGACCGGGCGGAGCGTATGAAGACGCAGTCGCCCCTGGGCCGGGTGTCCTTCACCGGGGAGGTCGTGGCGGCCGTACTGCACCTGGCCTCACCGGCCGCGGCCTCCACGATCGGGGCGGATCTCGTGGTCGACGGCGGGGCGGCGGCCTGAGGTGTCCGGGCGTAGCTGGCTAGGGTGGCGGGCAGGCGGTCCCCAGCGTCCCCGTGCCCGGCGGCAGGGCGACGCGTGACCGTGTGGATCAGGTGAAGGGAGCCCGCGTCATGTCCGGCTGGAGTGCGAGTGACATTCCCGACCAGGGGGGCCGTACGGCGGTCGTCACGGGGGCCAACAGCGGGATCGGCTACGTCACGGCCCGGGAGCTGGCGCGGCGCGGGGCGCACGTGGTCCTCGCGTGCCGGGACGAGGGGCGCGGTGGGGACGCGACGGCCCGGCTGCTCGCCGAAGTCCCGGGCGCGCACGCCGAGTTCTCCCGGCTGGACCTCGGGGACCTCTCCTCGGTGCGGGAGTTCGCGGACCGGCACGCGGAGCGGCGGATCGACCTGCTGATCGACAACGCGGGCGTCATGGCGCTGCCGTACGGCCGCACGGCGGACGGCTTCGAGCGGCAGTTCGGCGTCAACCATCTCGGGCACTACGCGCTGACCGGTCTCCTGCTGCCCGCGCTCACGCGGACGCCGGACAGCCGCGTCGTCACGGTGTCCAGCTTCATGCACCTGATGGCCAACATCGACATCAACGACCTCAACAGCGAGCGCGGGTACCGTCGCTGGATCGCGTACGCGCGCTCGAAGACGGCGAACCTGCTGTTCACGCACGAGCTGAGCAGGCGGCTGGCCGCGGCGGGGCTCTCGACGGTGGCCGCGGCGGCGCACCCCGGTTACGCGCGTACCAACCTCCAGACGGCGGGTGTGCGGATGGAGGGGCGCAGGCGGACCGAGAAGGCCGTCGAACTCGGCAACCGGATCGTGGCCCAGCCGGCGGAGCGGGGGGCCCTGCCGACCCTGTTCGCGGCGACCGCGCCCGGTGTGCGCGGCGACTCGTTCACCGGGCCGCGCCTCGCGGGCTGGCGCGGCGCCCCCGCCCCGTCCTGGCGTGCCCCCTGGACGCTGGACGACGAGGCGGCGCGCCGGCTCTGGGACGCCTCACGGGAGCTGACCGGGGTGACCTACGAGGGGCTGCCGGGCTGAGCCGGCCCGGCCGGAGCCCCGCTCTCACCGGCGCGGGACAACGGGCGGCCTCTCCCCCGCCGCCCGCCCGGCCGGCTCACTTCCCCGCCGGTCCGCCGCCCGGCCGCAGCCAGGCGGCGACCACACCGGCCCCGGCGAGCAGCGAGAGAGCGGCGGTCAGCAGCGCGTACCGGGTGCCGTTCGCGTCCGGGGCCCCTGAGCCGATGACCGCCCCCAGGACGGAGACGCCCAGCACCGCGCCGGTCTGGCGGGCGGAGTTGAGGGCGCCCGAGGCGATGCCGGACTGTTCCCTGGCCACCGAGCCGACCACGGCGGTCATGAGCGGCGGGATGGCGAAGGAGACGCCGAAGCCCATGACGAGCAGGCCCGCGCAGGTCGTGGCGAGCGCGGCCGTGGAGTCCGCGTCCGAGGCGGCGGACTGCACCAGCACCCCCGCTCCCATCATCAGGAAGCCCGTGATCGCCGGACCGCGCGCCCCGATCCTGCCGACGAGCCTGCCGGTGAGGACGGGGTTGAAGGCGGTCGGCAGCGTGAGCGGCAGGAACAGCAGCCCGGTGGTGAACGCCGAGTGTCCGTGCGTCTCCTGGAAGGACAGCGAGAGCACGAACAGCACGCCGGAGAGGCCGAAGTTGACGAGCAGCCCGGCGCACAGTCCGCAGGACAGGGTCCGGTCGCGGAACAGGCCGGGCGGCAGCATGGGCGAGCGCCGCCGGGTGGGCGTACGGCGCTCGGCGGCCACGAGGAGCGGCGCGCTCAGGAGGAAGAGGGCGAAGGACCCGAGGACCCGCGGGGAGCCCCAGCCCTCCGGCCCGCTCTCGACCAGCCCGTAGGTCAGCGCGGTGAGGGCGAGGACGGCCGTGGCCTGGCCGGGCAGGTCGAGGCCCCGGGCGGCCCCGGGGACGTTGGCCGGGGCGTGTCGTACGACGAGGACCAGGCTCAGGAGCGCGACCGGCACGTTGATCAGGAAGACGGCCCGCCAGCCCAGCGAGTCGCTGAGGACGCCTCCGACCAGCGGTCCCGCGGCGAGCGCGCTGCCGCTGATCGCGGCCCAGGCCCCCAGGGCGCGGGCCCGCACGGCCGGTTCGGTGAAGGCGTGCGCGATGATCGCGAGCGAGGTGGGCAGCAGGAGCGCCCCGGCCACACCGAGCAGGGCGCGCAGCGCGATGAGCGCGCCGAGGGAGCCGATGGCCGCCGAGGCGCCGGAGAACGCGGCGAACAGCCACAGCCCGGTCACGAAGACCTTCCGGCCGCCGTAGCGGTCGCTGAGCGCACCGGCGGTCAGGAGCAGCGCGGCGAAGGTGAGCGTGTAGCCGTTGGACACCCACTGGAGCCCGCTGAGCGAACCGGACAGCTCCGCGCCGATCGCCGGCAGCGCGACCGTGACCACCGTGGTGTCCAGCAGCACCATGAAGTAGCCGAGCGAGATCCCGAGGAGCAGGAGTCCGCCGGACCGCGCGGCCGCCGGTGCCGGCGTGCCGGGAGGGCTTCCCGGGGCGTCTTCGGTTGCGTGGACGGTACGTGCCGACTGGCTGGGCATGGGGGCCTCCGGGAAGGGGGACGGGGCAGGCGAAGGGCGTGCGGGGCGGTCGCAGGAAGAGGGAGGGGGCCGGCCGCCGGCACGGGAGGGGGCGCGGGAGGGAGTGGGCGGCGACCGGCTTCCGGAATCCTCGCGACGCTCCGCCGGTTGCGGAAGCGGGATGTGCCGATGGCACCATCGGGGGGACCGATGGAGGGGGAGGACGGACCATGGAACTGCGTCACCTGCGAGCGTTCCGGGCCGTGGCCGGGACGCTCAACCTCACGCGCGCCGCCGCCGAGCTGAACTACGCGCAGTCGAGCGTGACGGAGCAGATCCAGTCGCTGGAGGCCGAGTTGGGCGTGCGCCTCTTCGACCGCGCGCACCGCAGGCTGTCCCTCACCCCCGCCGGTGAGCGGCTGGTCGAGTACGCGGACCGGATGCTGCTGCTCGCACGGGAGGCGCGGGCCGCCGTCGGCGAGGAGGCGCGGGAGCCGAGCGGAGTGCTGACCGTCGGCGGACTGGAGACGCTGTGCGCGCACCGGCTGCCCGCCGTGCTCGCCCGCTACCGCGGGCTGTACCCGCGGGTGCGGGTGACCGTGCGCCAGGGCGGTCGCGGCGAGGTGTACGACTGGGTGCGCCGCGGAGAGGTCGATGTCGCGCTCACCTACGGCGCGGCCCCCGGCGACAAGCTGACGACCAGCGAGAGCCTCGGCACGGAGCGCCTGGTGGTCGTCGCCCCGCCCGGTCACCGCCTCGCGTCGGCCTCGCGGGTGAGCGGCCGGGACCTGCGCGGCGAGCCCTTCCTCGCGACCCCGCCGGGCTGCGGTTTCCGGGAGATGCTCGACGCGCTGATCCGCGCTCTGGGCCCCGGGGCGCCCGTCGTCGACACCGAGGTCGCGAGCCTGGCCGCGCTGTGCCGGTGCGTGGCGGCCGGTATGGGCTGCGCCCTGCTGCCCGAGACGGCCGTGGCGGGGCCCGCGTCCCGCCACGAGGTCGCGGCCGTCCCGCTGGTGGGCGAGGAGGCCGCGCGGACGGACGTCACGATGACGTGGTGGCACGGGGCCGAGCACGCGCGGGCGAGCGTCCCGGCCTTCCTGGCGACGGCACGCGCCGCCCTCGTGCCGTAGGCCGTACCGCTGTTCCGGCGGCGCCCCGGTGTCGTCGGCGCTCCTGTGGGACGTCGGGAGCTACGGTGACCTCGGCGCCGGCCGGGAGACCGGTGGCGCCCCCGCGCCGGCCGCAGAAGGGACGATCCCGCGTGGACGACCTCGTCGAGCTGTCCCGCCCCGGGGCGGCCCCGTCCCCCTCCCTCCCCGTCCAGCCGCCCGCGTGGGCCCGGGTGGGTGCGCGGTGAGCGGTACGCGTACGGCGGCAGGGCCGGGTCCCGGTCCGGAGCCGGGCCGCGGGGCGGGTGCGAGCCTGGTCCCGCCCTGCCCGCTCCGGGCGCTGTGGGCCGTCCGCCACGGCCAGAGCGTGGCCAACGTCGCGTTCGCCGCCGCCGCGGAGTCCGGGGCGCCGGACCCGGTGCCGGGGCGTGACCGTGACATCCCCCTGACCGCCGAGGGCCTCGCTCAGGCCGGGGCGCTGGGCGCCCGGCTGGCGGACCAGGCCCCCGGCACCGGACCCGATCTGGTGATCTGCTCTCCTTACACCCGCGCACGGCAGACCTGGCAGGCGATGGCGGACAGCGCGGCGAAGCGGGGTGCGGCGCCGCTGGACATGCTGATCGAGGAGAGGCTCCGCGACCGCGAGACGGGCGTCTTCGAACTGCACCCGCCCTCCGCCGTACGGGCCCGCGCGCCGCACGAGGCGGCGCGGCGCGCGCTGTTGGGCGACTGGTGGTACCGGCCGCCCGGGGGTGAGTCCTTCGCGGATGTCGCCCTGCGCGTCGGCCAGTTCCTCACCGACCTGGGCCGCGCCGCCCCCGGGCGCCGGGTCCTGGTCGTCGCGCACGACGGGGTGGTCCTCGCCCTGCGTCACGTGCTGACCGGCATCGGCGCCACCGCCCCGGAGCACCTGCCTCCCGTACCGAACGCCTCGGTCTCGCACTGGCGGGGCGACGGCCAAACGCTCCGGCTGACCAGTTGGGGCGACACCGCTCACCTGGACCCACCGGGCACCGCGGAGGGCACGCCCTCGGCCTGAGGGCGGGGGCGGGTTCCCGGCGGCCCGCCGTGCCCGGCGCCTCCCGGCCGTAGGGGGGGCGCGGCGCACCGAAGGGCGGCGCCTCCGCACAAGGCGCCGCCCTTCCTCTTACGTGCCCGGGGCCGCCGCCGGTCCCGTGAGGGTGGGCGGAACGGGCGGCGGCCCCGGGGTCAGGTGGTCAGCGGGTCGAGTCCGAGGACGGCGTGGCCGCGGCGCGGGCCGCCTCCAGGCGGGCGACCGGGATGCGGAAGGGGGAACAGGAGACGTAGTCGAGGCCGACCTCGTGGAAGAAGTGGACGGACTCGGGGTCGCCGCCGTGCTCCCCGCACACGCCGAGCTTGAGGTCGGGGCGGGTGGCCCGGCCGGCCTTCGCGGCGTCGGCGACGAGTTTGCCGACGCCCTCGCGGTCGATGGTCTCGAACGGGGAGACGCCGAAGATGCCCTTCTCCAGATAGGCGGTGAAGAAGCTGGCCTCGACGTCGTCGCGGGAGAAGCCCCACACGGTCTGGGTGAGGTCGTTGGTGCCGAAGGAGAAGAACTCGGCGGCCTCGGCGATCTGCCCGGCGGTCAGCGCGGCGCGCGGCAGTTCGATCATCGTGCCGAGCGACAGCCTGAGCTGGACGCCGCTCGCGGCCTCGACCTCGGCGATGACCTGCTCGGCCTCCTCGCGGACGATCTCCAGTTCCTGCACGGTGCCGACGAGCGGGATCATGACCTCCGCGCGCGGGTCGCCCTTCGCGGCCTTGCGACTGGCCACGGCCTCCGCGATGGCCCGTACCTGCATGGTGAACAGGCCGGGGATGACGAGGCCGAGCCGGACCCCGCGCAGTCCGAGCATCGGGTTCTGCTCGTGCAGCCGGTGCACGGCCTGGAGCAGGCGCAGGTCGTTCTCGTTGGAGTCCTTGCGGGCCTCGGCGAGCGCGACGCGCACGGAGAGTTCGGTGATGTCGGGCAGGAACTCGTGCAGCGGCGGGTCCAGCAGCCGCACGGTGACCGGCAGTCCGTCCATCGCCTCGAACAGCTCCACGAAGTCCTGCTTCTGGAGCGGCAGGAGCTGTTCGAGGGCCTTCTCGCGCTCGGCGTCGGTGTCGGCGAGGATCAGCGTCTCGACCAGGGTGCGGCGTTCCCCGAGGAACATGTGCTCGGTGCGGCACAGGCCGATGCCCTGGGCGCCGAAGCGGCGGGCGCGCAGGGCGTCCTCGGCGTTGTCGGCGTTGGCGCGTACGCGCAGCCTGCGGGTGCGGTCGGCGTAGGCCATGATCCGGTGCACGGCCTCGACCAGCTCGTCGGCCTCCTCGGCCCCGGCGTGCATGCGGCCCTCGAAGTACTCGACCACCGGGGAGGGCACGACGGGGACCTCACCGAGGTAGACCTTGCCGCTGGAGCCGTCGATCGAGACGAGGTCGCCCTCCTCCACGACGGTGCCGGAGGCGGTCGTCATGCGGCGCCGCTTGGTGTCGACCTCCAGGTCCTCGGCGCCGCACACACAGGTCTTGCCCATGCCGCGGGCGACGACGGCGGCGTGCGAGGTCTTGCCGCCGCGCGAGGTGAGGATGCCCTCGGCCGCGATCATCCCGTCGAGGTCGTCGGGGTTGGTCTCGCGGCGGATCAGGATGACCTGTTCGCCCGAGCGCGACCACTTGACGGCGGTGTACGAGTCGAAGACGGCCTTGCCGACGGCCGCGCCCGGCGAGGCGGCGATGCCGCGGCCGACGACCTCGGTGCGCGCCTCGTCGTCGAAGCGGGGGAACATGAGCTGCGCGAGCTGGGCGCCGCTGACCCGCTGGAGCGCCTCCGCCTCACCGATGAGGCCCTGGTCGACGAGCTGGGTCGCGATGCGGAAGGCGGCGGCCGCGGTGCGCTTGCCGACGCGGGTCTGGAGCATCCACAGCTTGCCGCGCTCGATCGTGAACTCGATGTCGCACAGGTCCAGGTAGTGGTTCTCCAGCGTCGCCATGATCCGCATGAGCTCGTCGTACGAGGGCTTGTCGATCCGCTCCAGATCGGCGAGCGGCACGGTGTTGCGGATTCCGGCGACGACGTCCTCGCCCTGCGCGTTCTGCAGGTAGTCGCCGTAGACGCCCTGGTGGCCGCTGGCCGGGTCGCGGGTGAAGGCGACGCCGGTGCCCGAGTCGGGGCCGAGGTTGCCGAAGACCATCGAGCACACGTTGACGGCGGTGCCGAGGTCGTGCGGGATGCGCTCCTGACGGCGGTAGAGCTTGGCGCGGTCGGTGTTCCACGAGTCGAAGACCGCGTGGATCGCGAGGTCCATCTGTTCGCGCGGGTCCTGCGGGAAGGGCCGTCCGGCCTCGCGCTCGACGAGCTTCTTGTACTGCTTGACGAGCTTCTTGAGGTCGGCGGCGTCGAGTTCGACGTCGGTCGCGACCTTCTTCGCTCGTTTGGCCGCCTCCAGCGCCTCCTCGAAGAGGTCGCCGTCCACGCCGAGCACGGTCTTGCCGAACATCTGGATCAGCCGCCGGTAGGAGTCCCACGCGAAGCGCTCGTCCCCGGCCTGGGCGGTCAGCCCCGCGACGGAGGCGTCGGACAGGCCGATGTTGAGGACGGTGTCCATCATCCCGGGCATCGAGAACTTGGCGCCGGAGCGGACCGAGACGAGCAGCGGGTCCTCGGCCTGGCCGAGCCTCTTGCCCATCGTGGCCTCCAGCGCGTCGAGGTGGGCGCTCACCTCGTCGCGCAGGGCCGCGGGCTCCTTGCCGCTCTCCAGGTACGTCTTGCACGCCTCGGTCGTGATGGTGAAACCGGGCGGGACGGGCAGGCCGAGGTTGGTCATCTCGGCGAGGTTCGCGCCCTTGCCGCCGAGCAGGTCCTTGAGATGACGGTTGCCCTCAGTGAAGTCGTAGACGAACTTCACCGTCCCGGTGTCCGGTCCGGTGGTCTTCCGTACCGCGGGGTTATCCGTGCTCTTCGCTTGTGACGACACAGGACTCGACTCCTCGCCCTTCCGACTGCCCTGACGGCGAGGAACATACCCAGATCGAAGGCCCGGCGGTACGTGCGCTTGCGTGTCCTGGGGCCGGAACCAGCCGTCTGCCAGCAGATCGAAAGTGGGAGGGGTGGAAGCACGGACCGGGCCGGGCTTCACTACTTCGAATCGGAATATGTCATTCCGGTTAATTCCGCTCACATGAGCGCCACTCCCCGGCATATGAGTTCACGAGTTGAACGCTACCGTCATGGCACTCAGTGCCATTCTTAGGGTCCTGAATACGCCCCCAACTCGCTCATGTGAGCAATAGCCCCCTCAAGCGTGGCGGGAATCACGTGCCTCCGGGGCGGGCTCTCCCAGCATGCGGACGGCCCGGGGGCGCACCCGGGGCGCTCCTGTCATCCCGTGCCGTTCGCGGCCCCCGCCCTCAGCCCCGACACGGGGCCGGCTTCCGGGACCGGGAAACGGCCGGCCGGGTGTCGCCCGTTCGCGCCGCCACTCACTCAGCGTGACGAGAACGAGGGGAAGACGAGGGAAGGGGTGAGACGAGGGGAAGGGGGAGAAGGGCGGAGGGAGAAGGGCGTGGGTCAGAGGCCCATCGCGGCCAGCCGCCGCTCGGCGCGGGCCGGCTCGTACAGGTGCTCCACGACGAGCGCCCCCGCTCCGGCGAGCGCCGCCCGCTCGCCGAGCCGCGAGGTCACGATCTCCAGCCCGGCCGTGCTGCGCGGCAGCGCCCGCTGGTAGAGGAGTTCGCGTACGCCGGTGAGGAAGGGGGTGCCCGCGAGGTCGCCCGCGATCATCAGCACCCCGGGGTTGAGCAGCGTCACGACGGTGGCCAGCACCTCGCCGACCCGGCGGCCCGCCTCGCGGGCGAGGCCCGTCGCCTCGGGATGCCCGTCGGCGAGCAGGAAGCGGACGTCGGAGCCGGAGGAGGCGGGCACCCCGGCCTCGGTGAGCCGCCGGGCCAGCGCCCGGCCGCTCGCGACGGCGGCGAGGCAGCCGTAGGAGCCGCACGCGCACAGCACCCCCTCCCCCTCGGGGACCCGGATGTGCCCGATGTCACCCGCTCCCCCGTCCACCCCCCGGTAGATCGCGCCGTCCACGACGACCCCCGCGCCGATCCCGGTGGAGACCTTGACCAGCGCGAAGGCGGAGCAGTCCGGGTATCCGGCGCGCTGCTCCCCGTACGCCATGAGGTTCGCGTCGTTGTCGACGAGGACGGGCAGGGGCCCGGGGGCGAGGCCGGTCGCGGTGTCCCCGGCACCCCCGCCGGCCCCGGTGGCCTCCGCGAAGGCCCGCCGTATTCTTCCGCGTATGTCGTACTCGTCCCAGCCGGGCATGATGGGCGGCTGGACGACCCGGCCCGACCCCCGGTCAACAGGCCCCGGCACGGCGAGACCTATCCCACACACGGTGTCCGGGGAGGCCCCGGACTTCTCCAGCAGGCGCCCGAACCAGAGGCCGAGTTCACCGAGGACGGCCTCGGGGCCGTCCTCGACGCGCAGCGGCCCGGTGTGCTCGGCGAGCAGTTCGCCGGAGAGGCCGAGGACGGCGGCACGGGCATGTCTGGTCTCCAGGTCGGCGGCGAGGACGACGGCGTGCCGGTCCTCGAACTCCAGGCGCACGGAGGGGCGTCCGCCGAGGGGTGAGACGCCGGGGCCGGGCGCGCCCTCGCGCAGCCAGCCGGCCCGGAACAGCCGGTCGAGACGCTGTCCGACGGTGGCCCGGGACAGGCCCGTGACCCGCTGGAGCGCGCCGCGCGTCGTGGCCGTACCACTGCGCACCAGATGGAGCAGGTCCCCGGCGCTCGCCTGGTTCCCGGCCATGTCCAACCCCCTTGCGTTTGGCAACTCCGCATTACATATTGAGTTTTGCGTGTTAAATAGACGTAACCCTACGGTACCCAGTACCGCTCTTCCGGGCTGCCCGCTGCCCGGACCGTCTCCGGACCTCTCGGGGGAGAACACGTGGAGCGCATGTCCCGAACCACCACCCGCCGCAGTCTTCTCAACGCCGACTCCCCTCCCGGTGGCCACACGCTCTCCCCGGCACAGCCTCCCCCCTCCGCACCGGCCGCGACCAGCGGCTCCGCACGGATCGCATCCAATATCACCCCGGGCACGGTCCTGGACGCGCCCTCCGGCGCGGCCCCGGACGCGGGTACGGCGGCGGGCCGGCTGTGGGCCGGGGCGGCGGAGGTGCTGGCGGAGAACTGGACGGGGACCTCGACGGTGCCCTCGCGCGGCCTGTACCCGCACCAGTGGTCCTGGGACTCGGCCTTCATCGCGATCGGCCTGCGCCACCTGTCGCCCTTACGCGCCCAGCGGGAGCTGGAGACGCTCTTCGCGGCGCAGTGGGCCGACGGCCGGGTGCCGCACATCGTCTTCAACCCCTCCGTACCGCTCGACGCGTACTTCCCGAGCCCCGATTTCTGGCGCTCCTCCTCGGCGGAGGCGGCGCCCGGCGCCCCGGAGACCTCGGGCATCGTGCAGCCCCCGGTGCACGCCCTCGCGGTGTGGCTCGTGCACCGCGCCGCCCCGGGCCTCTCCGCCTCGCGCGGCTTCCTGGAGCGGATGTACCCCCGGCTGGCGGCCTGGCACCGCTATCTGCTGGAGTGCCGGGACCTGGGCGGCGGCGGCCTGGTGTCGGTGGTCCACCCGTGGGAGCAGGGCATGGACAACAGCCCGAGCTGGGACGCGCCGCTGTCCCGTGTCGTACCGGCCGAGGCCCGTTCGTACCGCAGGGCCGATCTCGACCACGGCGCCCCGGAGGACCGTCCCACCGATCTCGACTACGGGCGGTACGTGCGGCTCGCGGCCGAGTACCGCGACCGTGGTTACGCGGACGACGCGGCGCCCGGTTCGGGGCTCGGCGGCGGGGGCCTGTTCGCGGTGGAGGATCCCGCGTTCAACGCGCTGCTGATCGCCTCGGAGTACGCCCTCGCCGAGATCGCCGGGGTCCTCGGCGGCGCCCCCGGCCCCCGCAGGGAGCGGGCCCGGCGGCTCACCCGGGCCCTGGTGACCCGGCTGTGGGACGGGGAGGCGGGGATGTTCCTGTGCCGGGATCTGGGCGCGGAGCCGTCCCCGGCGGGGCACGCCCCCGTACCCGCGCAGGCCGGGGAGCCGCTTGCGGAGACGGCCCCGGTGCGGGCCGCGGGACCGCGGGGCGGCGCGGCGGCGTTCGCGACCGGGGAGGCCGCGGCGGCGCTCGCGCCCGGGGAAACGGTCCTGCGGGACACCGTCCGCTCGCGGCCGGGTTCTGCCGGGGAGACGGCCGCCGGGCTTGGGCCGGCGGTCCCGGAGAAGGTGGCGGCCGGCACGCAAAGAGGCGGGGACCCCCGGCCGCTCGTGCGGGAGCGCGGCGTCTCGGGCCTGATTCCGCTCCTGCTGCCGGAGCTGCCGCGCGAGGTGGTCGCGGGGCTCGTGGACACGGTGTCCGGCCCCCGCTTCGGGCTGGGCGGGCCTGCCCGCATGGTGCCGAGCCACGATCTGACCTCACCGGCCTTCGACCCGCAGCGCTACTGGCGGGGACCGGCCTGGTTCAACATCAACTGGCTGCTCGAACGCGGTCTGCGCGCGCACGGTGAGCGGGCCCGCGCGACGGAGTTGCGCCGGGCGCTGCTGGAGACGGCGGGCGCCACGGACTTCGCGGAGTACGTCGATCCGTATACGGGGCGGGGGTGCGGGGCGCGCCGGTTCGGCTGGACGGCGGCCCTGACCCTCGACCTGCTGGCCGAGGGAGGGACTGAGGGATGACGGCACGCTCAGCACAGCACGTACTGGTCCACGGGGCGACGTTCGCGGCCGTGGACGCGGCGGGGGACATCACCGGGGTACGGGGAAGTTCGCCGGACGGCCTGTTCGTCCACGACGCCCGCCATCTCAGCCGCTGGCAGCTGACGGTGGACGGGCGGGTGCCCGAGGTCCTCGTGCCGTCCCGCGGCGGGGACACGCTGCGCGCGGTGCTGACCCCGCGCGGCGGGCGGACCGATCCGCCGCCGTACACCGTCTTCCGTGAACAGGCCGTCGTGGACGGTGTGTTCGTGGAGACCTTACGGATCACGAGCAACCGCCCCGCGCCGCTCTCCGTGCGGGTCGGGCTGACGGTGGACGCGGACTTCACCGATCAGTTCGAACTGCGCTCGGACTTCCGGACGTACAGCAAGACGGGCGCGGTGCGCGGCCGGAAGGTGCTGGACGAGGGCGGCCTCGAATTCACCTACCGCCGGGGCGACTGGAGTTCGGCGACCAGCGTGACCGCGCGGCCCGCGCCGGAGGCGGTCGAGGAGACGGGGACGGGCGCGCGCCGCCTGGTGTGGACCCTGGAGCCGCAGCCGCAGGGCTCGGCCGAGGTGAGCCTGCGGGTCCTGGCCCGCCCCCACGGCCTGCCGGAGCAGCGCACCGCCCCGCACAGCCCGGCGGAGGCGGCCCGCCAACTCGCCGACGAGGCGGCCGCGTTCGCGGCGGACTCGGTGGAGACCGCGCTCACGGCGGGCCGGCCGGAGCTGGGCGCGGCCTGTACGCGCGGACTCGCGGACCTCGCCTCGCTCCAGGTACCGGCGCGCGGACCGGACGGGGAGGAGGTGCGGGTCCCGGCGGCCGGAGCCCCCTGGTTCCAGGCCCTGTTGGGCCGGGACGCGCTGCTGACCTCGCTGTTCCTGCTCCCCTACCGCGCGGCCCCGGCGGCGGCGACGCTCGCCGCGCTCGCGGCGACGCAGGCGACGGAGAAGACGGAGGGGCTGGTCGCGCAGCCCGGGAAGATCGTGCACGAGGTGCGCCACGGCGAACTGGCGCACTTCGGCCAGGTGCCCTTCGGCCGGTACTACGGCTCGGTGGACGCGACCCCGCTGTTCCTGGTCCTGCTCGGCGCGTACACGGAGCGCACGGGCGATCCGGCGCTCGCGCGGCGCCTGGAGAAACACGCCAGGGCGGCGGTCGGCTGGATGCTGGACCACGGCGGGCTCACCTCGCGCGGCTACCTCGTCTACCGCGCCGACGAGGGCGGTCTCGCCAACCAGAACTGGAAGGACTCCCCGGGCGCGATCTGCTCGGCGGACGGCAGCCGGCCGAGCGGCCCGGTGATGGCCGCGGGCGCGCAGGGCTACGCCTACGACGCGCTGCGCCGCACCTCCCACCTGGCACGGGCCGTGTGGGGCGACGAGGTGTACGCGGACCTGCTGGAGCAGACCGCCCTCGACCTGCGGGACCGTTTCCAGCGGGACTTCTGGATGCGGGACCGCGCGTTCCCCGCGCTGGCCCTGGACGGCGAGGGCCATCAGGTCGACGCGCTCGCCTCCGACGCGGGTCACCTGCTGTGGTCGGGCCTGCTGGACAAGGAGTACGGGGAGGCGGTGGGCCGCAGGCTGCTGGAGCCGGACTTCTTCTCCGGCTGGGGCGTGCGGACACTCGCCGCCGGGCAGCCCGCCTACCACCCGCTGTCCTACCACCGGGGTTCCGTCTGGCCGCACGACAACGCCCTGATCGCCCTGGGCCTGGCCCGCTACGGCCTGCACGACGAGGCGTCGAGGATCGCGCGCGCCCTGACCGAGGCGGCGTCCGCCGACGGCCACCGCCTGCCCGAGGTCCTCGCCGGCTACAGCCGCGAGGAGTACCCCTCCCCCGTCCCGTACCCGCACGCCTGCACCCGCGAATCGCGTTCGGCGGCGGCCCCGCTGGCCCTGCTGACGGCGGTGGGGGCGGGCTGAGCGGGCCGGGCCGCGCGGGTCGCCTTCCCGGGGGCGGGCGGTGGTCCGCGCGGTGACCGGCCGGGGGCTCAGCCCTCGCTGACGCCCGGCGGCGGCTGGCCCTTCGTCCAGATCGGGCGGACGGTCAGGCGGGTGAAGCGCCAGCCGTCCGGGGTGCGGTGGAGTTCGGCCTCGAAGCGGCCGCCCACGAGGAACAGGGGGTCGGCCCGCTCGCCGCGTTCCCGGAGCGTGGCCTCGCGGTGGACGTGGGTCATCAGGGCGTTCCAGGAGGCGGTGGCCCGCCCCGCCCCCTCCGCCGTGTCGGTGATGACCCCGGAGGCGAGGTGCTGGGTGCGGTCGAAGCGGCGCAGGGCCCGCTCGGTGGCGCGGACGGCCTCGGCGCCCTGGTCCACTCCGACCGGCATCTCCATGCGCGCCTCGTCCGTGAAGAAGTCCCTGGCCCAGCCCGCGGCGAACTCCCGTGCGTCCAGTGCCCGGAAGTACCGGTCGACGAGTGCGCCGATCTCCGCGTGATCCGTGTGTGTGGTCATGATCGCAGCCTCCGTCATCAAGCGGGCTTGAGGTCAAGTCCGGGAACGCCAGGTCGGAATGCTGCCAGCATCCGGGGCCCCGCCCCGCTGTCATTGAACAAGCAACGACTTGCTGACGACTGACAGCGGACAACGGCTACGGACGGCGGAACACATGAACGGCAAGGTGGCACTGGTGACCGGCGGCAGCCGGGGGATCGGCGCGGCGAGCGCGCTGCGGCTCGCGCGGGCCGGGGCGGACGTGGCGGTCACGTACGTCGAGGGCAAGGAGGCGGCCGAGGAGGTCGTGCGGGAGGTCCGGTCCCTGGGGCGGTACGGGGTCGCCCTGCGGGCCGATTCCGGGGACGCGGCCGAGGCGGCCGAGGCGGTGACCCGCACGGTACGGGAACTGGGCCGCCTGGACGTCCTCGTCAACAACGTGGGCGTGGGCCTGCTGGGCCCGCTGGAGAGCCTGACCCCGGCCGACGTGGACCGGGTGCTCGCCGTCAACGTGCGCGGCGTCTTCCTCACCTCGCGGGCGGCGGCCGCCGTACTGCCCGAGGGCGGCCGCGTCATCACGATCGGCACCTGCATGACCCAGCGCGTACCGGGCCCCGGCGGGACCCTGTACGCGATGAGCAAGTCGGCGCTGATCGGCCTGACGAAGGCGCTGGCACGGGAGTTGGGCGGCCGTGGCATCACGGCGAACATCGTCCACCCCGGGCCCACCGACACCGCGATGAACCCGGCGGACGGCCCCTACGCGCAGAACCAGTCGGCCATGACCGCCCTCGGCCGCTTCGGCACCGCCGACGAGGTCGCCGCGACGGTGGCCCACCTGGCGGGCCCGGCGGGGGCCTACATCACCGGCGCCGAGTTCTCGGTGGACGGGGGGCACGGGGCGTAGGGGGCGGCCGGGGAGGGGCGGCCGCTCGATCCGCGCCCCTCACCCCCTCGCCGCACGCTCGTTCGACGTGACGGTTCTCCTTCCGCGTCGGGGCCCTCGTACGGGTGCGAAGTACGGGTGACGGAGGGTGGACCCGCTCGGCGTCTCGTAGGTTGGGACCGATGCCGCACATGCGACGGCAATGCGCAACTTGCGCACAAGGGACGAGCCTTGAGCACCGACGAAGAGTTCAAGATCCTCACCTGGGAGTACTTCGGCGAGGAGCTGAAGCGCGCCAGGACGGCGGCCGGTCTCGCCCAGTCCGGACTGGGCAGCCTGGTGTTCGTCTCGGCCGGTTACATCGCCCAGTTCGAGACCGGCCAGCGCAAGCCGCAACAGCATCGCGGAGTTCGCCCCGACCGTCGTGCCTGGACTGCTGCAGACCACGGACTACATGCGGGCAACCCTGATCGAGGCCCAGCCGTTCGCCGCCTTGGAGTACTTCCGAGAGCAGATCGCCGTGCGGCTCAAACGGCAGGAGATTCTGCGCGACGCGGCGCGCCCTCAGTTCTGGGTCATCCTCCATGAACATGTCCTGCGGCTACCGGTCGGAGGACACGCAGTGATGGCCGCGCAATTGCAGCACATCGCCGCCCTGGCTTCGCACGGGGACATCGTCCTCCAGGTGCTGCCGACCGCCGAAGGTGCCCACGCCTCGATGGGCGCGATGCTCACCCTGATGGAGTTCGAGGACACGCCGCCGGTGGCTTACACAGAGACCTCGTCCTCCGGAACTCTGATGGCAGCACCGACCAGTCGCTCGCGTATGATGCGGCCAACCAGATCACCACATCCGGCTACAGCTACGACGCCAAGGGCGGCCTGACCAAAACCCCCAAGCTGTCGGAGCTCACCTACGACGCGGCCGGCCGCATGAGCACCGCCAAGACCGGCAACGGCACGTACACCTACGCCGATGAGGACGCCAACGAGCTCACCCACCAGACTACGGACAAGGGCGAGGACGTCGACTACGTGTACGGCGCCCCGGACCAGTACGGGATGCCGGTGGTCGAGCAGGTCGAGCTGAAGGAGGGCACGGCCTACATCGACCACGACCCCACCACCGGCCAGCCGTTGTCCCTGCGCACCACGAACGGGTACGAGGCGTACTACATCGTCGACGGCATCGGAAACCCGGTGCAGTTCATCAACCAGTCCACCGACCAGTCCGGCGATCTTCGACTACACGATCCCTACGGCGCCGTCCAGATCGACAAGCCCACCGGCACCGCCGCCGTCCAGAACCCCTACCGCTTCGTCGGCGGCACCTACGACCGCACCACCGGCTACGTGAAATTCGGCCGGCGCTGGTACGACCCGACCACCGGCCGCTTCACCACCCAAGACCAGTACAGCTTCCTCGGCGACCCTGCACGCGGAAACCGTTATGCCTATGCAGGCGGCGATCCGATCAACAACACTGATCCGAATGGTCAGTGGTCTATTACGGACGCGATGAGCGTCGGGCTTGCCGTGGTGGGGGTTGCCGCGGCGACCCCCACGGGTGGAGCTTCGCTGAGTGCGCTTGGCGCGGCCGGCCTGATCGGCGCCGAGGCAGGCTTCGGCCTTTCGCTTGGATGCGGTCTGTCCGATGAGTGCTGAGGAGAGATGAGCAAGTGGCAGCAACGCGATCTTCTACAGTATCGGCAGTTCTGGTTCTAGCACTAGCAGCTGCGGTGATCTCCAGTGCATTTTCCGGGGGGGCGCTTAAGATAGCGCTCCTGTCGGCAGCGGGAATTGCGGCCATAGCGCTTATAGTGGCACGCTTTGCCCGGCGTTCTTAGAGTCCGAGAAATCGGCTAGTAGCCGATTCCATTCCGGTGGGTCGAAAGCGATAGTGCTTCCGGCCTCCGGAATTTTAGCAATGCGCATGACCTGTGGATCGGCCTCGGGCTGAACGCGAAGGGCGTACCTTCCCGAGTGATCGACTTCTGGTCATCGAGTAGGCCGACGTTGCACCGTCGGCCGCGAAGGCACGCCCGTGCTGCGTAGTGAATGCCGATGGAACGGCCGAGAGCGGCTCCCTGATCGACGACATCGTTCGCGAGGGTGCGAGGCGGATGCTGGCCGCCGCCCTGGAGGCTGAAGTCAACGCCTATATAGCCGAGTTGGCTGACCAGCGCGGGGAGAGCGGGCACCGCCTGGTCGTCCGCAACGGCTATCACCAGCCGAGGAAGGTCACGACCGCAGCCGGGGTGGTCGAGGTGAAAGCCCCGCGGGTGAACGACAAGCGCGTCGACGAGGCCACCGGCGAGCGCAAGCGGTTCTCCTCGGCCATCCTGCCACCGTGGTGCCGCAAGTCCCCGAAGATCAGCGAGGTTCTGCCTTCGGGAACCCGGTGTCGTCCACCACCCACACCTGCGGCCGCACCACCGCCACTGCCCGGCGGGCCAGCCTGGCGCGGACGATGTCCACCGGCCAGGTCGACGAGGTCATGAACTGCTGCAACTGCTGATGGTCCACGCCGAGCCGTCCAGCCATCGGCTGCATCGACTTGCGACGCCCGTCCAGCAGCGGGCCTCGCAGGTACAGCCCGCCCTTCACTCGCTGATCAGCACGCGCTAGAGGCGCGAACACCTCCCTCGCGAACTCCTCCAACCGAGCCCGACACGCGGCAAGTTCATCCACCCTCATACCAGCAGGAAACCACCAGAACGACCACCTGCCCAAAGACGTAACAAAGCCCTACTAGGAGCGGCCCCCGGGCCCGCCGCCCGGTTACGGCTTGCGCCCCACGAACCCCCACTGCTCCAGGGGTTCCCCGGTCGGCGGTTCCTCGGGGCGCCACAGGCTGATCGAGCCGAAGCCGGGGTCGAGGACGTCGAGGCCCTCCGTGAAGCGGGCCATCTCCTCCTTGGGGCGGGAGATGTACGGCATCGCGCCGCCGTCCGCGTAGTCGTCGGAGGCGGCCTTGGACTCGGGTGTCTCGATGGTGTCGCACTGCACGAGGTAGCTGCCGGAGGGCAGCGCGTCGAGGTAGGAGCGGAGCAGGGCGTGGGCCTCGCCGCTGTCGGCGACGTGACCGAGGGTGGACATGATCAGGACGGCGACCGGCCGGCTGAGGTCCAGGGTGCGGGCCGCCTCCTTCAGCACGGCACGCGCGTCCGTGAGGTCGCCGTGCACGTAGTCGGTGGCTCCCTCGGGGCCACTGGTGAGCAGGGCCCGCGCGTGGGCGAGGACGATCGGGTCGTGGTCGACGTACACGATCCGGGAGGTGGGCGCGGCCTCCTGCGCGATCTCGTGCGTGGCGTTGGCTGTGGGCAGGCCCGTACCGAGGTCGAGGAACTGCCGGATTCCGGCCTCGGCGGCCAGGTACCGCACCGCGCGCGCTTGGAACTTCCGTGAGGCACGGGCGATCTCGATGATCTGCGGGTACAACTCGGCCATGCGCTGGCCGAGTTGGCGGTCCGCCTCGTAGTTGTCCTTGCCGCCGAGCCAGTAGTTCCACATCCGCGCGGAGTGCGGGACGCTCGTGTTCAGGCTCTCCTCCATGTGGCGTAGGCGGTCTTCCAGCGGCGAACTCATGACGTCGTCTTCTCTCGGTAATCAACTCGGCGACAGCACCAGCGGGGTTGGGCGTGTCCTGCCGTCCCCGGGATGCTCATGATCCCCCAAGGCCCCACCGGACACCAGGGTTTCCCTGGGTTCGCCGGTCCGGCTCGGTCCGCCTCGTGTGCACCGGTCCCGCCCGGCCGCCCCTCAGGTCCACACCACGCACCCGCGCGCTTCCAGCTCCCCGCGTACGCCCGCCTCCGCCTCCGCCTCCGCCGCCGCCCCCGTCCAGCGCAGGTCGAGTCGTTCCAGCGCGGGCAGCCGGGTCAGCCAGCGCGGCAGGGTGGTCAGCGGGTTGCCGCGCAGGTCGAGTTCGCGCAGCAGGGGAAGGCCCGCCAGGCAGGCGGGGACGCTCGTGAACCGGTTGTCGCGCAGTTCCAGGCGGCGCAGTGCGCGCAGCTTTGCGAAGGTGGCGGGCAGGGCGGTCAACGCGTTGCCGCGCAGCCGCAGTTCGCGCAGCCGGGTGAGCCGGCCGAGCGAGTCGGGCAGGGTGCGCAGGTGTGCGTGCTGGGCGTGCAGTTCGAGGAGGGCGCTCAGGCCGCCGAGCGCGGCGGGGAGCGCCGTCAGGGGGTTCTCGCCGATGTTGAGGTAGCGCAGGGCGGTGAGCGCGCCCAGGCTGTCGGGGAGTGCGGTGAGGCGGTTGTCGTGCAGGTAGAGGCAGTCGCTCAGGGAGGTGAGCGCGCCGAGTTCCTCCGGCAGTCCGGTGAGCAGGTTGTGGCCGAGGTCGAGGGTGCGCAGGGCGCGCAGGCGCCCTACGGCGGCGGGCAGTGCGGTCAGTTCGTTGTCCGCGAGGATCAGGGTGGTGAGGCCGGTGCGCTCCCACACCTCCTCGGGGACCCGCCCGCAGTGCCGCTTCCAGAGGTCGAGCGTGTCCCCCACCCCCGCGTCAGCCCCCCGAGGTGTCCGACTCGGCGTCCTCCGTGAGGGTCGCGCAGTCCCACGGGTCGTTCAGCCAGCCGTCCGGGAGGGCGACGCGGTTCTTGCCGGAGGTGCGGCCACGGGGGCCCTCGGCGGCGCTCGGCCAGGGCTGGTCGAGGTCGAGGGCGGCGAGCCCTTCGGCGAGTTCCGCGAGGGAGGAGGTGATCGCGAGCCGTTTGCGCATCTCGGAGCCGACCGAGAAGCCCTTGAGGTACCAGGCGACGTGTTTGCGGAAGTCGATGACGCCGCGCGCCTCGTCGCCCAGCCACTCGCCGAGCAGGGTGGCGTGGCGCAGCATGACCGCCGAGACCTCGCGCAGGGAGGGGGCGGCGGGCGCGGCGGTGCCCTCGAAGAGGGCGACGAGGTCGCCGAAGATCCAGGGGCGGCCGAGGCAGCCGCGCCCCACGACCACTCCGTCGCAGCCGGTCTCGCGCATCATGCGGACCGCGTCCTCGGCGCTCCAGATGTCGCCGTTGCCGAGCACCGGGATCTCGGGGACGTGCTCCTTGAGGCGGGCGATCGACTCCCAGTCGGCGGTGCCGCCGTAGTGCTGGGCGGCGGTGCGGCCGTGCAGGGCGATCGCGCTGATGCCCTCCTCGACGGCGATCCGGCCCGCGTCCAGCGCGGTGAGGTGGTCCTCGTCGATGCCCTTGCGCATCTTCATGGTGACCGGCAGGCCGTCCGCGCCGGTCACCGCCTCGCGCAGGATGGCGCGCAGCAGGTTGCGCTTGTAGGGCAGGGCGGAGCCGCCGCCCTTACGGGTGACCTTCGGCACGGGGCAGCCGAAGTTCAGGTCGATGTGGTCGGCCAGGTCCTCCTCGGCGATCATGCGGGCGGCCTTGCCGACGGTGGCCGGGTCCACTCCGTAGAGCTGGATCGAGCGGGGCGTCTCGCTCGGGCCGAAGCGGACGAGCTGCATCGTCTTCTCGTTGCGCTCCACCAGCGCCCTCGTGGTGATCATCTCGCTCACGAACAGGCCCTTGCCGCCGCTGAACTCCCTGCACAGGGTGCGGAACGGCGCGTTGGTGATGCCCGCCATGGGGGCGAGCACGACGGGCGGCTGGACGGTGTGCGGGCCGATCGTCAGCGGGGTGGCGACGGCGGGGAGCGCAAGGGACATGGAGTCATTGTCCCGCACTCGGCCGCGGCCGGTGTTCCGGTGTCCACAGCACCGATTTATTAGTTAGTTAACCGTACTATCGACTAGGCTTGCCGCCATGCCCGAAACGCCCGCCTCCCCGAGCGCCGAGCCGCCCGCCCCCGGTGCCTCCCCCGGCAGCCCCTCCCCCGGTGCCCCCCTCCCCGGCAGCTCCTCCCCGGGGGGCTCACCCCCCGTCCTGAGTCACCGGCGCCGGATGCTGGTCCTCGCGATCTGCTGCATGAGCCTGCTGATCGTCAGTCTCGACAACACCGTGCTGAACGTCGCCCTGCCCTCGATGCAGCGCGAGCTGCACGCGAGCGTCTCCGGGATGCAGTGGACGATCGACGCGTACACCCTGGTCCTCGCCTCGCTGCTGATGCTCTCGGGCTCCACCGCCGACCGGATCGGCAGGCGCCGTGTCTTCCGTATCGGGCTGCTCGTCTTCACGCTGGGCTCGGCGCTGTGCTCCGTCGCGCCCAGCCTGGAGCTGCTGATCGTCTTCCGGATGGTCCAGGCGGTCGGCGGCTCGATGCTCAACCCGGTCGCCATGTCGATCATCACCAACACCTTCACCGACCCGCGCGAGCGGGCACGGGCCATCGGGGTGTGGGGCGCGGTCGTCGGCGTCTCGATGGCGGCCGGTCCGCTGATCGGCGGTCTGCTCGTGGACTCGGTCGGCTGGCGGTCGATCTTCTGGGTCAACCTGCCGGTGGGTGTCGCGGCGCTCGTCCTCACGGCGCGCTACGTGCCCGAGTCCCGGGCCGCGCGGGCGCGCCGCCCCGACCCGGTCGGGCAGCTCCTCGTGATCGCCCTGCTCGGCGCGCTGACCTTCGGCATCATCGAGGCGCCGGACGCGGGCTGGACCTCGCCGCTCATCCTGTCCTGCGCGGCGGTGGTCGTCCTGGCCCTGCTGGGGCTGGTGCGCTACGAGGGGCGGCGCCCGGAGCCCCTGATCGACCTGCGCTTCTTCCGCAGCGCCCCGTTCAGCGGGGCCACGGTGATCGCGGTGTGCGGTTTCTCCGCGCTGGCCGGTTTCCTGTTCCTGAACACGCTGTATCTACAGAACGTGCGGGGCCTGAACGCGCTCGACGCCGGGCTGATGATGCTCCCGATGGCCGCGCTGTCCTTCGTGTGCGCGCCGCTGTCGGGCCGCCTCGTCGGCTCGCGCGGCACCCGCGTGCCGCTGCTGATCGCGGGCGCGGCGATGACGGCGAGCGGCGCGGCCTTCGCCGGCTTCGACGCGCAGGAGCACACGTGGAGCCTGCTGACCGGCTTCGCCCTGTTCGGTCTCGGCTTCGGCTTCATCAACGCGCCGATCACGAACACGGCCGTCTCGGGGATGCCGCGCGCCCAGGCCGGGGTCGCGGCGGCCGTGGCCTCCACGAGCCGGCAGACCGGCTCGACCCTCGGCGTCGCCGTCATCGGCGCCGTGATCGCCTCCCGCATCGACCCCTCCTCCTACGCCGCGACCTTCTCCGGCGCGGCCCGCCCCGCGTGGTGGGTCCTGACCGGCTGCGGGGTGGCCGTCCTGCTCCTGGGCCTGCTCACCTCGGGCGGCTGGGCGGCGGGCACGGCCCGCCGTACGGCACGGCGCCTCGCGATCGAGGACGCCGAGCCCGCGAGCCCCGCCCAGGCCGGCGTCGCCGGGAACTGACCCCGCCCGGCCCGCCCCCCACACGTACGGGGGAACGCCCCCGGCCGCACCGGCCCGGCAGCCGGATGGGAGGGGGCCGACCCGGTCCGCGAGGCTCGTCC
The DNA here is from genome assembly GCF_042869355.1 of Streptomyces sp. NPDC007088. Lineage (NCBI taxonomy): Bacteria > Bacillati > Actinomycetota > Actinomycetes > Kitasatosporales > Streptomycetaceae > Streptomyces > Streptomyces sp. NPDC007088. The sequence goes on from NZ_JBIAFO010000008.1 coordinate 106,254, forward strand.
CATGACCACGACACGCACCCAACGCGCCCTGTTCCTCGGCCTGTCGGCCGCCGCCGTCGCCACCACGCTGTCCCTCACCGCGCCCCCGGTGACGGCGGCCGGCCCGGCCCCCGAAGCGCTCTCCTGGCGGCCCTGCGCCAAGGCGGCCGGGCCGGCCGGTCAGGAGTGCGCCGAGCTGTCCGTACCGCTCGACTACCGCAGACCGCAGGGGCGCGCGCTCACCGTGGCCGTGTCCCGGCTGCGCTCCGGCCGGCCCTCCGAGCGGCGCGGCACGCTCCTGCTGATCCCCGGCGGTCCGGGCGGCTCGGGGGTGGCGCGGATCACGCAGCAGGGCGAGGCGCTGCGCGCCGCCACGGGCGGGGCCTACGACCTCGTGAGCCTCGATCCCCGTGGGGTGGGCGGCAGTTCGCGCGCGAGCTGCGGTCTGGAGGCGGGCGACCGCTTCCTCTCGACGCTGCGGTCCTGGCCGGGCGCGGACGGCTCGGTCGACGAGAACCTGGCCCGCGCCCGTCGTACGGCCGCGGCCTGCGACCGCGACGGCGGGGAGGTGCTGCGCAGCCTGTCGACGGCCAACGAGGTGCGCGACATCGACCGGCTGCGGGCCGCGCTCGGCGAGGAGCGGCTGTCGGTGTGGGGCACCTCCTACGGCACGTACGTCGGCGCGGTGTACGCCCAGGAGTACCCCCGGCGCACGGACCGCGTCGTGCTGGACAGCAGCGGCGACCCGGACCCGGCGCGGGTCGCGCGGGGCTGGCTCGCGAACATGGCCCGCGGCGCCGCCGACCGCTTCCCCGACTTCGCCGCCTGGGCGGCCGATCCGGCGCGCGGCCGGGAACGGATCGCCGAACACCCCCGCGACGTCGAGCCGTTGTTCCTGTCACTCGCCGCGCGACTGGACCGCTCCCCCAAGGAGTCCACGACCCCGGGCACCCCGCTGACCGGGAACGGGCTGCGGCAGGCGCTACAGAGCGCGCTGTACGACGACGACCTGTTCGCCTCGTTCGCCGGACTGCTGCGGCAGGCCCAGGACCCGGCGCTCACACCGGAGTTGCCGCCCGAGCTGGCGCGGCCCCTGCCGCAGGAGGACGCGGCGGTCTCGATCGGCGTGATCTGCAACGACGTGCGGTGGCCCGCGTCCGTGCCCGCCTACCGCGCGCGGGTGGCGCGGGACCGGGCGCGGTACCCGCTCACGGCGGGGATGCCGGCCAACATCACGCCGTGCTCCTTCTGGAAGAACCCGCCGGCCCAGGAGCCGGTACGCCTGAACGCGCACGGCCCGTCGAACATCCTGATGATCCAGAACCTCCGCGACCCGGCCACCCCGTACGCGGGCGCCCTGCGGATGCGGGCGGCGCTGGGCGGGCGGGCCCGGCTCGTGAGCGTCGACAGCGGTGGCCACGGGGTCTACCTGAACAACGGCAACGCCTGCGGGGACCGGACGGTGACCGAGTTCCTGACGAGGGGCCGCCGCCCGTCGGGCGACGTCCGCTGCCCCGCCTGACCTCCCCGGCCGGGCGGGAGGCGCCCGGTCCGGTCGCGGTCCTCAGGCCGCGACCGGCGCCGCCGCCGGTTCCCGCTCGCCGTCTCGCTCCTCCTTCTCCCGTGCCAGGAGCAGGAGTTGTCCGAGCCTGTGCCGGCTCTCCTCGTCGGCGGGCACGTAGGTGACGAGGCGGGGGCCGTCCGCCGGGCCGAGCCACAGATCGGTGTGGACGAGGCTGAGCGGGCCGACCTCGGTGTTGCGGAAGTGCTTGGTCCTGGAGCGGGGCGCGAGCACCTCGTGCCGCTCCCACACCTCGCGGAACTGGGGCGACTCCATGAGCCTGGCCAGCATCGCGCGCCAGGCCGGCTCCGCGAGGTGGTCGGCCATCGAGGCGCGGAACTTGGCGGCCATGGCCCGTACGGTGCCGTCCAGCTGGGTGAGCGAGGAGCGCCAGCCCTCGTGGGTGAGGGCGAGGATCATGCAGTTGCGGTCCTCGGGAGCCACCGTGTCCAGGTCGCACAGCAGCCGTCCGAACACCCTGTTGTACGCGAGGATGTCGTACCGGCTGTTCTGCACGCAGGCCGCGACCGGTTCCAGTTGCTCCAGCAGCGCCCGCACCGCCGGGGTGATCGAGGGGCAGGGCGTGCCGGGGGCCGGGTCCACGGCGCCGCCGAGCCGGAAGAGGTGGGCGCGTTCGCTCGGGTCGAGCAGCAGGGCGCGGGCGACCGCGTCCAGGACCTGCGGGGAGACCTGGATGTCCCGTCCCTGTTCGAGCCACGTGTACCAAGTGACCCCGACGGCGGCGAGCTGCGCGACCTCCTCGCGGCGCAGCCCCGGCGTCCGGCGCCTGCGCCCGCGCACCAGCCCGACCTGCTCCGGGGTGATCCGCTCCCGGCGGCTGCGCAGGAAGGTGGCCAGCTCGCGGCGGCGGGCCCGCGTCTCGTCCTGCGACGCGGGGCCGGGCAGCGGGGCGGGGGCGGGCCCGGGGGCCGGGAGGACCTGGACCGATCCCGTCGTCGTACGCGTCATGCCTCCAGCCTGCCGCACACCGGCGGTCAGGGCCAGGGACCCAGCCAGGTGGGCCCAGTACCCGTATAAGAAGACTCTGGTACCCCTTTCGCGAGGGGCGCAGGCTGCCTTGCGTGAGTGACACCAACGTAAGTGAGAGCGGAACGCGCGCGGCGTCCCCGGGGGCGGACCCCGGGCCGGTCGTCGTGGCGCACGGGGCGGTTCTGGGTTCCGCCGGACTGTTCACCGTGCTGCTGGGGGCGGCGCTGCCGCTCGTCGACTTCTTCATCGTCAACGTGGCGCTGCCGGACATGGGCCGGGACCTGGGTGCCGGGGAGGCGACGCTGGAACTGGTCGTCGCCGGGTACGGGGTCGCGTACGCCGTGCTGCTGGTGCTCGGCGGGCGGATCGGGGACCTGTTCGGGCGGCGGGCGCTGTTCCTCGTGGGGATGGCGGCCTTCGGGCTGACCTCGCTGGCCTGCGGTCTGGCGCCGACGGCGGGCGTCCTGGTGGGCGCGCGGGTCGCGCAGGGCGCGGCGGCGGCGTTCATGCTGCCGCAGGTGCTCGCGACCATTCAGTCCACGACGGCCGGGGCGCGCCGCGCGAAGGCCATGAGTCTGTACGGGGCGACGGCGGGGCTGTCCATGGTCGCCGGCCAGATCCTGGGCGGGGTCCTCGTCTCCGCGGATGTCGCGGGGCTCGGCTGGCGGGCGATCTTCCTGGTCAACGTGCCGGTGGCGGCGGTGGGGCTGCTGTGCGCGGTGCGCTCGGTGCCGGAGACGCGGTCGGCCGCGCCCGCCCCGGTGGACCTGCCCGGTACAGCTCTGCTGGCGGTGGGGCTCGTGACGCTGCTGCTGCCGCTGACCGAGGGCCGGGCGGCCGGCTGGCCGCTGTGGACCTGGGTGCTGCTCGCCCTGTTCCCGTGCGCGGCGGCCGCCTTCCTGGCGGTGGAGCGGCGCGCGGACCGGGCGGGCCGTACGCCGCTCGTCCCGCCGAGTCTGTTCCGGATCGTGTCGGTGCGCCGCGGGCTGCTGATCCTGGTGCCGTTCAGCATCGGCTTCGGCGGGTTCATGTTCGTGGTGGCGGTGGCGCTCCAGCGGGGCCTGCGGATGGGCCCGGTCGAGGCCGGTCTGTCGCTGACCCCGGCGGCGGTCGCCTTCTTCTTCGGCTCGCTGGCCGGTCCCCGGCTGGTGCGCCGTTTCGGGAGCGCGGTGGTGACCGCGGGCGCGCTGCTCCAGGCGCTGGGCCTGGGCGTGGTCGTGGTGACGGTCCACGCGGGCTGGCCGGAGCTGGGTGTGCTCGGTCTGGCGCCGGGGATGGTGCTGACCGGTCTCGGCCAGTCCTTCCAGCTCCCGGTGGTCATGCGGATCGTGCTCTCCGAGATCCCGGCGGAGCGCGCGGGGGTCGGGGGCGGGGTCATGACCACGACTCAGCAGGCCGCCCTGGCCCTGGGCGTCGCGACCTTGGGCACCCTGTTCCTGTCCCTGGCCCCCTCCGCCGGGATGGGCACGGCCCTGGTCACGACCCTGCTGGTGCAGATCGGGGCGGTGCTGCTGACGGCGGGGCTGAGTGCGCGGTTGCCGAGGGCGTTGGTGTGAGGGAGCGGGCCGGGTGGCGCCCGCCGGCCGTCACTGGCACTTGCCGTCCGCCGGTCCGTACCGCCGCCGGATGTCCAGCACCTCACGCAGAGCGCTGTTCACCGTCTCCCCCTCGGCGCTGGTTCCGAGGGCTCGCGCCACGTCGGCCGCCGGTCCGCCGTCCGGACCGGTCACCGTTCTGCTCGTACGGTCCACCCTGCGTCGGCGCGTAAGCCACTGGTGTCGTCAAGGACATACGCGGTCCGCGAAGCGGCCTTGGGAACACGACGACCGCCCGGCCCCCAGGGCCGGGCGGTCGCTCGTGCGGTGGTGCTGTGGGCCCTCGCGGGCCCGGCTCGCGTCAGCTGTTGCGCTCGCCGCCGCTCTCCTGGGCCTGGTCCGTCGCGGACTCCGGCTCCGGGTCGGGCTGCGGGGTGCCGGTCAGCTTCTCGCGCATCTTGCGGGCCAGCTCCTGCTTGTGGTCCTCGGCCGCGCGACGGTCGGCGGGGCCGGTGTGGCCCGCCTGGCCGGGCCTGGGCAGCTTGCCGCGCTGGCCGCCTACGCCCAGAAGGTTGTTTCGGCTCTTCGCCATGTGTCCTGCTCCGATCGATGAGGACCGCGCCACGGCAGCGCGCCGCTCGGGCGCGGTGAAGGGTGGGGGAACGACGGAAGGGGGCGGTCAGGGGCGGGGTCGCTTGCCCCGGGCCTCCGCCGCGCTCTCACTCGTAGATCGGCGTCATGAAGAACATGGGTCAGACGGTACCGCGTCACCGGCGGGCCGCGCACCGCGTTTTGCGCGGTGCCGCCCGCCGGGGACCAGAAGCCCTACCGCGCGGCCCCTCCTTCCGCCGCCGTCAGCGAGAAGCTGTCGATGTCGAAGAGGGAGCCCCCGCCGCCCGAGAAGCGCAGGAAGAGCGGGCCCTCACCGCCCGCGGCCAGCGGGGTGGAGACGGTCGTGAAGGTCTCCCAGGAGCCGGTCGGCGCGACCGCGACGCTGCCCAGTTCGGGGCCGGTGGCCGAGCCCGCGTGGACGTGGATCGTGCCGCCCGCTCCCGCCGAGGACACCTTCGCGGTGAAGGAGGCCGCGCCGTCGGTGGCGACGTCGGCGTACCCGGCCCAGTCGCCGTCCTCGATGTAGCCGAGGGTCGCCCCGCCGCTCGCCGCCGCGTGCCCGGCCGCCTGGACGCCCGACCCGGAGCTGAAGGACTCCGCCTCGACCGTCGCGGGCTGGGTGCCGCCGCCCTCGGGGGGCGTGCAGTCGGCCTCGGCCTGACCGGCCGCGTACTGGAGCCCGCCGAGCAGCAGCTTCCGGAAGTCCGGGTCCGCGTACGACTCGTTCGTGTGGCCGAGCCCGGTGTAGAAGGACCGGCCCTCCTCCTGCGGGTGGCACCAAGTGATGGGGTGGTCCCCGCCCATCGAGCCGCCCTCGTACGTGGACTCGTCGAGGCTCTGGAGGACGCGCACCTGATCGCGGGGGTTGGTGCGGTAGTTGTACAGCTCGTCGTTGTGCAGCCAGGTCGGGCCGAAGTGCCGGGTGGCCGGGTGGTCGTGGTCCTCGGTCACGACGGTCGCGTCCTGGATGGCCGGGTGGCTCTGGAACCAGGCGCCGACGAGCTGCCGGTAGTAGGGCCAGTCGTACTCGGTGTCGGCGGCGGCGTGCACGCCGAGGTAGCCGCCGCCCCCGTCCACGTACGACTGGAGGGCGTTCTGCTGGGCGTCGTCGAGGACGTCGCCGGTGGTGCTGAGGAAGACGACCGCCTCGTACCCGGCGAGGTTCTGCGGGGTGAAGGCGGCGGCGTCCTCGGTCGCGGTCACGGTGAAGTCGTTCTCCGCGCCCAGTTCCCTGAGCGTCGCGACGCCGGTGGGGATCGAGTCGTGCCGGAAGCCGGCGGTCTTGGAGAAGACCAGGACCTCGTACGGGTCGGCCGCCGCGCCCGCCGTGGCCGGGGCCACCAGGGCGCCCGTGAGGGCGAGCGTGGCGAGGGCCGCCACGCGTCTGCCGAGGCGTCGGTGCTGTGTCATCGCGCTCACGTCCCGAGGGTGAAGGAGTCGAGGTCGAAGAGGCTGCCCTGTCCGGTCGGGCCGGTGAAGACGAAGTAGAGGCTGGTCGTCCCGGAGGGCGCCCCGCTCAGGTCCGCCTTCAGGTCCTTGTAGGTCTCCCAGCCGCCGGTCGGGCTGACGTCCACGGAGCCGAGCAGGGTTCCGTTGGGAGCGCCCGCGCGGACCTCCAGGGTGCCGCCCGCCCCGCCCGAGGCGACCCGCGCGGTGATCGAGGTGGCGTTGGAGAGGGCGTACGGCTCGAAGGCGATCCAGTCGCCGTTGTCGGTGTAGCCGACCGCGGTGCCGCCCTCGGCGGTGCCGTGCGCGGCGGCCTCCACACCGGACATCTTGGTGTAGTGCTCGCCCTGCCGGTGGCGCGGCTGGAGCTTGCGGACGCTGTGGGTGGTCAGGCCCGCGCTGTCGGTGTACTCGGCGTCGAAGACCCCGTAGAGGTTGGCGGCCGCGTCGTGCTCCCCGTCGTTGGGCACGTTGATCGTCCCGGTGCAGCCGTTCTTGGAGGTGATCGCGTGGGTGTGGCTGTCGTGGCCGAGGGAGTAGGTGACCTTGACCTTGGCGCAGTCCAGGGCGCCGTCCTCCGGGTCGGAGCCGGTCACGGTGAAGGGCACGTTGTCGCCGAAGGAGAAGAGCTGTCCGTCGGCGGGCGCCGTGAGGTTCACGGTCGGGGCCGTGTTCCCGGCGGTGACGACGAGGCTCGCGGTGCCGCTCAGGCCCTCGGGGTCGGTCACGGTGAGCGTCGGGCGGTAGGTTCCGGCCTCGGTGTAGGTGTGGCTCGGGCTGGCCTCGGTGGAGCCGGCGCCGTCACCGAAGTCCCAGGCGTAGGAGAGCGTCCCGCCCTCGGGGTCGGAGCTGCCCTCTGAGGAGAACTTCACGGCCAGCGGGGTGGCCCCGGAGGTCTTGTCCGCGGCGGCCTTCGCGACCGGGCTGCGGTTGCTCCCGGCCAGGTACTCGATGCGGTACAGCGCCTGGTTGTCGCTGCCGGTGCCGTAGTCCAGGACGTACATCGCGCCGTCCGGGCCGAACTCGGAGTCCATGACCTGGGTGCCGGTCCACGGGAAGTCCTCGATGGCGCCCGGGGAGCCGTCGCCCTCGACCTCCACGGTCTTGATCCACTTACGGCCGTACTCGGTGGCGAAGAAGCGGCCGTCGAGTTCCTGGGGGAACTTCACGGGCGAGTCGAGGTTCGCGTCGTAGTGGTAGACGTCGCCGGCCATCGGGGACTCGGAGCCGCTGCCGAACTCGGGCGGGGAGCCGGCGTCACCGGCGTACCTGATCCAGGCCGGGTTGGCGGGCGGCAGCTTGCTGAGCCCGGTGTTGTGCGGGGAGTTGTTCTCGGGGCCGCCCGCACAGTCGTACTTGGCTCCGGAGGGGCCGTCCGGGAAGGTCCACTCGTTGTAGGTCTCGGTGGTGGTGTTGGTGCCGGTGCAGTACGGCCAGCCGAAGTTGCCGGCCTTGGTGATCCGGTTGAACTCGACCTGCCCGCTCGGTCCCCGGTCGGCGGCGGTGACGCCCGCGTCGGGACCGTAGTCGCCCAGGTAGACGGTGTCGTCGGTCTTGTCCACGGACATCCGGAAGGGGTTGCGGAAGCCCATCGCGTAGATCTCGGGACGGGTCTTCGCGGTGCCCGGCGCGAACAGGTTGCCCGCGGGGACGGTGTAGCCGCCCGCGTCGGTGGGCGTGATCCGCAGCAGCTTCCCGCGCAGGTCGTTGGTGTTGCCGGAGGAGCGCTGCGCGTCGAACTGCGGGTTGCGGTCGGTGCGTTCGTCGAGCGGGCTGTAGCCGGCCGATTCGAAGGGGTTGGTGTCGTCCCCGGTCGTCAGGTACAGGTTGCCCTTGCTGTCGAAGTCCAGGTCACCGCCGACGTGGCAGCACTGGCCCCGGTCGTTGGGGACTTCGAGGACGACCTTCTCGCTCGCCTTGTCGAGGCTGCCGTCCGTCTTGAGCGTGAACCGGGAGAGGTTCAGGTGCCCCTTGAAGCGGTCGAAGTCGGCGGCGGAGCCGGTGGTGGGGGCGTCGCCCGCGGGGGTGTCCAGGGGCGGGGAGTAGTAGAGGTAGATCCAGCGGTTGGTGTCGAAGTCCGGGTCGGCCGCGACGCCTTGGAGTCCTTCCTCGTCGTGGTTGTACACGTCGAGCTTCCCCGCGGTCCGGGTGTTCCCGGCCGCGTCGGTGATCCGTACCGTGCCGTCCCGCGAGGTGTGCACGACGGAACGGTCGGGGAGCACCGACAGGGACATGCCCTCGCCGCCGATCTCGGCGGCTCCGCGGGCGAGTTCGACCTGCTGGTAGTCGGCGGCGGGGATGTCCTGCGGGGCTGCCCCCGCTCCGCTCGCGGAGCCGATCACGGCTCCCGACCCCAGCACCAGGGCGAGTGCGGTGACCACTCGCAGTCCGGCTCTCGCCGGGGACCCGGTCCTTCTCGGGCGTACTGACATGAAGCTTCCTTCCTGACCTCGTGGGGGTGTCAGGCAAGGCGCGCGCCGGCCGCGCTTGCACTCGTACCAACGGGCCACCGCGCCGTAGGGGGTGCTGTGTGCTCCTGGGCGGACAGGCGGCTCGCGTGTCGCGCCGCAGCGTGGGACTACCACGTGTGGACGGCTCTAGCTGGGTGTTTCGCGCGGTGGTTACAGCGTTCTGCATCGTGGCGAGCGGCCCAGAATTTGTCAATGGCCTTCCCAAAATAATGAGTTGGGACCATTACAGCCGGGCGCGCGGCAGCCGCGGCCCGCGCCCGGCCGTTGACATGCTCGGGCAATTTTCTCTGTCCCGACCGTGGACTGACGTACAACTCTCTGCAATTCTCCAATAATTGAGCGCAAGAAGCTGAGTTCTTGCGTGTGAGCTGCGTGCTGCCGCCAGCCGTACGCAGTGCGGTGCCACCCCCGGGCGCCGCACCCCGAGCCCGGACCGCACCACCGCTCTGCTCCACCGAAGAGCCGCCTCCGCGCGCATCCCGCGCGCGGGGCCCCGCAGAGAGGGACACCCCCGCATGACCCGCATCGACACACACCGCTGGAGATGGCGTACGGCCACGGCCGTCGTCGCCTCCAGCGTCATGGTCCTGGGCCTGCCCGCCCTGGGCGCCTCGGCGGCCGGCGGCCCGAACGCCGCCGCCGGCGCGCGGACCACGGCCGGCAGCGCCGTCGCCAAGCACGCCGCCACCGCGATCACCGACGGGGACGCGCGCACCTACTGGCAGGGCGCGAAGAAGTCCGCCCAGTGGGTGCAGACCGACCTCGGCCGCACCAAGCGGGTGCGCCAGGTCGTCCTGCGCCTCCCCGCGGACTGGGCCACCCGCAAGCAGACCCTGGCGCTTCAGGGCAGCGCGGACGGCAAGAGCTTCACGACGCTCAAGACCTCCGCCCAGTACACCTTCAGCCCCGGCAACGGGAACACCGTGAAGGTCTCCTTCCCGGCGACCCTCACCCGGTACGTACGCGCCGAGTTCACCGCCAACTCGGTCGCGAGGACCGGGCAGCTGGCCGAGATGCAGGTCCTCACCGAGGCCGCCGCGACCCCCAACCTCGCGCAGGGCAAGCCCTTCACGGAGAGCGGGCACGCCGACGTCTACGGGGCGGCCAACGCGGGCGACGGCAACCGCGCCACCTACTGGGAGAGCAAGAACAACTCCTTCCCGCAGTGGGTGCAGGTCGACCTCGGCTCCTCGGTGCGGGTCAATCAGGTCACCCTGCGGCTGCCCAGCGGCTGGGAGAGCCGCAGCCAGACGCTCAAGATCCAGGGCTCGACCAACAACTCCGACTTCACCGACCTCGCCGCCTCGAAGGCGTACACCTTCAACGCGGGCAACGACCAGTCGGCGGACATCACCTTCGACGCGACGACCACGCGCTACGTACGCGTACTGATCACCGCCAACTCGGCGTGGCCGGCGGGCCAGTTGGCCGAGCTGGAGGTCTACGGCCCGGCGACCGGCGACACCCAGGCGCCGACCGCCCCGGCCGATCTGTCCTACACCGAGCCCGCGAGCGGCCAGATCAAGCTCAACTGGAAGGCCGCGAGCGACAACACCGGGGTCACCGGCTACGACGTCTACGCCAACGGCCAGTTGCGCGCGAGCGTCGCGGGCAACGTCCTGACGTACACCGACAGCCAGCCCGCGAGCGCCGACGTCACCTACTACGTCCGGGCCAAGGACGCGGCCGGGAACGTCTCGGGCAACAGCAACAGCGTGACCCGCAAGGGCCAGTCGACCGGGGACACCCAGGCGCCCACCGCGCCCGGCAGCCTCGCCTTCACGCAGTCCGGCAACGACGTGAAGCTGACCTGGCAGGCGTCCACGGACAACGTCAAGGTCACCGCGTACGACGTCTACGGCAACGACAAGCTGCTCAAGTCGGTGGCCGGTGACGTCACGACGTACACCGACACCCCGGCGGCCGGCTCCTCGGTCACGTACTACGTGCGGGCCAAGGACGCGGCGGGCAACGTCTCCGGCAACAGCAACAGCGTGACCCGTCCGGGCACCACCGGCCCCGGCTCCAACCTGGCGCAGGGCAAGCCGATCGAGGCGAACTCCAGCGTCTTCACCTTCGTGGCCGCCAACGCCAACGACGGCCAGACCAGCACCTACTGGGAGGGCGCGGGCGGCAGCTACCCGAACACGCTCACCACGAAGCTGGGCTCCAACGCCGACGTCAGCCAGGTCGTGCTGAAGCTCAACCCGGACAGCTCCTGGGGCAACCGAACCCAGAACATCCAGGTGCTGGGCCGCGAGCAGGACGCCTCGGGCTTCACGAGCGCGGTCGCGGCCAAGGACTACACCTTCAGCCCGTCGAGCCAGAACACGGTGACCATCCCGGTCTCCGGCCGGTTCGCCGACGTCCAGCTGAGGATCACCTCCAACACGGGGGCCCCGGCCGGCCAGATCGCCGAGTTCCAGGTGATCGGGGTGCCCGCGCCCAACCCGGATCTCCAGGTCACCAAGATCACCTCCAGCCCGGCCGCCCCGGTCGAGTCGGACGCGATCAGCCTGACCGCGACCGTCACCAACAGCGGCAGCCAGGCCGCCAAGGCCACCGACCTGACCTTCAAGCTCGGTGGCGACAAGGCGGGGACGGCGGCCGTCCCGGCGCTCGCGGCCGGGGAGAGCAAGACCGTCACCGGCTCCATCGGCACGCGGGACGCGGGCAGTTATCAGGTCAGCGCCGTGGTCGACGAGTCCAATAAGGTCGTCGAGCAGAACGAGGCCAACAACACCTACACGAGCCCGGACCCGCTGGTCGTCAAGCAGGTCTCCAGCTCCGATCTGGTCGCGACCACCTCGTGGTCCCCGACCAGCGCCTCGGCCGGCGACAACGTGAACTTCTCCGTCGCGCTGAAGAACCAGGGCATCACCGCCTCGGCCTCCGGCGCGCACGCCCTCAGCGTCACCGTGCAGGACGCCAAGGGCGCGACGGTCAAGACCCTGACCGGCACCTACAACGGCGCGATCGCGCCCGGGGCGACCACCTCCCCGGTGAGCCTCGGCTCCTGGACCGCGGTCAACGGCAAGTACACGGTGAAGACCGTGGTCGCCGACGACGCCAACGAGCTGCCGGTCAAGCGGCAGAACAACACCTCCACGCAGCCGCTGTTCGTCGGACGCGGCGCGGACATGCCCTACGACATGTACGAGGCGGAGGACGCCGCCGTCGGCGGCGGCGCCAAGGTCGTCGGCCCCAACCGCACCGTGGGCGACCTCGCGGGCGAGGCCTCCGGCCGCAAGGCCGTGACCCTCAACAACACGGGTGAGTACGTCGAGTTCACGACGAAGGCGCCCACCAACACCCTGGTGACCCGGTTCTCCATCCCGGACTCGGCGGGTGGCGGCGGCACCAACGCGACGCTCAACGTGTACGTCGACGGGCAGCTCCTCAAGCCCATCGACCTGACCTCGCAGTACGCGTGGCTCTACGGCAACGAGACGGCGCCCGGCAACTCGCCCGGCTCCGGAGCGCCCCGCCACATCTACGACGAGGCCAACCTCCAGCTCGGGAAGACGATCCCGGCGGGCTCGAAGATCCGTCTCCAGAAGGACAGCGCGAACTCCTCGAAGTACGCGATCGACTTCATCAACACCGAGCAGGCCACCGCGCTGCCCAACCCGGACCCGGCCGCGTACGTCACCCCCGCCGGCTTCGGCCAGCAGGACGTGCAGAACGCCCTCGACAAGGTCCGGATGGACACGACGGGCAAGCTCGTCGGCGTCTACCTGCCCGCCGGGGACTACGAGACCGCGAGCAAGTTCCAGGTCTACGGCAAGGCCGTCCAGGTGACCGGGGCCGGCCCCTGGTTCACCCGCTTCCACGCCCCGTCCTCGCAGGAGAACACGGACGTCGGCTTCCGCGCCGAGGCGAGCGCGAAGGGCTCGACCTTCGCCAACTTCACCTACTTCGGCAACTACACGTCCCGGATCGACGGACCGGGCAAGGTGTTCGACTTCTCGAACATCTCGGACGTCACGATCGACAACATCTGGGTCGAGCACATGGTGTGCCTGTACTGGGGCGCCAACACCGACAAGGTGACGATCAAGAACTCCCGTATCCGCGACATGTTCGCGGACGGGATCAACATGACCAACGGTTCGACCGACAACCACGTCGTCAACAACGACGCGCGCGCCACCGGTGACGACAGCTTCGCGCTGTTCTCGGCGATCGACGCGGGCGGGGCCGACGAGAAGAACAACGTCTTCGAGAACCTGTCCTCGACGCTGACCTGGCGCGCGGCGGGCCTCGCGGTCTACGGCGGCTACGACAACACCTTCCGCAACATCCACATCGCCGACACCCTGGTGTACTCCGGGATCACGGTGTCCTCGCTGGACTTCGGCTACCCGATGAACGGCTTCGGGACCGGTCCGACGACGATCGAGAACGTGTCCCTGGTGCGGGCCGGCGGCCACTTCTGGGGCTCGCAGGTCTTCCCCGCGATCTGGATCTTCTCCGCCTCCAAGGTCTTCCAGGGCATCCGCATCAATGACGTGGACATCGTGGACCCGACCTACGGCGGCATCATGTTCCAGACCAACTACGTGGGCGGACAGCCGCAGTTCCCGGTGAAGGACACCATCTTCACCGACATCTCGATCACCGGGGCGAAGAAGAGCGGCGACGCCTACGACGCCCGCTCCGGCTGGGGCATCTGGGCCAACGAGATGCCGGAGCCGGGACAGGGTCCGGCGGTCGGCGAGGCCACGTTCAAGGGCCTCACGATGAGCGGCAACTTCCAGGACATCAGGAACACGACGTCCACCTTCAAGATCAACGTGCAGTGAGCACCTGAGCACCGCACCGCATCACCGTGCGCCGCGCACGTGAGCGACTGAGCACGTGAGCACGTGAGCGGCGTACGCAGGGGCCCGCCACCTCCCTTCCGGGGGTGGCGGGCCCTTCGTCGCGCGTCCGGCCCGGCCGCCTCGCCCGGCGGGCGGGCCCGCCCCTCCCCCGCGAGGCCGGTTTCAGCCCCCGCCCCGCGCTGAAACCGCGCTGAATCCCTACCGAATCCGGTGCGGCGCACGCTCTGCCCATGACGACGACAACGAACGACGAGGCCCCGGCGATCCTCGCCACCGGGCTGCGCAAGGCGTACGGGGAGAAGACCGTCCTGGACGGGATCGACCTGCGGGTGCCGGCTGGCACGGTCTTCTCGCTCCTGGGCCCGAACGGGGCGGGCAAGACGACGGCGGTCCGCGTCCTGAGCACCCTGGTCCGGGCCGACGCGGGCGAGCTGCGGGTGGCCGGGCACGATCTCGCGGCCGAACCGGGGGCGGTGCGCGCCGCGATCGGGGTGACCGGGCAGTTCTCCGCCGTGGACAACCTGATCACGGCGGAGGAGAACATGCGCCTCATGGCGGACCTGCGCCACCTCCCGCGCCGGACCGGCCGCCGGGTCGCGGCAGAGTTGCTGGAGCGGCTGGACCTGGGCGCGGTGGCGCGCAAACCGGCCTCCGCCCTGTCCGGGGGGATGCGCAGACGCCTGGACCTCGCCATGACGCTGGTGGGCGAGCCGCGCGTGCTGTTCCTCGACGAACCGACGACGGGTCTCGACCCGCGCAGCCGGCACACGCTGTGGACCCTCGTGCGCGAACTGGTCGCGGGCGGCGTCACCGTCTTCCTGACCACGCAGTACCTGGAGGAGGCCGATCAGCTCGCCGACCGGATCGCGGTCCTGGACGGCGGCCGGATCGTCGCCGAGGGCACCGCGGCACAGCTGAAGCGGCTCGTCCCGGGCGGGCACGTCCGGCTGCGGTTCGCCGCGCCCGCGGCGTACGGGCACGCGGCGGACGCCCTGGGCGAGGCCGCGCGGAGCGACGAGACGCTGTGCCTGACCGTGCCCAGCGGCGGCAGCCAGGGGGAACTGCGGTCCCTGCTCGCCCGGTTGGAGGCGGAGGGCATCGAGGCGGACGAGCTGACCGTGCACACGCCCGACCTCGACGACGTGTTCTTCGCCCTGACCGGCCACCCCGCCGCGGAACCCTCCGCGACCGTGCCGAAGGCCGCCACCCCGGGCGCCTCCACGCCCACCGCCTCCCCGTCCGCGTCCACCGCCAAGGAGACCGTCCGATGACTTCCCTGTCCCTCGCCGTGCGCGACTCGTCCACGATGGTGCGCCGCAACCTCCTGCACGCCCGCCGCTACCCCTCCCTGACCCTGAACCTCCTGCTGACGCCGGTCGTCGTCCTGCTGCTCTTCGTGTACGTCTTCGGGGACGTCATGAGCGCGGGCCTGACCGGCGGCGCGGACCGCTCCGCGTACCTCGCCTATCTGGTCCCCGGCATCCTGCTGATGACGGTGGGGGGCACCGCTCTGGGCACCGCCGTGTCCGTGTGCGCCGACATGACGGAGGGCATCATCGCCCGGTTCCGCACCATGGCGATCTCCCGGGCCTCCGTGCTGGTCGGCCATGTCGTGGGCAGCGTCGTACAGACCCTCTTGGCGCTGGCCCTCGTCCTGGGCTTCGCGGTGGCCATCGGCTTCCGGCCGCACGCGAATGTGGCCGAGTGGCTGGCGGCGGCCGGCCTGCTGGCCCTGTTCAGTCTCGGGGTGGTGTGGATCGGGGTCGGTATCGGCCTGGTCAGCCCGAACCCCGAGGGGGCGAGCAACACCGGTATGCCGTTGATGGTGCTGCCGCTGCTGTCCAGCGCCTTCGTGCCGGTGGACTCCATGCCGGGCTGGTTCCGCTGGTTCGCCGAGTACCAGCCCTTCACGCCGGTGATCGAGTCGGTGCGCGGTCTGCTGATGGGCGGGGTGAGCGCCCGCGACCTGTGGTGCGCGACCGGCTGGGGCGTGCTGCTGATCGTGGTCGGCGCGCTGTGGTCGACGGCCCGGTTCAACCGTGATCCGCGGGCGTGAGCGCGCGCAGCGCGGCCTCTCTCAACTCGGCCTGACTCAGGGCGGCGTACTCCGACACCGCGTCGGTGTACGCCGCCGCGTCGGCGTCCAGGGCGGCCCGCCGGGCGCGCCGCGCGGACAGCGGCGGGAACTCGCGTGCCGCGGGCAGCCGTTCGGCGAGCGCCGCGAGGTGCACCGCCGAGGTGTCGCCCTCGGCGAGGCGGGCCAGGCTCAGCGCGTGCAGGACCGTCCCGCCCAGGGCCAGATCGCCCGGGGAGCCGGTACCGGCCGGGGCGGCCAGCAGGGTCAGCAGCCGGGTGAGCAGCCGGTCCGTCAGGCCGGCGACCTCCCGCGGGCGTCCGGCGAGCGCGTGCGCGGCCACGGCGCCCGCGACGACCTCCAGCGTCCAGGTGTCCAGGAAGGGGTCGTCGGCGTACGGGGCGCCGGCGCGGCCCAGTTGGTCCACCGCCCGGCGCCACAGCTCCAGCCCCTCGTCGACCCGTCCGCGGCGGAGGGCGATCTCCCCGCGCGCCACGAGGTCGGGGGTGAAGACGAGCGCGGCCTCGTCCTGGTGCCCGCCGGCCGCCAGCTCCAGCCAGTGCTCGGCCTCCTCGGTCTCCCCGCGCTGGAGGCAGGCCAGTACGAGGGCCCAGCGGATGCCGATCGCGTCGGGCCAGTCCTCGAAGTCGTCCAGCGCGTCCAGGGCGGAGCGCAGGTGCCGGTACGCCTCCTCGCCGCGTTCGGTGCGCAGGCACAGTTCGCTGACCCGGCCGTGGCTCAGCATCCGCAGGGCCGGGTTGCGCAGCGCGCCCAGCACGGCGAAGGCCCGGCGGGCGGCCTCCAGGGCCCGTTCCGTGTCGAGTTGCCGCTCCCACACGTAGCTCGCGACGCATTCGGCCACCGCCGCGAGCAGCGGCTCCTTCGCCGCGCACAGTTCGGTCAGGCGCGTGAAGCGCGGCCCGTGCATCTCGGGTACGGCGCACAGCAGGACCGCCAGGGCGCGCGGCAGGGTGTCGGGCTCGGCGGGCGGCAGGGCGCGCAGGGTGACGAGCTGCCGTACGGCGTGCGGTCCGTAGCCCATGAAGAGGCTCGTCACGCACACGACGGCCGCGCTGCGGGCGACCTCGACGTCGGCCGGGCCGGGGCGGAAGTGCGAGAGCGGCGGTCCGGTCTCGGCGGCGAGGGTCGCGAGCCGGTTCCAGCTCGACTCGACCGACCACAGCGAGCCGAGTACGGCGGTGAGCGCGGCGGTGGCCGGTCCGTCGGCGCGGGCCAGGGCGTGGCGCAGGGCGAGGACGAGGTTGTCCTGCTCGGCCCGTATCCGCGCGAAGGGCTCCTGGTTGTCCTCGCGGTACAGCACGTCGTGGTGGGCGCGCGCGTACTCCCGGGCCCAGCCGAGGAAGCGACCGGTGACCCGCTCCTCCTCGCCGGCCCGCGCGCGTCGCCCGGCGCCGAACTCCCGGATGGTCTCCAGCATGCGAAAGCGCAGGCCGGAGGGGCTGTCGACGGCCTTGACCAGGGACTGGTCGGCGAGTTGTTCCAGCAGGGCGAGGGCGTCCGGGCCGTCCTCGCCGAGCATCGACCGGGCGGCCTCCTCGGTGAAGCCGCCGGGGAAGACCGAGAGGGCGCGCAGCGCGGCCCGGCCCTCGGGCTCCAGCAGGTTCCAGCTCCATTCGACGACGGCGAGCAGGGTGCGGTGGCGCTCGGGGGCGTCGCGGGAGGCTCCGCGCAGGAGCCCGAAGCGGTCGCGCAGCCGGCGGGTGATCTCGGGGACGGGCAGGACGCGGACCCGGGCGGCGGCCAGTTCCAGGGCGAGCGGCAGTCCGTCGAGCTGGCGGCAGAGCGCGGCGACCTCGGCCTCCCGCAGTTCGGCGCCGGGCCGGGCGGCTTCGGCCCGCTGCGTGAACAGGGCGGCGGAGGTGGCGGGGGTGAGTTCCGGCAGGGGGTAGCGGACCTCGGAGCTGAGCCCGAGCGGGGCGCGGCTCGTGGCGAGCACCCGCAGTTCGCCGGAGCGTGCCACGAGGGCGCCCACCAGGCCGGCCACCCCGTCCACGACCTGTTCGCAGTTGTCGAGCACGAGCAGGACGGGGCCGGTCCCGAGCGCCGCGAGGATCGCGCCGGGCAGGTCCGTGCCGGCCCGGCGTCCTTCTCCCCCGACGGCGGAGGCCACCTCCCCGGCCACGTCCTCGTCGGAGGTGACCCCGGCCAGGGACACGACGTGCGTCACCCGTTGTTCGGCGGACCGCCCGACGGCGTAGGCGAGCCGGGTCTTGCCGAGGCCGCCGGGCCCGGTGACGGTGACGACCCGCGCGGTGCGCAGCAGCCCGGTCACGGCGCGCAGGTCGCTCTCCCGGCCGAGCAGCGGGTTGGGCTCGTGCGGTACGCCGTGCCGTGCCGGGGGCGCCTGGACGCGCAGCAGTTCCTGGTGCGCGGACCGCAGGGCGGGCCCCGGTTCGGTGCCCAGCTCCTCGCGCAGAGAGCGCCGGTGGGTCTCGTACCGGGCCAGCGCGGTGGCGGCGCCGCGGGTGGCGGCCTCGCTGCGCAGCAGGGCCGCGAGCACCTCCTCGTCGCGGGGCCGCAGCCGGGCCAGTCCGGTGAGGGGGCCCACCGCCTCCTCGGGCCGGCCCGCGCGGGACAGGGCGAGCGCCCTGATCCGCTCCAGGGACGCGCGGGCCCGGCTCCGCCCCTCTCGCAGGGCGGCCAGGGGGTCGTCCGGGGCCTCCTCCGCTGCGGCGGCCGCCTCGGCGCCCTCCCACAGCGCGAGTCCGGCCCGCGCCGCGTCCGCCGCCCCGGCGTGGTCGCCCTCGCGGGCCAGCCGCGCCGCCTCGGCCTCGTGCAGCAGCACCGCGGAACTGTCGACGCGCGTCGCGTCGAGGGCCAGCCGGTAGCCGGTGGGGGTGCGCGCGATCACCTCGGCGCCCAGTTGGGCGCGCAGCCGGGAGACGAGCACCTGCACGGCCTTGGCCGGGTGTTCCGGCCGGTCCTCGGGCCACAGCCCGGCCACGAGCCGCCCGGTGCCGCAGCCCGCGCGCGGGTCCTCGGCGAGGAGCGCCAGCAGTGCCCGCAGCCGGGGCGCGGTGATCTCCTGTCCCCGGTAGGAGACGCCGGTCAGGAGGGCGAGTTCGATGGCCACGCGTGCAGAGTAGCCAGCGGGTGGGCACGGCCGGCAGGCCGGACGGCCGGCCCGTGGGCGGAGCGTGCGCGCGACCGTACGGGGAGCGTGCGCGAGGACCGCATGGGGAGCGTGCGCCGACACCGTACGGGGAGCATGCGCGAGGACCGCATGGAGAGCGTGCGCCGACACCGTACGGGGAGCATGCGCGAGGACCGCATGGAGAGCGTGCGCCGACACCGTACGGGGAGCGTGCGCGAGGACCGTACGGGCAGAGCCTCAGCCGCCCTGCCCGCCCCAGCGCCCCGGCCGCGTGAACTCCGCGGCCACGCGCGTCGTCCCGTCCCCGCGTGCCGCGTTGACCTGGGCCTGCGTGAGGTAGAGGGCGCCGCGCAGGTCGGCCCCGCGCAGGTCCGCGTCGCGCAGGTCCGCGCCGAGGAGTTCGGCGCCGCGCAGATCGGCCCCGCGCAGATCGGCGGCGATGAGGTAGGCGCCGCGCAGGTTCGCCCCGCGCAGGTCGGCGCCGCGCAGCCGGGTGCTGCCCATGAGGTCGGCGCCCCGGTGGTCGGGGGCGCGGCCGGGGCGGGCGGCGGCGCGGACGAGTGCGGCGGCGCGGGTCAGCGGGCCGTTGGCGGCGGCGCGCAGGGCCGGGACGTCGAGGGCGGTGAGCTGCGCCGCCGTCCCCTCGCTCAACTCGGCTACGTGGGCGCGTATTTCGGCCAGCTCGGCGTGGACGGGGGCGGTTTCCGCCCGCTCCAGCGCCTCGGTGACGTACCGCAGGATCTCGTGGAGCTGACGCATCACGCCGAAGGAGCGGAACATGGCGGCGGAGGTACCGGGCCGGGTGCGCCAGTCGACGCCCGCGAAGGTGCCCTGCGAGACGTGCTGGCCCGCGCCGTGGCACTCGAAGACGGTGCAGCCGGACCAGCCGTTCTCGCGCAGCCCCTCGTGGATCACGCAGCCGAAGTCGGCGCCGAGGTTGCCGCAGGGGGTGCCCGCCGCCTTGTCCCGGGCGAAGTCGGCGGAGCGTGTGAAGGGCAGCGCGACGCAGCACAGGCCGAAGCAGTCCGCGCAGTTCGCGGTGAGTTCGAGCGCGCGCGTCCTCGGCACGGTCGGCTCGGGCACGGTCGGCTCCTGGTGCGAGGAAGGGCGGCGGGGGGGCTGGCAGGGAGGGACTGCGAGGAGGGGAGAGAGATCAACGCGCGGGGGAAAGGCCCGGTCCCGGCCGCGCGTCGCACGCGGCCGGGACCGGGTCCGGGTTCACCGGAGGGGGGTCAGCAGCCGATGAGGCGGCCGGCCAGGTAGCTCTCGATCTGGTCGAGGGAGACACGTTCCTGCTTCATCGTGTCGCGCTCGCGGACCGTGACGGCGTTGTCGTCGAGGGTGTCGAAGTCGACGGTCACGCAGTACGGGGTGCCGATCTCGTCCTGACGGCGGTAGCGGCGGCCGATGGCGCCCGCGTCGTCGAAGTCGATGTTCCAGTGCTGGCGCAGCGCCGCCGCGAGGCCCTTGGCCTTCGGGGAGAGCTGCGGGTTGCGGGAGAGCGGGAGCACGGCGACCTTGATCGGGGCGATCCTCGGGTCGAAGCGCATCACGACGCGCTTCTCCAGCTTGCCCTTGGCGTTGGGCGCCTCGTCCTCGTTGTACGCGTCGAGCATGAAGGCCAGCATGGTGCGGCCCACGCCCGCCGCGGGCTCGATGACGTAGGGGGTCCAGCGCTCGCCGGCCTCCTGGTCGAAGTAGGCGAGGTCCTGGCCGGACGCCTTGGCGTGCGCCGACAGGTCGTAGTCGGTGCGGTTGGCGACGCCCTCCAGCTCACCCCACTCGGAGCCGCCGAATTGGAAGCGGTACTCGATGTCGGCGGTGCGCTTGGAGTAGTGGGAGAGCTTCTCCTTCGGGTGCTCGAACCACCGCATGTTCTCCTCGCGCAGGCCCAGGCCGGTGTACCAGTTCCAGCGCTGCTCCATCCAGTACTCCTGCCACTTCTCGTCCTCGCCCGGCTTGACGAAGAACTCCATCTCCATCTGCTCGAACTCGCGGGTGCGGAAGATGAAGTTGCCGGGCGTGATCTCGTTGCGGAAGGACTTGCCCATCTGCGCGATGCCGAAGGGCGGCTTGCGGCGCGAGGTCTGCTGGACGTGGGCGAAGTTGGTGAAGATGCCCTGCGCGGTCTCGGGCCGCAGGTACGCGACGGAGCCGGTGTCCTGGGTCGGGCCGAGGTGGGTGCTCAGCAGGCCCGAGAACTCCTTGGGCTCGGTGAAGGTGCCCTTGTTGCCGCAGTTGGGGCAGTTGAGGTCGGCGAGGCCGTCCTTGGGGAGGTGGCCGTGCTTGGCCTCGTACGCCTCCTCCAGGTGGTCGGCGCGGTAGCGCTTGTGGCAGGAGGTGCACTCGGTCAGCGGGTCGGAGAAGGTCGCCACGTGACCCGAGGCCACCCAGGTCTCGGTGGCGAGGATCACCGAGGAGTCGATACCGACGACATCGTCACGCGAGGTGACCATGTAGCGCCACCAGTGGCGCTTGATGTTCTCCTTGAGCTCGACGCCCAGCGGTCCGTAGTCCCAGGCGGCGCGCTGGCCGCCGTAGATATCGCTGCTCGGGTAGACGAAGCCACGGCGCTTGCTCAGGCTGACGATGGTGTCGATCTTGTCGGCGGCCACGGTGCTCTCTTCATTACGACGACGAAGCGGTCTTCTGCGCCGGTCCCGCGCGGACCTGGAGCTCTTCTGCACGGATTCGTACGCATCCGCCGGGTCCCGCGGACCCGCCGCTGCCCAGCGAATGACTCAGGTTACCGGCGGCCCGGCCCCCGGGATCAAATCGGTTCCGCGGCGGGGGGCCCGCACCGCGCCGCCGGGGCCTCGGGGCGGCCCTCGCGGGACCCTCCGGGCGAGGGCCCCGGGCGTTCCCCGGGCGGCCCGCGGGGCGGCTCTCACGGTGGCCCGCGACCGGCGCCCCGCATCCCTACCGTACGATTATTGACAATCGTTTCCATGTTTGTTGAAAATGAGTGTCATGAACACCAGTCGTCGTCCCCGCCTCATATCCGTGACCGCCGCCGCCGCGGTCGCCGCTCTGGGTGCCACCCTGCTCTCCGCCTGTTCCTCCGGGGACTCGGGCTCCGGCGACGGGAAACTGGACGTCACCGCGTCCTTCTACCCGATGGCGTACCTCGCCGAGCAGATCGGCGGAACGCACGTGAACGTCACCGGCCTGACCAAGCCCGGTCAGGAGCCGCACGACCTGGAGATCAGCGCGCGGCAGACCTCCAAGGTCGAGCGCTCCGACCTGATCCTCTACCTCAAGGGCCTCCAGCCGTCCGTGGACGAGGTCGTCGCCCAGTCCTCGGTCAAGAACAAGGTGGACGCCGCCACGCTCACGAAGATGGAGGAGCACGGCGACGAGGTCGGCGGGCACGCGGCCGCGCACGAGGAGCACGCCGGCCACGAGGACCACGACCACGAGGCGGGCGGCCAGGACCCCCACATATGGCTCGACCCGGTCAAGTACGCCGAGGTCGCCAAGGGCGTCGGCAAGGCGATGGAGAAGGCCGACCCCGGCCACGCCGCCGCCTACCGGAAGAACACCACCACCCTGCTCGGCAAGCTCGGCAAGCTCGACACCGCCTACGCCGAGGGCCTGAGGAACACGAGGACCAAGGTCTTCATCACGACGCACGCCGCCTTCGGCTACCTCGCCGAGCGCTACGGCCTCACCGAGGAGGCCATCAGCGGGCTGAACCCGGAGAGCGAGCCGAGCCCGGCCCGGATCAAGGACCTGCACGCCATGGCGAAGGCGGACGGGGTCAGCACCGTCTTCTACGAGACGCTCGTCTCGGACAAGACGGCGAAGACCGTGGCCGGGGACAGCGGGCTGAGGACGGACGTCCTCGACCCGCTGGAGGGCATCACCGACAAGTCCCGGGGCAAGGACTACCTCCAGGTCATGGAGTCGAACCTCCGGGCCCTCCAGAAGGCCCTCGGCGCCCGCTCCTGACCTGAGGGACCTCTCCGGGTCCCTTGTCACAGGGCCCTGAGGGGCCTCGCCACCCGTCCGTGACGGCCCGCACCCGCCGGGCGTCTCCCCCGACATCCGCACCACCGCGGCACCACCGCGGTCCGCACCCCAGGAGGCGCGCGTATGACTCCCCTCACCCCGTCCGGCGAGGGCGGCGAGAACCGCCCGACCGGCTCCCCGGGCTCCCGCGAGCCCGTCATCGCGCTGCGCGGCGTCCACGCCGAGCTGGGGGCGCGCCCGGTGCTGCGCGGGATCGACCTGGAGGTGCGGCGCGGCGAGGTCGTGACGCTGCTCGGCGCGAACGGTTCGGGCAAGTCGACGGCGGTGCGCACCGTGATCGGCCAGGTCCCGGTGAGCGGCGGGGAGGTCGAGCTGTTCTCCACCCCGCGCAGGCGCTTCCGCGACTGGTCGCGGATCGGCTACGTGCCGCAGCGCACGACCGCCGCGAGCGGGGTGCCCGCGACGGTGACCGAGGTCGTGTCCTCGGGGCGGCTCTCCCGCGGCCGGCTCGGATTTCTGGGCCGCGCGGACCGGGCGGCCGTGAGCAGGGCGCTGGAGCGGGTCGGGATGGCGGACCGGGCGAAGGACTCGGTGGACGCGCTCTCCGGCGGTCAGCACCAGCGGGTCCTGATCGCCCGCGCGCTGGCCTGTGAGCCCGAGGTCCTGATCATGGACGAGCCGATGGCCGGGGTGGATCTGGTGAGCCAGTCCGTACTGGCCCAGACGCTGCGCGAACAGGTGGCGCTCGGTACGACGGTGCTGCTGGTGCTGCACGAACTCGGGCCGCTGGAGCCGCTGATCGACCGCGCGGTCGTCCTGCGCGACGGCTGCGTCCTGCACGACGGGCCGCCCCCGAAGGCCGTCGGCCAGCACGCCCTGCCCGGCCACGACCACGTCCACCCGCACAGCGGCGCCGAGCCGGTCCGTTCCGGACTGCTCGGCTGACCGGCCAGGAAGGCAGCACTCTCATGGACATGCTCCACGACCCCTTCATGCAGCGGGCCTTGCTGGCCGCCGTACTGGTCGGCGTGACCGCCCCCGCGATCGGCATCTACCTCGTCCAGCGCCGCCAGGCGCTCATGGGCGACGGGATCGGCCACGTCGCGATGACCGGCGTGGGCCTCGGCTTCCTGCTGTCCGCCTCCCCGGTGTGGACGGCGGCGGCGGTGTCGGTCGCGGGCGCGGTCGTGATGGAGCTGATCCGCTGGTACGGGAAGACGCGCGGGGACATCGCGCTGGCCATGCTGTTCTACGGCGGCATGGCGGGCGGGGTACTGCTCGTCAACCTGGCGCCGGGCGGCTCCAGCGCCAACCTCACCTCGTACCTGTTCGGTTCGCTCTCCACGGTCTCGCGCGGCGACGTCGTCTCGATGTGCGTGCTCGCGGCCCTCGTGGTGCTGGTGACGGTGGGGCTGCGCCGGCAGTTGTTCGCGGTGAGCCAGGACGAGGAGTTCGCGCGCGTCACGGGCCTGCCGGTGCGGCTGCTGAACCTGCTGATCGCGGTGACGGCGGCGCTCACGGTGACGGTCGCGATGCGGATCGTGGGGCTGCTGCTGGTGAGCGCCCTGATGGTGATCCCGGTGGCGGCGACGCAGCAGCTGAGCCGGAGCTTCGCGGCGACCTTCGCGGGCGCCGTCGCGATCGGGGTGGCCACGACCCTCGGCGGGACCTCGCTGTCGTACTACCGCGAGGTGCCGCCCGGCGCGACGATCGTGCTGATGGCCATCGGCGTGTTCGTCGTGCTGTCCCTGCTCGCGACGCCCCTGGCGCGGCGCACGGCGCGGTCCCGGGCGGTGGCGCACGGGGCGGGTGATCCGGCCGAGTGTGTCCTCCCGGAGGCGGGGCGGGGGGCGGTTGTGGCCGCTCGCGCCTCGTCCGCCACGGGCGCGGACCCGGGAACACCTGGCACAATGACCAGCCAGCAGACGTGAGGAGGCAACGGTGACCACCGCTGGACCCCCGGTACGCGGCCGTTCCACGCGGCAGCGGGCCGCCGTGGCCTCGGCCCTGTCCGAGGTCGACGAATTCCGCAGCGCCCAGGATCTCCACGACATGCTGAAGCACCGTGGCGACTCCGTCGGGCTGACCACCGTCTATCGCACACTCCAGTCGCTCGCCGACGCGGGCGAGGTGGACGTCCTGCGCAACACGGAGGGCGAGGCGGTCTACCGCCGGTGCGCCTCCGAGGAGCACCACCACCATCTGGTGTGCCGGATGTGCGGGAAGGCGGTCGAGGTGGAGGGGCCGGCGGTGGAGCAGTGGGCCGAGGCCATCGCGAGCGAGCACGGGTACGTCAACGTGGCGCATACGATCGAGATCTTCGGGACCTGCGCGGACTGCGTGCGGGAGTGCGCGGACTGAGCGCGTCAGCGCGCGAGTTGGCGGGACACCGGGCCGGACCACCGGGGAGGGCGTGAGGCGGATCGCCTCGCGCCCTCCCTTCGCGTTGCCGGGGGCATGTTCCGCGGCTTCGTCCGGAAGATCATGGACTGAGTGGGGATTTTCCGGCGGATCGCGGGTAGGCGGCGGGAAACATGGTGGGTGTGCGCACGTCGCACGAGGTGACGTACGCGTCGCGCCCTGGGTGATTCCCGGAGGTTGTCCGTGACGGATTCCCGGAGGTTGTGGTGACCGAGACCGTGACCGAGGCGGCGGGCGCAGTGAGCGGGACGGCGGGCGCCGTGTCCGAGGCGGCGGGCGCCGTGTCCGAGGCGGCGGAGGCTTTCTCCGAGTCGGTGGCCAGGGCCGCGCGGGCCGCGAAGACCGCGCTTTCGCACGAGGACGCGCCGCTGCGGGCGGTGGGCGCGGCCGGGGCCGCGTCGGCGGTGGCCGGGGCGGGCCGGGTCGCGTGGACAGGTCTCCAGTGCGCCGACCCGGTGAGCGCGCGTTCCTTCTACGGCCGGGTGATGGGCTGGACCTTCGAGCCGGGCGACGGTCCCGGGGCGCTGTGGCGCGGTCTGGACGCCTCCGGGGCGCAGGTGCTCACCCTGGGCCGTTCCTACTCCGCTCGGACCGCCCCGGGCCTGTGGGCGCCGTGCTTCACGGTGCCCGACGTGTGGGCGGCGGCCCAGCGGGTCCGGGAGAGCTGCGGGACGGTCGCGGTGGGCCCGCTGTCCCTGGAGGGCGGCCGCGGGGTGCTGGCCGCCGACCGGCAGGGCGCGGGTTTCACGCTGTGGGAGCCGGGCCCCGACGCGGGCCGGCCCGCTCCAATCGCCCGGCACCGGCTGTACAGCCCCGACGCGGTCGACTCGGTCGCGTTCTACCGGTCGGTGCTCTCGGCGGACCCGCGCCGGCTGCCCTCCGAGACGGTGCTGCTGCGCGGCCCGGAGCGGCTCCTGTCGGTGGCCCCGGCGCCCCGGGGGCGGCGCGGAGCGGACCGGCCGGCCGGCCCCCGGGCCCGCTGGCAGCCGGAGTTCCTGGTGCCGGACGTGGAGGCCGCGGTGGCCTCGGCGCTCGCGGCGGGCGCCTCGCTGCTGGTCGAGGACGCGACGCGGACGGTACGCGGACGCGGTCTGCTGCGCGCCCCGGACGGCACGGTGTTCGCCCTGGCCCGAGCCTGAGCGCCCCGCCGGGCCTGAGTGTCACCAGGGCCCGGAGCGCCATCAGGGCCTGAGCGCCACCAGGGCCCGGAGCGCCGCCTGGGCCCGGAGCGCCGCCTGGGCCCGGAGCCCGGCGCTCCGGGCCCTGGTGGCGCCACCGGCCCCGGTGCCGCGGCGGTGTCAGCCTTCGCCGAGGGCTCCGGCCCCGGGCTGCGGCCCACCGCGCATCGCGGCCTCCATCCTGGCCAGTTCCTCATTGGGCACGGCCCCGCCGAAGCGGCGGTCGCGGGAGGCGTACTCCACGCAGGCGCGCCACAGGTCGCGGCGGTCGAAGTCGGGCCACAACACGTCCTGGAACACCATCTCGGCGTAACTGCTCTGCCAGATCAGGTAGTTGGAGACGCGCTGCTCACCGCTCGGGCGCAGGAACAGGTCGACGTCCGGCATGTCCGGGTAGTACAGGTACTTCTGGATGGTCTTCTCGTTGACCTTGCCCGGGTCGAGCCGTCCGGCGGCGACCTCCTCGGCCATCCGCCGGGCCGCGTCGGCGAGTTCGGCGCGCCCGCCGTAGTTGACGCAGAAGTACAGCGTGAGCAGGTCGTTGTCCTTGGTCTGCTCCTGGGCGACCTGTAGTTCCTGGACGACGGACTTCCACAGCTTGGGCATCCGGCCCACCCAGCGGATGCGGATGCCGAGTTCGTCCATCTCGTCGCGGCGGCGGCGGATCACGTCGCGGTTGAAGTTCATGAGGAAGCGGACCTCCTCGGGGGAGCGCTTCCAGTTCTCGGTGGAGAAGGCGTACAGCGACAGGTTCTTCACCCCGACCTCGATGCAGCCCTTGAGCACGTCCAGGACGACGCCCTCGCCGACCCGGTGGCCCTCGGTGCGGGGCAGCCCGCGCTGCTTGGCCCAGCGGCCGTTGCCGTCCATGACGCAGGCGACGTGGCCCGGGATCAGTTCCGCGGGGAGCTTGGGCGGGGTCGCCCCGGAGGGGTGCGGCTCGGGCACCTTGTACTCGCGGCGCTGCCGTCCCAGAATCCCGCGTCCTGCCATGGGTCTCACATCTCCCGGTGTTGACTACTCGTACGGCCGGCTCCTGGCCGCCCCCCTGCCCGCGCGTGCCGTCCGCCCTACTTCTCGACGTACCGCATGGACCGCAGCCCGCGCTCCAGGTGCCAGGAAAGGTAGGCGGACACGAGCCCGCTGCCCTCCCTGGCGTGACGCGGTTCACACGCGTCCGCGGTGGCCCAGTCGCCGGTCAGCAGGGCGCCGAGCAGGGCGAGGGCCTCCGAGGAGGGTACGACGCTACCGGGCACCCGGCAGTCCCCGCAGACCGCTCCCCCCGAGGAGACGGAGAAGTGCCGGTTCGGCCCGGGAAGCCCGCAGCGCGCGCAGTCCGTGAAGCTCGGCGCGTAGCCGTTGACGGCGAGCGAGCGCAGCAGGAAGGCGTCGAGGACGAGGGAGGGGGTGTGCTCGCCCTGCGCGAGGGTGCGCAGTCCGCCGACGAGCAGCAGGTACTGCTGCACGGCGGGCTCCCCCTCGTTGTTGGTGAACCGCTCGGCGGTCTCCAGCATCGCGGTACCGGCCGTGTACCGCCCGTAGTCGGTCACGATGTGCCGCCCGTAGGGGGCGATGGTCTCGCTCTGCGTGCACAGCGGCAGCCCGCGCCCCAGCAGCTCGCTGCCGCGCGCGAAGAACTGCACGTCGACGTGGGAGAACGGCTCCAGCCGCGCCCCGAACTTCGACTTGGTCCGCCGCACCCCCCGCGCCACGGCCCGCACCCGCCCCTGCCCCCGGGTCAGCAGCGTGATGATCCGGTCCGCCTCCCCGAGCTTCTGGGTGCGCAGCACGATGCCGTCGTCGCGGAACAGACTCATGGGGCCATTGTCGCGTACGGAGGGGGTGAGGCGGGGAGAGGGGCGAGAGGGCGCGACGCCCCGGTCCGGACGCGTCGCGGGGGGGCCGGGGGCGATCGCGTACGGACGCGGCCGCGGGAGGCACCCACGCGTCCCCGGCACCGGCGACCCGGCGCGCCTGGACGAGAACCCGGCGGCGGGCGCGCTGCGGCTGAGCCCGGCGGAGCCGGAGCGGCTGGGGACGGCGGGCGGGGCGGAGGACTGAGGCAGGACTCGCGCCCCGGGAGACGGTACGAAGGGAGCGACCGGGAGCGGACGCCTTGAATCTCCTTGTGAAGGCTGTGGAAGGTTCCCGCCGAGGGATTTCCGCGCCGGTTAGGTTCGGGAACGCCCGGCCCGGTCGGGCACTCCTGTACTGAACCGCAGCGGAGGAGAACCACATGTCCCGTGCCCGAGGTATCACCCTTGCCTGTGCGCTGGCCGCGGCCCTGACCACCGCCACCGTCACGACCGCCACCGCCGACTCGCACATCACCGGACCCGCCGCCCGTTCGCCGCAGGCGGGGAGTGCGGCGGCGGCCGAGGTCTACTGCCCGTACCGGGTGAAGGCCGACAGCACCCCGGTCAGGAGCGCGGCCCGCCCCACCGCGCCGATCGTCGGTTCGCTCGCCAAAGGCCAGTTGGTGACGGGCTCGACAACGAGCAACGGCTTCATCAAGATCGGCACGGCGAAGTGGGTCGTGGGGACCGCCTTGGTACGCGAAGGCCAGTGCCGGTCCTGATCCGGCGACCGGCCGCCCGTAGCCCCCGCCGCTGTCCGCGCGGCGGGGGCTACGAATCCGGCTCCCGCCCGGTGGCCGCTCAGAGCACCTCGCCCCGGCTGCGCGCGTTGGCGTACGCCGTGCAGGCCCGGACCCGTTCGAGGACGGTCGCGGTCCGTACGGTGGCGGGGGCGGCGTCCCAGACGTCGCCCACGCCGATCGGCCTGAGCCGCACGGCGCTCTCGTCGGCGGTCACGACGAGCCCGACCCGCCCGGTGCGCGTGTCGACGGCGTACGTCCCGACGAGCACGCTCACGCGGCGGCCGTCTTGCGGCGCAGTACGGCGGCGAGCCGCGCGGCGAGTTCCGGCGCGCACCCGCCGAGCTGAATGTGCGGGCACGGCTTCTCCCGGGCCACGGAGGCGAGATCGAGCCCGAGGGACGGCAGCTTGATCCCCACGGCGGAAAGCGCCGCGCGCAATTCCTCGACCGTTTCCTTGGCCTCGTCCACACAAACCGCCGCGTGCGTCCGCTTGTTCGACATGGTGATTGCCCTTCATCAGAAGTGGTGAGGTGCCTGAACCTCACCACGACGATGGGCGTTACTCCCTACAGTGAGAAGCCTTTGTGGGCGTACACCAGCACTGTGAGGAGCGGGCGTTGAGCCTTGACGAAGAGTTCAAGATCCTGACCTGGGAGTACTTCGGGGAGGAGCTGAAGCGGGCGCGGGTGGCGGCGGGGTTGACGCAGTCGGGGCTGGCGGCCCTGGTCTTCATCTCGGGGAGTTATGTGGCCCAGTTCGAGATCGGCCAACGGAAGCCGCAGCTCGACGTGGCGGAGCGGATTGATGAAGTACTACGGACAGGCGGCATGTTGGCCCGCATGGTCAGGAAACTGATCCGTAAGTCCGGACACGCCGAATACTTCGCTCAGGTAGCCGCACTGGAAGCCCAGGCCACAAAGGTGCTGGACTTCTATCCCATGGCAATCCCGGGGCTACTTCAAGTGGCCGACTACTCGCGAAGCCTGATCATCGCCGCCCACCCGTACGCCACTGATGAGTTTGTCGAGGAAAAAGTGGCGGCCCGCGTGGGTAGAGCACGACTTCTGGCCGACGTGACTCGCCCGCTCTACAACGCGATTGTTCACGAGGCGGCGCTCCACATCGCTGTGGGTGGCAATCCGGTCATGGCAAGGCAGCTTGAGCACATCGCCACCATGGCACGATCGCGCTGGCTCAGTTTCCAGGTACTCCCCTTCCGGGCTGGTGCCACCGCGGGCATGAGCGGATCTTTCCGTCTCATGGCGTTCGAGGACATGCCGGGTGTGGCTTACACAGAGGGGCTGTACTCCGGGTCGCTTCTGGACGATCCACGCCTGGTTTCGAAGCTGACCGATACGTACGATCAGCTCAGGGCCGACGCGTTGTCGCCAGCGGCGTCCCTCGAACTGATCTCGTCGGCGGCCGAGGAGTACCGGCGATGCGCGAGCGCGACCTGACGACTGCTGAGTGGCGCAAAAGCACCCACAGCAACGGCGATGGTGGCGACTGCCTGGAGGTCACCACCTGCCCAGGCGTCGTTCCGGTCCGTGACAGCAAGAAGCCAACTGGTCCCGTCCTGCTCTTCCGCGGCCCTGTCTGGTCCCAGTTCATCGAAGACGTGGTGGGCACCCTTCCGCGCTGACCGGCAGGCCATCGGATTCGTTCAGGGGCACACCCATCACCCATGGCCCCGATTCCGCTCGCACCAACAGCCAAGGAGTACCGGCTATGCGCGAAGACGATGCGACAGCAACGGTGTGGCGCAAAAGCAGCTACAGCGGCGGCAACGGGGACAACTGCCTCGAAGTCGCTGACCTCCCAGTAGGCCCCGTCCCCGTCCGCGACAGCAAGAACCCCACCGGCCCGGTCCTCCTCTTCCAGTGCGCCACCTGGACCCGGTTCATCGAGGACGTGACCGTCGACCGCTGACCGTGCCCCCGGCGACACGGCCGCCCACCACACAAGCTCGTTGCGGGACGGGCTGATCGATGCCAGCCTCCCCGTCATGCCCACCTTCCCCGCCTTCGACGGCACCCCGCTCTCCTACCGCGTCCACGGCACCGAGGGGGACCCCGTCATCTGCGTTCCCGGGGGCCCCACCGACTCCGCGTACCTCGGGGATCTCGGCGGGTTGTCGGCCCGGCGTCGGCTGTGCGTCCTGGACCTGCGCGGCACCGGCGCCTCCGGCGTTCCCGAGGACACCGGGTCCTACCGCTGCGACCGGATGGCGGAGGACGTCGAGGCGCTGCGGGCGCACCTCGGGCTGGACCGGATGGACCTGCTGGCGCACAGCGCGGGCGCGAACCTCGCCGCCCGGTACGCGGCCCGCCACCCGCAGCGGGTGAACGCGCTGGCCCTGATCACGCCGGGTACCCGTGCGGTCGGCATCGGGATCGACGGGGCCACGCGGCGCGAGACGGCGCGGCTGCGCGCGGACGAGCCCTGGTTCCCGGCGGCGTACACGGCTCTGGAGGCGGTCACCGGCGGCACCGGAGCGAACGCCGACTGGGAGGCCATCGCCCCGTTTCAGTACGGCCGTTGGGACGACGCCACCCGCGCCTTCCATGCCGCCACCAGCGAGCCGGACAATCCGGAGGCGGTCGCCGCCTTCGGTTCCGAGGGCGCGTTCGACCCGGAGGAGACGCGGGCGGGGCTGGCCGCGAGCGGGGTCCGGGCGCTGCTGCTGGCCGGGGAGTACGACCTGAACAGCCCGCCCCCGGCGGTCGCCGCCTTCGCGAAGCTGTTCGGGGAGGCCGTCTTCCTCGTACAGCCGCAGGCGGGCCACTACCCGTGGCTGGACGACGCGGGCCTGTTCGTCAGGGCGACGGCGGCCTTCCTCGGGTGAGCGCTCGCCTCCTTGGGCGCGCCCGGCCGTCCACCTGCCGCGGCGTACACCTAGGGTGTGCGGAGCGAAGGACGTACACGGTCGAACCCGGCACGGGCGACGCCCCGGAGCCGAGAGCGGAACACGCGATGAAGGCAGCCCAGTTCAGCCGCTTCGGGGGCCCGGAGGTCCTGGAGATCGTGGAGCTTCCCGATCCTCTTCCGGGGCCCGGCGAGGTGCGGATCGCGGTGCGCGCGGCCGGGGTCAACGCGAGCGACTGGAAGAAGCGCGCGGGGCTGATGGACGAGGAGCTTCCGCAGACCATGGGCTACGAGGCGGCCGGGGTCGTGGACCAGCTCGGCGCGGGCGTCGCGGACGTGGCGGTCGGCGACCGGGTGTTCGGCTTCTGCACCGAGGGGGCGGCGCAGGCCGAACTGGCGGTGCTGTCCCACTGGGCGCCGCTCCCGCCCTCGCTCGGCTTCGCCGAGGCGGCCGCGCTGCCGGCCGCCGTCGAGACGGCCACCCGCGCGCTCGATCAGCTCGGTGCCGGAGGCGGCGCCACGCTGCTCGTCAACGGTGCCTCCGGGAGCGTCGGCGGCGCCGCCGTGCAGCTCGCCGTGGCACGCGGCGCGCGGGTGATCGGCACGGCGAGCCCCGCGAACCACGCCTACCTGCGCTCGCTGGGCGCCGAACCCGTCGCGTACGGCGCGGGCCTGGCCGAGCGGGTGCGCGCGCTCGCGCCCGAAGGCGTCGGCCTGGCGCTCGACGTCGCCGGGAGCGGCGTACTGCCCGAGCTGATCGCGCTCGCGGGCGGTCCGGAGCACGTCGTGACCCTCGCCGACTTCCCCGGCGCGCGGGAGCACGGGGTGCGGTTCAGCCGGGGGGACGAGGGCCGCGCGCTCCACGCGCTGGCCGGGATCGGTGAGCTGATCGAGTCCGGGCGCTTCGCGCTCCCGGCCGTCCACACCTTCCCGCTCGCCGAGGTCGCGGCGGCGCACCGCGCCGGTGAGGACGGCCGTCCGCGCGGGAAGCTCGTCCTGCTGGTCGGCTGACCCGCGTCTGCGGGGCGAAAAGCATGTGCCGTGTCGTGCCCGGTCGTTGAGAATGCCCGCATGGCCACCATGAACGTCGACGGGAGCGGACGCGGCCCCTTTCCCCGCGCCCGCTCCGTCTCGCTGACCGCGATGGCGGGACGTACCTTCGACGCGGTCCCGCCCACGGCGCTGGTCCTGCTCGGCATCGTCAGTGTCCAGCTGGGCTCGGCGGTGGCCAAGCACCTGTTCGGGGCGGTGGGCAGCTTCGGGACGGTCGCGCTGCGGCTGTTCTTCGCGGCGGCGGTGCTGCTGCTGGTGTGGCGGCCGTCCCCGCGCGTGCACCGCCGTACGTGGGCCGTGGTGCTCGCGTACGGCGTCGTGCTCGGCGGGATGAACCTGTGCTTCTACCAGGCGCTGTCCCGCCTCCCGCTGGGGATCGCGGTGACCGTCGAGTTCCTCGGGCCGCTGACGGTGGCCCTGGCCGGGTCGCGGCGGTGGCTGGACGCCTTCTGGGCGCTGCTCGCGACGGGCGGAGTGGTCCTGCTGATGGAAGGGCGCGGCGAACTCGACGTGGTGGGGCTGCTGTTCGCTCTCGCGGCGGGAGCGGCCTGGGGCCTGTACATCCTCGTCGGCGCGGCGCTGGGCCGGCACACCGCGGAGGGCGGCGGGCTGGCGCTGGGCATGGCCGTCGCGGCGCTGGTGGCCGTGCCGTTCGGCGTGGCCGAGAGCGGGACGGCGCTGATCCAGCCGTGGGTGCTGATCGCCGGGCTCGGGGTGGCGCTGCTGTCCTCGGTGATCCCGTACACGCTGGACCTGGAGGCGCTGCGCAGAGTCCCGCCCCGCGTGTTCGGCATCCTGATGAGCCTGGAGCCGGCGATGGCGGCCCTCATCGGCTTCGTCGTGCTCCGCGAGTCGCTGCACCTGTCGCAGTGGATCGCGGTGCTGTGCGTGGTGGCCGCGTCCGTGGGCGCGACGCGGGGCACCGGCCCGGCCGGCTGAACGGGCGCCGAAACAGAGGGGACGAGGGGGCGGCCGACCCACCTGGGGATCAGCGCTCGGGGCTCCACCGTACCGCTCCGGCACGTCACGCCAAGGGGTCCCGGTGCGACACTTCCCCCCCGATCCCGTTGGGGCCCGTTCGGTCCTCCCGCCGCTTCCCGCACCGCGATGTCCGGGCAGCAGCGGCCGGACGAACCAGCGCCCGGCAACGGGCAGTTCATGTCGCTCATCACCCGACCGTGGTCCGTCGTGCGAGAGCGTCCGCAGTCAGCTCCCGGGCGCCGCAGCTACTCGGGAGGGGAGATGTGGAACCGGCGCGGCACACGCGCGCGGAAAGCCGCGAGCCCGGCCCGAGTATCCGGCACACGCACGAGCGCCGGGCACGAATGCCCTGAACTCCACGGGCCCGATGCGGCGCGGAACACTCGGGGCTGTTCCCGGGTGTCCCGACGGGTCCCGCGGAGCGTGGGCGTCCGGTCACCGGCGGCGCGCCGCCTCGCGGTCGGCCGGTCGCGCCAGGACGGTCTCTCTCCGGCCGGCCGCCCCACCGCCGTCGCGCCGACGCGCCCCTGGTCGACGGCCGATGCGCCGAAGAGGA
The DNA here is from genome assembly GCF_042869355.1 of Streptomyces sp. NPDC007088. Taxonomy (NCBI): domain Bacteria; kingdom Bacillati; phylum Actinomycetota; class Actinomycetes; order Kitasatosporales; family Streptomycetaceae; genus Streptomyces; species Streptomyces sp. NPDC007088. The sequence goes on from NZ_JBIAFO010000008.1 coordinate 140,488, forward strand.
AACTCTGGGAAAATCCCGGCCCGCCAACCGGTTCTCCGCCGAAGAAGCCACTCGACAACACGCCTGCGCATAGCCCCCTATGAACCTTCCATGAAGGGCGTGTTGCACGCCCGGCCAGGCCCCGAGCGGGTGGATTACGTTGAGTGAGGGCGCTGCCACAGAAGCTCGGACGCCTCAGTCCCTAAGCCTATTCCCCTAGGATTCCTGTGAAGTCGCACAAGCAACCGGACGACCTTGTGGCCGTGGTCGGAGCCGGCGCCATGGGAACCGGGATATCCCAGGTCGCGCTCCTCGCCGGCCACCGGGTGCTCCTGCTGAGCCGCCGTGCGGGGAGTTCCCGGCGAGGCCGGGAGGAGATCGAGAGCCGCGTTCTCCGGCTGGTCGGCAAGGGGCGCCTGGGCAAGGAGGAAGCGCTCGCCGCTCTGGACCGGCTGACCACCTCCGAGGACTTACCGGAAGCGGCCTCGGCCGGCCTCGTCATAGAGTCCGTGCGCGAGGACATGGCGGCGAAGTCCGCGGTCCTGGCGGGCATCGAGAAGCACGTGGGCGAGGAAGCCGTTATCGCCACCAACACTTCTTCCCTGTCCGTGACCGCTCTCGCCGCCGGCCTGGAGAACCCGGCCCGGTTCGCGGGACTGCACTTCTTCAATCCGGCTCCCCTCATGACGCTGGTCGAAGTGGTCTCCGCGACGGCCACGGCCGAGCGCACCACCCGTTTCCTGCGCAGGACCGCGGAACGCTGGGGAAAGACCCCGGTGCTCTCCGCCGACCTGCCCGGATTCATCGTCAACCGGGTGGCACGCCCTTTCTACGGGGAGGCGCTGCGCACCCGGGAACAGCGAGCGGCCTCACCGGCCACCATCGACGCGGTCCTCACAGGCTCGGGGGGCTTCGCCATGGGTCCCTGCGCGCTGATGGACCTCATCGGCCACGACGTCAACGAAGCGGTCACCCGGGAGGTGTGGAGCGCCTTCCACCACGACGCGCGCTTCGCCCCCTCCCTCGTCCAGCGCAAGCTGGTGGAGGCCGGGTACCTCGGGCGCAAGGCGGGCCGGGGCTTCTACGGCCACGGGCCCGGCGGCGCCCCGCCCGCTCCCGACACCCGTGCCCCGGTCTCCGTACCGCCGCCGCGTCAGGTGCGTCTGCACGGTGACGCCGGGGCCGCCGGAGGACTCGTGGACGTGCTCGTCGCGGCCGGAGTCCCCGTCGAACGGGTGGCGGCGGCCGCGTCCAGCGCGCTGGACGGGATGTTCGAGCTGCCCGACGGGACGCTGCTGCGTCTGACCGACGGGCGTACAGCCGACCGGCACGCCCGGCGTACGGGACGTCCGGTCGTCCTGTTCGACCTGAGCCTGGACTTCGCCGCCTCCTCCCGTACCGCCCTGGCAGTGAGCGGCGGGGTGTCCGATGCCTCACGGGAGGCCGCGGTGGGCCTGTTCCAGCTACTGGGCAAGGCCGTCAGCACGGTGGACGACATCCCGGGGCTGCTGGTGTTCCGCACCGTCGCCATGCTCGTCAACCTCGCGCTGGACGCGGTGGCCGAGGGCCTGGCGAGCGCCCACGACGTCGACACCGCCATGCGCCTGGGCACCAACTACCCGCTGGGGCCGATCGCCTGGGGCGAGCGGATCGGGCTGCCCTCGGTCCTCGCCCTGCTGGAGAACCTCGACGACGAACACCGGGACGGGCGCTACCGCCCCTCCCCCGCGCTGCGCCGTGGCGCGCTGCGCGCCGGCCCACTCGCGGTCTGACCTCCTCTTCCAGAAACGGAGACACCACGCATGCAGGCTCTGTCACACCTCGCCCGGGACGTCGCGTCGGCCAAGGAGCAGGGGCGCTACCGGACGTACCTGAATCTGGAGCGCCGCGCCGAGACAGCCCCACGGGCCGTGCTCCACGCCGGGGACGGCCCGCGCGAGATCACCGTCTGGTGCTCCAACGACTACCTCTCGCTGAGCCACCACCCGACGGTCGTCGACGCGGTCGCCGACACGGTGCGCGGTGTGGGCCTGGGCACCGGCGGCGCGCGCAGCATCTCGGGCACCAGCACCTTCCACGAGGACCTGGAGGGCGAACTCGCCTCGCTCTACCGCAAGGAGCGGGCGCTGCTTTTCAGTACCGGCTTCGCGGCCAACGACGCCACCCTGACGGTGCTGGGCCGGCGCATACCGGGGCTGGTGATCTTCTCCGACGAGCTGAACCACGCGTCGATCATCCAGGGCGTCCGCAACAGCGGCGCGCAGAAGAGGATCTTCCGCCACAACGACACGGGTCACCTGCGCAAGCTGCTGGAGGAGACCGACCCGGACGCGCCCAAGCTCGTCGCCTTCGAGTCCCTGTACTCCATGGAGGGCGACTTCTCCCCGGTCCGGGAGATCGTGGACCTCGCCGAGGAGTTGGGCGCCCTGACCTACCTGGACGAGATCCACTCGGTCGGCATCTACGGCGAGGAGGGCTCCGGCTACGCGGAGGAGCAGGGCGTCCGTGACCGGATCACCGTCTTCCAGGGCGGTTTCGGCAAGGGGCTCGGCGGGGCCGGCGGCTACATCGCCGGGCCCGCCTCCGTCATCGACAGCGTGCGGACCTTCGCGGCCCCGTTCGTCTTCAGCACGTCCGCCCCGGCGCCGCTGGTGGCCGGCGCGCTGTCCGCGCTGCGTCTGGTCCGCCACGACTCCACGCAGCGGGACCTGCTGCGGGCGCGTGCGTCGGAACTGAAGGAGGGGCTGGCCGCGCGGGGCATCCCGGTCATCTCGCGCGACAGCCACGTGGTCCCGGTGCTCGTCGGCGATCCGCACCGCAACAAGGAGGTCAGCGCGCTGCTCCTGGGCGACCACGGCATATACGTCCAGCCGGTGAACGCGCCGACCGTGCCCGAGGGCACCGAGCGGCTGCGCGTCACGCCCACCTCCCGTCACACGGCCGAGGACGTCGAGGCGTTCGTCGAGGCGCTCGACGCCGTGTGGTCGGCGGCCGGTCTTCCCCGCAGCCGCTGATCGCACCGGCCGGAGGCCGTCGCCCCGGCACGCGTTCCGAAACCGTTCTCGTGCCGGGGCGACGGCCGAAACCGCACCCAAGATCTCAAGGATTCTCGTGAAAAACGCCACCCCACCTGTGCTCTGGCTGCTCGCGGTGGGCGCCTTCGCCATCGGCACGGACGCGTTCGTGATCGCCGGTGTGCTGCCGGAGATCGCGCACGACCTCCGTGTCTCCCCCGGTGCCGCCGGTCAGCTGATCACCGTGTTCTCCCTGACGTACGCGCTGTTCGCCCCGGTCAGCGCCTCGGTCACCGGCTCGCTGTCCCGCCGGACCGTACTGGCCTGCGGGCTGGGCACGTTCGTCGTCGGCAACGTGGTCTCCGCACTCGGCGACTCCTACGGATGGGTCGCGGCGGGCCGGTTCGTCGCCGCGCTCGGCGCCGCCTCGTACACGCCGCAGGCTTCCGCCGCCGCCGCGTCCCTGGTCCCCGAGGAGCGCAGGGGCCGGGCTCTGGGCATCGTCATCGGCGGCCTGACCGTGGCCACCGCGCTGGGGGTGCCGATCGGCACCTGGATCGGCGGCGTGGCGGGCTGGCGGGCCACGCTGTGGGCGGTCGCCGCGCTGGGCGCGGTCGCGCTGCTGGGGAGCGCGGCGCTGCCGAGGCTGGCGCCCGCGGGCAGGCACCCGCTGGCCGAACGGCTCTCGGGCCTGCGCGATCCGGCCGTCCTGATCACCCTGTCGGTCACCCTGCTCGCCGTCACCTCCGAGCACGTGGTCTACACGTACATCGGCCCGGTGCTCCAGGACGCCACCCACGGTGGGCGGGCGCTGTCGGTGCTGCTGTTCGTCTTCGGCGTCGGCGCCGTCGCGGGCAACGCCCTCGCCGGGATCGCCACCGACCGGCTGGGCAACCGGGCGGTGCTCCTGCTCGCCGTCGGCGGCATGGCGGTGGACCTGGCCCTGCTGCCGCTGTGGTCCGGGTCCCTGACCGGGGCGGGCGTCGCGTTGTTCGTCTGGGGTGCCACGGGGTGGATGTACCTCGTGCCCCAGCAGCACCGGCTGCTTTCGCTCAGCGAGGCGAGCGGCCCCTTCACCGTGGCGCTCAACAGCTCCGCCCTGTACCTGGGCATCGCCCTCGGCGGCGTGCTCGGCGGCCTCCTCGTCAACACCTGGGGCCCCGGATCGACCGCCGTGCCCGCCTTCGTCCTCGCGGCCGTCGCCGTCACCGTCGCGGCCCTCACCTACGGACGCCCCACCCCCGCCGGCCCGGTGCGGGAGACACGCGACGATCCCGCGCGGCAAGGAGTTCTCGACGATGACTGACCGACCTGCCGACGACCCCGTCGTCGTCACCGGGATAGGCACCCTGCTGCCCGGCACCGGATCGGCCGCGGAATTCTGGCGGCATGTATCGGGCGGGCGGTCCCAGATCGGGGCCCTCACCCGGTTCGACGGTCCCGCCGAGGGGGTGCCCGTGCACGCGGCGGCCGAGATACGCGACTTCGACCACGCCGCCCGCCTGCCGGGCCTCGACCCCTCCCACGCCCGCAAGTACAGCCGGGAGATCCTGATCGCGCTGTCCGCGCTCGTTCAGGCCCGCGACGACGCGGGACTCGGCCAGGGGGACGTCGATCCCCGGCGGCTCAGCGTGATCTTCTCCTCGTCGCGCGGCCCGCTCTCCTGGTGGCAACCGGTGCTGCGCGGCGAGGACCCGACGGCGTACGACGACAAGGGCGCCATGTTCCGCGGGCTGCCCGGCACCCCGGCCAGCCTGGCCGCCATCCACACCGGGGCGAAGGGCCTCGTCACGACCGTCAGCAACGCCTGCGTCGGCGGCCACCAGGCGATCGGCCTGGCCCTGCGGGAGCTGCGGGCGGGTAGCAGCGACGCCGTCCTGGTCGGCGGCCACGAGTTCCCCATCCTGCCCGAGGTGGCGCACTGCTACCGGGCGCTGGGCGACGGTGTGCTCTCCACGGAGTCCGCGGACCCGTCCCGCGCGGTGCGCCCCTACAGCGCCGACCGGGAGGGGTTCGCCCTCGGCGAGGGCTCCGTGGTGCTGTGCCTGGAGCGGGAGTCGACCGCCCTGCGGCGCGGGGCCCGGGTGTACGCCCGTGTCCTCGCCCACGCCTCGATGAACGAGGCCGAGCACCCCACCACCATGGACCTGACCGGCAAGGTCACCGCCGGTCTGGTGGTCGAGGCCCTGGAGGAGGCCGGGCGCCGCCCGGACGAGGTGGGCTACTTCTGCGCCCACGGGACCGCGACCCGCTACAACGACCTCGCCGAGAGCCGGGCCCTGCGTGCGCTGTACCCCGGCCGCGGCCCCGGGGCGCTGCCCCCGATCAGCTCCAACAAGCCGATCTACGGGCACACCTTCGGCCTGGCCGGGATCATCAACGCGGCCTCCACCGCTCTGATGCTGCACCACCAGCGGCTGGCGCCGACCATCAACCTGACGACGCCCGACCCGGAGTGCGACCACGACCACGTGGCGGAGGGCGCCCGCGACACCTCGTTCGATCTCGCGGTGTCCCTGTCGTTCGCCTTCGGGAGCCAGACCTCGGTGCTGGCGCTGGGGGCGGCGGCCTGAGAGACGAGCATCATCGTGCGGTCGTCCAGCCGCTTCCCGCCCCGCGACGCCCCGGGCGGCGGCGGCCGGCCGAACCCCCGCTGAATGGTGGACGGTTCATGAGGACGCGTCACCCGTCCTCCGGCGGTACAGCCGTCCGCCCGCCGTCATTCGCCCGCCCACCGGACGTCAGCGCCGCCGCACCAGCGCCACCAGGCTCAGCCCGAACATCAGCACGCCCAGCGGGAGATGGACCGAGGGCACGTGCGCGATGCCGAGCACGACCTGGACCGAGGCGAGGACGAGGAAGCCGGTCGCGTGCCCTATCGGCCGGGGCGAGCCGCCGCCCGGCTTCCACGCGAGGACGGCGGCGAGCACGTAGAGCATCGAGGCGCCGTACACGACGCGGGCCCCGACGCCGTGGATCGTCTCCCCGTAGTGCGAGGTCAACAGCAGTCCGGCCGAGATCGCCTGGACGAAGACGGTCAGGGTCTGCAAGGCGATCGCGACCTGGAGGAACGAGAAGCGGTGCGGTGCCGTCGCCTGGGTGGTCATGCCGCGGTCCCCTTTTCCGCCCGGTGCGGGCAGTGGATCGGTAAGGTCTCACCAGCCCGACGAAACGGGCCGCCGAAAGGTAAGGCGACGGGGGCGGACAGCGGCATGGAGGCAGCGGAGGCGGCCGGGGAGGACACCGACGGGACGGCCGGTGAACGGCGTCAACTGATCAACGTCGGCTACCGGTTGCTCGGCTCACTGGCCGAGGCCGAGGACGCCGTGCAGGAGGCGTACGCGCGCTGGTACGCGCTGCCGCCGCGGCGGCGGGAGGAGATCGCCTCCCCCGGCGCCTGGCTGACGACGGTGACCGGCCGTATCTGCCTGGACCTGCTCGGCTCGGCGCGGGCCCGGCGGGAGCGCTACGTCGGCGCGTGGCTGCCCGATCCGCTGCCCGGCCGCGCCGAGTGGGGCGGCGGCCACGAGGGCGACCCCGCCGACCAGTTGGTCCTGGACGAGTCGGTGACCATGGCCTTCCTCGTCGTCCTGGAGTCGATGACGCCCGCCGAGCGGGTGGCGTTCGTCCTGCACGACGTCTTCCGGTACCCCTTCGCCGAGATCGCCGCCGTCGTCGGCCGGACCCCCGCGGCCTGCAAGCAGCTCGCGGCCTCGGGGCGGCGCCGGGTGCGCGAGGCGCGGAGGCCGGCGACGGCGACGGGGCAGGCCGAGGCCGTGCGGCAGGTCAAGGAGGCGTGGGAGACCAAGGACATCGCGGCCCTCGTCGGCCTCCTCGACCCGGCCGCCGTGATGACCGCCGACGGCGGCGGCGCGGCCGGTGCCGCGCCGCACCCGATCGAGGGCGGCGCCGCCGTCGCCCGGTACTTGGTCGCCGTCGCCGACCGGGCGCCGGGGCTCGAACTCCTGGAGCGGTCCGTCAACGGGCTGCCCGGACTGGTGGCGCGACGGGCCGGCGCCGTCCTGACCGTGGCCGCCTTCGAGGTCGCGGAGGGCCGCGTCACCCGGATCTGGGTGGTCCGCAACCCGGAGAAGCTGCGGCCGTGGGAGCGGGAGGGCTGAGGCCGCGGCTCAGGACGGGCGACAGCCGACGGGCCAGGGCGCCCGCCCGTTCAGGACGGCATCCGCGCCTCCTCCAGCAGCCGTGTCACCTCGTCGGCGTCCAGGGTCAGTGCCGTGCCGACGAGTTCGAGGGCGTCGCGTTCGGCCGCCGTGTAGGGGCCGTCCGCGAGGGCCACGCGGGCGCCCTGGAGCAGGATCGTTTCGCGGCCGACCGGGGCGAGGTGCGGGGCGAGCGGGTCGATGGACTCGTGCAGCTCTATGGCCAGCGTGAGCGCCGCCGTCTCCGCCTCGGCCGGGTCGTCGGGGCAGGCGGCCGAGCCGGGGTCCTCCGACAGGGCCCGCATCAGCATGTAGAGCTGGTCCTCGCCGCAGTCCTCGAACCCGGCGGCGCGCACGGTCGCGGCGGCCGTCTCCATCGTCGTACGGGAGGCCGTGCCGCCCGCCGCGAGGACGGCGACGACGACGGTGTGCACGGCGTCGCGCAGCAGCGCGCCGAACCGGTGGGTGGTGGGGTGGTCGAGGACCTCCGGGCCGAACCGGCCCTCGCAGGAACCGCATTCGACGACGGGGCCGGTCCTGCCGCGCCCGAGGACCGGGACACCGAGGAAGGTGAGCCGGCGACGCCCGGTGCGGCGCAGGTAGTTGCGGTCCCCGCCGCAGTCGGGGCAGAAGAACTCGCCGTCGCCGACGGTCGTCCAGCTCGTGCGTACGTGGGCGATTCGCGCGCCCGTGCGAACAGCCCAGCGCAGAAGGGCGCGGGCGCCTCCCCCGTGAACCCGGCGGCCGTACCCCGTACGCCCGTCCTGAACCCGGTCGCCGCTGTGGTCCTGGCCCTGACCTCCGGCTCGTGCCACGAGGCACCTCCCTTCAGCGGCAGCGCTTCCTTGCGCTGCGCTTTCCCGTTCCGCGCCCCCGTCCCTGCCCGGCGGGTGCCGCCGTGCGGGACGGCGGGCCCGGCCGGCCCGGGGCTGCGGGCGGCGCTCCCCCGAACCAGCCGGGCGAGGAACCGCATGGGCGTGATGTTAGCCACATCCGCGTGATGTCGTCAGTACCCACGTGTTACTCGGCCGAGACATGGCCGGGATACGACGCGGGCCCCACCGGTCGGAAACCGGCGGGGCCCGCGAGGCGAACAGGGGTGCGGCGACTGCGAGGAGGTCCGGCGTCCGGCGCGGCGAGGGGCGGCGCCCCGCGCCCGCCGCGCCGGGCGGCCGTCAGCGGGTGGCGCGGTTGACGGCCGAGACGACGGCCTTCAGGGAGGCCCGCGTCGTGTTGGCGTCGATGCCGATACCCCACAGGACCTTGTCGCCGATGGCGACCTCGATGTACGAGGCGGCGACGGCGGAGGCGCCCTCGCTCATCGTGTGCTCCTGGTAGTCCAGCAGCCTGGCGTCGATCCCGATGCCCGTCAGGGCGTGGAAGAAGGCCGAGATCGGACCGTTGCCCGAGCCGACGAGGGTCGTCTCCGCGCCGTCGACCTCGGCTTCCACCGTCAGTGTGTCGACGCCGTCGGTGTCGGTCGTGGTCTGGCCGTGCCTGACCTGGACGCGGCCCCACGGGTTGTCCGGGTTCGGCAGGTACTCGTCCTGGAAGGCGGCCCAGATGTCGGCCGGGGTGACCTCCCCGCCCTGCGCGTCGGTGCGGGCCTGGATGATCTTCGAGAACTCGATCTGCATGCGGCGCGGCAGTTCGAGCTTGTGGTCGTTCTTCAGGACGTATGCGATCCCGCCCTTGCCGGACTGGGAGTTGACGCGAATCACGGCCTCGTAGGAGCGGCCGACGTCCTTCGGGTCGATCGGCAGGTACGGGACGGCCCACTCGATCTCGTCGACGCTCTTGCCGGCCTGCTGGGCGCGTACGCCCATCGCCTCGAAGCCCTTCTTGATGGCGTCCTGGTGGGAGCCGGAGAAGGCGGTGTAGACGAGGTCGCCCGCGTAGGGGTGGCGCGGGTGGATCTCCATCTGGTTGCAGTACTCGGCGGTGCGACGGATCTCGTCGATGTCCGAGAAGTCGATCTGCGGGTCGATGCCCTGCGAGAACAGGTTCATCCCGAGGGTCACGAGGTCGACGTTGCCGGTGCGCTCGCCCTGGCCGAACAGGCAGCCCTCGACGCGGTCGGCGCCGGCCATGACGGACAGTTCGGCGGCGGCGACGGCGGTGCCCCGGTCGTTGTGCGGGTGCGCGGACAGGGCGACGTACTCGCGGCGGGAGAGGTTGCGGGACATCCACTCGAAGCGGTCCGCGTAGGTCGAGGGCGCCGAACGCTCCACGGTCGCGGGCAGGTTGAGGATGATCTCGCGACCCGGGCCGGGCTGCCAGACGTCCATGACGGCCTCGCAGACCTCCAGCGCGAAGTCCAGCTCGGTGTCGGTGAAGATCTCCGGCGAGTACTGGTAGCCGAAGACGGTCTCCTCGCCGAGCAGCTTCCCGGCGTACTCCACGACGTGCCGGGTGCCGTCGACGGCGATGCGCTTGACGTCCTCGCGCGAGCCCCGGAAGACGACCTCGCGGAACACGGGCGCGGTCGCGTTGTACAGGTGGACGTTGGCGCGGCGGGCGCCGACCAGGGACTCGACGGTCCGCTCGATCAGTTCCTCGCGGGCCTGGGTCAGTACGGAGATCGTCACGTCCTCGGGGATCGCCTCGGGGTCCTCGACGATGGAGCGCACGAAGTCGAAGTCGGTCTGCCCGGAGGAGGGGAAGCCGACCTCGATCTCCTTGTAGCCCATGCGTACGAGCAGGTCGAACATCTCGCGCTTGCGGGCCGGGGACATCGGGTCGATCAGGGCCTGGTTGCCGTCGCGCAGGTCCGTGGAGAGCCAGCGGGGGGCCTTCGTGATCCGCTTGCCGGGCCACGTGCGGTCGGGGATGTCGACCTGCTCGTACTGCCCGTACTTGTGGATCGGCATCCCGGAGGGGCGCTGGAGGTGCGTGGCGTTGCTGAGGGGGCTGCGCGCGGAGGTTCCGGGATCGACAGGCTGGCTGGTGCTCATTGCGTGGGGCTCCTCTTGGGTCCGCTGAGGCGGCCGACGGTGCGGAAAACCGCAACACCTCACTCCGCGGGGAGGGGGTCGGCCTACGACTACAGACCCTCGCCGCGGCAGCTAAGAAGAAGCAGCCCGAAACGCATGATGTCCCGCACCTTAGCCGAGTCGTGCGCTGTGCGTGTCCGTGTATCAGTATGCGGGACCCGCTCTCGCCCTCGGTAAACATCCACGGGTGACCTATCCCTCTATCGCACGAATATCGATCACAGGTGGCGACAGGAGGAAGGACAGGTGTAACGGTGGGTGTCGTGGACGTCACACCAAGCGACCGGACTCGACACCTGGAGGGCCGCCCCATGTTCTGCTCGATCATCCCGCCCCACCTGCTGAACCACCTCGCCTCCCACGCGGACCCGGCCCTGTCCGGCCCCGCGCGCCGCACGCTGGACGGCGACCACCAGCGCCGGCAGGTGCGCCACGAGGCCGCGCTCGCCACGGTGCGGGCCGCCGCCGCCCCCAGGGCGGCCGCCGAGGCGAAGCCCGACCGCACGATCTACGACGCGCAGCACCACACGCGGCTGCCGGGCCGCCAGGTGCGCGCGGAGGGCGAGAAGCCCGGCAAGGACGCGAGCGTCAACCGCGCGTACGCGGGGCTCGGCGCGACCTTCGACCTGTTCCATCAGGTCTACGCGCGCAACTCGATCGACGGCCGGGGCCTGCCCCTGCACGCGAGCGTGCACTACGACCGCGAGTACAACAACGCGTTCTGGGACGGCAAGCAGATGGTCTTCGGGGACGGGGACGGGGAGATCTTCCTCGACTTCACCCTCCCCGTGGACGTCATCGGCCACGAACTGACGCACGGCGTCACGCAGTACACGGCGAACCTGGAGTACTCGGGCCAGTCCGGGGCGCTCAACGAGTCGATCTCGGACGTCTTCGGCTCCCTCATCAAGCAGCACGCGAAGCAGCAGCGCGCCGAGGACGCCGACTGGCTGATCGGTGACGGCCTGCTCGCCCCGCGCGTCGAGGGCCAGGCGCTGCGCTCCATGAAGGCCCCGGGCACGGCGTACGACGACGACGTGCTCGGCAAGGACCCGCAGCCCGGCTCGATGGACGACTACGTCGACACCCAGGAGGACAACGGCGGGGTGCACATCAACTCGGGCATCCCCAACCGCGCGTTCTACCTGCTCGCCACGGGCCTCGGCGGTTTCGCCTGGGAGCGCGCCGGGCGCATCTGGTACGACGTGCTGACCGGCGGCGAGCTGTCCGCCAGTGCCGAGTTCGCCGACTTCGCCCGCCTCACCAAGGCCGCCGCCGACGGCCGCGACGAGCAGGAGGCGGTCACCAAGGCGTGGTCGGAGGTGGGCGTCGACCTGTCCTGAGGACGGGGCCCGTGCGGCGGACGGGGACGGAGAACAGGGGTCCGGCGTGGATAGCCGGCGAGGACGAGCGGGTAGGCGGCAGTACATGCGAATCCAGGTGACGCGTACGGGAGGCTTCGCCGGGCTGCGGCGACAGGGCAGCGTGGACACGGAGGACCTGCCGGACGCCGAGGAGTGGCACAAGCTCGCCGAGCACGCCCTCGCCGACGCCGGGGCCCGGGACCCCGCCCCCTCCGGGGTCCCGGACGGCTTCCACTACGACCTGACGGTGGGCGACCGCACGATCCACTGCGCCGACCCCCACCTGAGCGACGCCCAACGCGATCTGTTCGCGCGGGTGTTGCGGGAAGGGGCCTGAAGGAGCGGGCCGGGAGGCTGGGCGGCCGTCCCGCCCCTTGGGGCGGGGAGGGACGCGACAAGGGCTGCCCGCGGGGTATCCGCCTTCCATGAGGCGTTGGTGGGTGTGGGCAGGGGCGCCGGTCGTCCTGGGCATCGCGGCCGGCGCCGTCACGACCCTGGTGACGGACAGGGCGTGGGCCTCCGGGGCGGCGTCTCGCTGCGTGGTGTTCTCCTGCGTGTACCTGGCGATCAGGCCGGCCGCGCTCTTGGGACGCCGGCTCGCACGGCGGGGCCGGCGGACACAGGACGGCGGCGCGGACGGCGGCGCGAAGACGCGCCACGAGTGCGGCGGGTGAGTTCCGGGGGGGCCGGACTGGACGGCGAGCGGTCCCGGCCCGCCGTCACCGGCCGGCTGTCGCCGGACAGCGGTTCGGGGTCCGCCCTGGTACGGGTGCGGCGGCCGCCCGGAAGCGCTTGGATGGGCCGCATGCCGTCCGCCGAACCCACGCACTCCGCGCCCGCCGGGCCGTCCGGGCCCGCCGCCGCCTCCCCTTCTCCCGGTTCTCCCGGTTCTCCCGGCCTTTCTCCCGGGGGCGCCGCCGCCCTCTTCCCCGTCCTGGAGAGGTACTACGACACCGTCCCTCGTCTCGTGGCCCGCGCCGAGGACTTCGGGCCGCTGACCCTGTTCGTCCGTGATCCGCTGCTGGGCAAAGAGGACTGGAGGTTCTACGCGCGGCCCACGTACGGCTGGACGGGGCGCGCGGCGAACGAGGAGGACGTGCGGCGCGTACGGGCCCGGCAGCGGGAGTTGCGGGTCCCGGAGAGCTTCGAGTGGGTCGACGAGAGCACGCCGGGGCTGCGGAGCGCGGTCGAGGCCACCGGACTGGAGGTCCGGGAGCACCCGCTGATGGTCCTCGATCCGGCCGCGCCCGTGCCCGGACCGCAGCCGCGGGCGCGGTTGCTCGGCCCGGACGACCCGGCGCTCCCGGCCGCCCTGGCCGTCCCGCATCTCGGCTTCGGCCACCCGGGCACCGACCGGGGTCCCGAGGGGCTCGCCTCCCTGCGGGAGTGGCTGGCCGGGCACCCGGACGGACCGGGCGCCGAGGGGGCCGCCGCCCGGATACGGGCCGGCGGGAAGGCCGTCGCGGTCGCCGGGGAGGAGGAGGGGCTGCCGCTGTGCTCGGGGCAGTTCAACGTGGTCGAGGACACCGCCGAGGTCGTCGCCGTCGCGACGCTGCCGCAGGGGAGGCGTGCGGGCCTGGCCCGCGCGGTCACCTCGGTCCTCGTGACCGAGGCCCGCGCCAGGGGCCTGCGCCACGTCTTCCTCTCGGCCGACGACGAGGCCGTGGCCCGGGTCTACGCCAGGACCGGTTTCCGCCCGGTGGCCACGTCCTTGGAGGCGGGCACGCCCCGGTAGGCGGACGCTCCGGCAGGGCGGGCACGTCCCCGTAAGACGGGCGCGCGTCTGGAGTCTGGAGGAACGACGTTCCCCTCGCGGGGGCGCGGCCCCTCGCGGCGTTCCCGTGCGCGTTCCCCTCCCGGGGACCCCTCGCGGCGCACCCGTGCACGTTCCCCTCGCGGGGGCGCGTCGCGGCGTTCCCGGCGCCGGGGCGGCGCCCCCACGGCTGCCGGCCGCCTGCGGCCCCGGGCTCAGAACCCCAGGCGGCGGAGCTGCTTCGGGTCGCGCTGCCAGTCCTTGGCGACCTTGACGTGCAGGTCGAGGAAGACGGGGGTGCCGAGCAGCGCCTCGATGTGCTTGCGGGACTTGGTGCCGACCTCGCGCAGCCGCTGGCCCTTGGGGCCGATAACGATCCCCTTCTGGCTGGGGCGCTCGATGAACAGGTTGGCGTGGATGTCGAGCATCGGCTTGTCGGCGGGACGGCCCTCGCGCGGCAGCATCTCCTCGACCACGACGGCGATGGAGTGCGGCAGCTCGTCGCGTACGCCTTCGAGCGCGGCCTCCCGGATCAGCTCGGCCACCATGACCTGCTCGGGCTCGTCGGTCAGGTCGCCCTCGGGGTAGAGCGGCGGGCTCTCGGGGAGGAAGGGGACGATGAGGTCGGCGAGCAGGCCGACCTGGGCGCCGGAGACGGCGGAGACCGGGATGATCTCGGCCCATTCGAAGCCGAGTTCCTTCGCGAGCTGGTCGACCGCGATGAGCTGCTCGGCGAGCGCCTTGCCCTCGACGAGGTCGGTCTTGGTGACGATCGCGATCTTCGGGGTCTTCCTGATCCCGGCGAGTTCCTTGGCGATGAAGCGGTCGCCGGGGCCGATCTTCTGGTCGGCGGGCAGGCAGAAGCCGATCACGTCGACCTCGGCCCAGGTGGCGCGGACCACGTCGTTGAGCCGCTCGCCGAGGAGGGTGCGCGGTTTGTGCAGCCCGGGGGTGTCGACCAGGATCAGCTGCGCGTCCTCGCGGTGCACGATGCCGCGCACGGTGTGCCGGGTGGTCTGCGGCCGGTTGGACGTGATGGCGACCTTCTGGCCCACCAGTGCGTTGGTCAGGGTCGACTTGCCCGCGTTGGGGCGGCCGACGAAGCACGCGAAGCCCGCGCGGTGCGGGGCGGAGGAGGAGGGGGAGGGTTCGCTCATGCGGCCCATTGTCCCCGATCCGGCGCGCGCGGCAGACCGGGGCCGCCCGTACGGGGCCGTGCGGGGGCCCGGCCCGGCTCTCACCGCGCCCCCGCACCGGCTCCCGCGAGGCCGGCCCCGCGTGTCTCCGGGCCGGTGCTCAGCCCGCCGTCAGCCGCTCCCGCACCGTGCCGTCGGGCGCGGCGAGGAAGACGGGGGTGGCGGGGCCGCCGAGGTCGGCGACGGCGGACAGGTCCTCCGGCGACAGCCCGGCGGCGGCCGAGACGACTGCGGCGGCCTCCAGGGACCCGGCCCCGCTGGCGACCGCCATCGCGACGGCCGTGCGCAGCGCGCTCAGCCGCAGGCTGGGCAGCTCCACGCTGCCCGCGACGTAGGTGCGGCCGGTCTCGTCGCGTACGGCGGCGCCCTCGGGCACGCCGTTACGGGCGCGGGCCGAACGGGCCAGGGTGACGATCTTGCCGTCCTCGGGGTCCAGCGCGGCGGGCGGCTGGGTGCTCTCGCTCATGATCCGAGCATACGAACCGCCGGGGCCCGGCCCCGCGGCCGGGCCTCCCGCCGCCCTCCCCGGGTGCCCGGCCGCGCCCTGGGCACCGTGCCCGGTCAGGTCGGACGGGCCGGGGCCTCCCGCCTACCGCTCCGCGCTCTCGACGGCCGCCTTGATGCCGTTCAGGGCCTCCTCCAGTCCGTGGTCGACGTGGGCGCCCTCCGTGCTGTGCGTGTGGAGCTGGACGGTGAGCCGGGAACTGTCCGGCCCCTCGCCGGGGTCCACGTGCAGGCGGCCCCGGTAGTCATGGGGACCCGGAGCGCCCCATTCCAGGCTCTTGCCGTCTTCGAGGACGTGAATCCACGCCTCGCTCGTGACGTCCTTCTCGGGGGCGTCCGGCGGGTCGATGTGCGCCGTGACCGTCACCTTGTCGTCCTCGCGCGGACGGGCGGAGGTCAGCCGGGGCAGGTAGGCGGGCAGGTTCTCCACGTCGGCGAGGTAGGAGAAGAGCCGCTCGGTTCCCACCGCGACCAGGATCGAGTTGTCGTAGTCACCCATGTGTCCGCTCTGCCCGCGGGGGCGGCCCGCTATGGCGGCGGGAGGGCCGCACCACTCGAAGGGGGCCCCGCGCGCCGCCGCCCGGCCGCCCCGTACCGCGCCGGGAGGGCCTCAGCCCGCGATCCCGTGCATCTGCCGGCGGCGGCCCTCCGGGGAGAGCAGCCACTCCAGCTTCGCGGCCGTGTCGGTACCGGGCCACGGGGAGTGCAGGACGATCGTCAGGTCGGGCCTGGCCGGTACCCGCAACTGGGTGCCCTCCAGCGACAGGCGGCCCGCCTGCGGATGCTCCAGTTCCTTGCGCAACTGGCCGCCGGGGGCGATGTCCCTGCGGGCCCAGAGTGCGGCGAACTCGGAGCTGGCGGCCAGCGCCTCCTCGACGATGAGCTGGAAGCCGTCGTCGTCGGGGCACTCGGAGCAGGCCGCGCGGAACTGCGCGACGACCCTCGGGGCGATCGCCGCCCAGTCCTTGGCCCGGGAGCGGTAGACGGGATCGGTGAAGAAGGTGATGAGGCAGTTCTGCCGCTGGTCGGGGTTCATCCCGAGCACGGCGGCGGCCGAGTCGTTGTACAGGACGGTGTTCCAGTACGCGTCCATGATGTGCGCCGGGAACGGCAGCCAGTGGTCGAGCAGCCGTTGCAGCCCCTGGCACATGTCCGCGTCGCCCGGGTCCACCTCGGGCGCGGGCGGGTTGAGGCCCGCGAGGACGTAGAGGTGGCGGCGTTCGGCGCTCGTGAGCCGCAGGACGCGGGCGACGGCGTCGAGGACCTGCGGGGACACCGAGATGTCCCGGCCCTGCTCCAGCCACTGGTACCACGAGGCGCCGACCCCGGCGAGGACCGCGACCTCCTCGCGCCGCAGGCCCGGGGTGCGGCGGCGCGCGCCGCCGTCGGGCAGGCCCGCGTCGGCGGGGCTGACCCGGGCGCGACGGCTCATCAGGAACGCGCGCAGTTCGCTGTGGCGCCGCGATCTGCCGGGCCGGGTGTCCGCCCCCGCGAGCGCGCCGGGGCGCGTCGCCGTCTCTGTACCGGTCCGCGTAGTCGTCACCGCTGAAGCCCCCCTGGCCGCCTGTCTGGTGGTGCCGCCACCAGCATAAGGAGGAGCTCCCCACGCTTGTTCCCGTCATCGGAAGCTCTTTGCCATGACCGAAGCAAGGATCGTCGAGACCGTCCTCGAACCCGCGGCGACCACCCCGGCGGGCCCGCCCCCCGCGAGCGCCGCACGCCCCTCCGCTCCCCCGACCGCCTCTGCGCCCGTTCCCGGCCCGGCCCCGGACCGGCTCGGCGCGCGCGCCGCGCTCGTCCTGTTCGTGCTGTGCGCCGCGCAGTTCATGGTGGCCCTCGACTTCTCCGTGCTGAACGTGGCGCTGCCCGCGCTCGGCCGGGACCTCGGGATGGGCGAGGCGGGGCTCCAGTGGGGGATCACCGCGTTCGCGCTGCCCTCGGGCGGCTTCCTCCTCCTGTCGGGGCGCCTGGGCGACCTGTACGGCAGGCGGCGGCTGTTCCTCACCGGGCTCGCCCTGTTCGGCGCCGCCTCGCTGCTCGCGACGCTCGCCTGGGACCCGGCCTCCTTCCTGGCGGGCCGCGCGCTTCAGGGGCTGGGCGCCGCCGCGATCGTGCCGACGGGGATGTCCCTGCTGACGACGACCTTCCCGGAGGGGCCGCTGCGGGACCGCGCCCTCGGCATCAGCGGGACCCTGCTGTCCCTCGGCTTCACCGTCGGCATGGTGGCCGGCGGGGTGCTCACCGACACGCTGGGCTGGCGCTCCACGATGGGCCTGCTGACCCTGTTCTCGGTGCTGGTGCTGCCCCTGGCCCCGGTCCTGCTCACCGAGTCGAGGACCCCTGAGCGGCCCCGGCTCGACGTACCGGGCGCGGTCACGGTGACCGGCGGTCTGCTCGCGGTGATCTACGCGCTGTCCACCGCCGCCGACCAGGGGTTCGGCCGCGCCGACGTCCTGGTGGCGCTGCTCGCCGGCCTGGCGCTGCTCGCGCTGTTCGTCCGCGTCGAGTCCCGCGCCGACCAGCCGCTCGTGTCCCTGCCGATGCTGCGCCGGCCCACGGTGGCCTGGAGCAACCTGGGAGGTCTCGCGACCTTCTCGATGATGAGCACCGTGGTGTTCGTGCTGACGCTGTACCTCCAGGAGGTGCTGGGCCTGTCCCCGTTCCGCACCGGGCTGGTCTTCGGGGTGCAGGGCCTCCTGTCGGTCGTCGCCGGGGTCGGCGCGGGCCGGCTGGTCAGCCGCTTCGGCTCGCGTTCCGTCCTGGTCGGCTCGCTGCTGGTCCAGGGCCTGTCGGTGCTCTCGCTGCTCGCCCTCGGGACCGGGTCCGGCTCGGTGTGGCTCGCGACGGCCGGGGTCTCGGTGGCGAGCGTGGGACACCTGGGCGTGATCGTCTCGTACGGGCTGACCGCGACCTCGGGCGTACCCGACGAGGAGCAGGGGCTCGCGACGGGGCTCGTGACGAGCACCCAGCAGGTCGGCCTGACGGTCGGCATCCCGCTGCTCGGCGCGATCGCGACGACGGCGGGGGACCTCGCGCACGGGGTGCGCCTGGCGCTGCTGGTCGACGCGCTGGTGGTCGTGGGCGCCGCCGTCCTGGTGGGGCTCGGGCTGCGCGGGAGCCGGAAGGCTGCCTGAGGGCCACCGGGGCTCGGGGGCTCGCGCTCGCGGTCCCCGCACCGGACTCAGGGCCGCGGTCCCCGCACTGGGCTCAGGGGCCGCGGTCCCCGCACCGGGCTCAGGGCCGGTCGAGCCTGAGCCGTTCGACTTTCGGCAGTCCGGCGACCACGAGGTCGTAGGAGTCCTCGATCATGTCGCACACCTGACGGCCGGGCAGCAGCCCGGCCGTCACCGTGTTCCAGTGCCGCTTGTTGAGGTGCCAGCCGGGGGCGACGGCCTCCGGCAGGGCGGCGCGCAGCCGCAGCGCGTCCTCCGGTTCGCACTTGAGCGAGACCTTGAGCGGCTCGGCGTCCAGCTCGCTCAGCGCGAAGACCTTGCCGAGGACCTTGAAGACGGAGGTCGTCGGGTTGAAGGGGAACTCCTCGACGGAGGCGTTGAAGGACAGGCAGAAGGCGCGCAGCCCGGCCGCGTCGAGGGGCGGCCCGGCCGCCGGACCTGCGTCCGCGCCGCCGGCCCCGCTCCCGCGCTCGTGCGCGCCCATGTCAGCCCGTCCTCTCGCTCTCCCGCTCGGCGGCCCGCGCTCCGCTCGCGGAGGTCTCGTCCCCGGTGCGGTGCCCGGCGCCGGTGCCGACCGGCTCCACCAGCACGGTGACGATCTTGTTGCGGCGTCCCGCCGAGGACTCCGCCGTCAGCCGCAGCTCCCGGCCGTCGGGCAGTTCCACGACGGAGGAGGCGTCCGCGATCGGGACCCGGCCCAGCGCCTTGGCGAGCAGTCCGCCGACGGTCTCGACGTCCTCGTCGTCGTACTCCTCGATGCCGTACAGCTCACCGAGGTCGCCGATGTCGAGCCGGGCGGTGACGCGGTAGCGCTCCCCGTCGAGCTTCTCGACGGGCGGCAGCTCGCGGTCGTACTCGTCGGTGATCTCCCCGACGATCTCCTCCAGGATGTCCTCGATGGTGACTATCCCGGCGGTCCCGCCGTACTCGTCGATGACGACGGCGCAGTGCGTGCGCTCCTGCTGCATCTCGCGCAGCAGGTCCCCCGCGTTCTTCGTGTCGGGCACGAAGGTCGCGGGCCGCATCGTGGTGGACACGAGGTCCGACTCGGCCTCGCGGTTGACGTGCGTCTTGCGCGCGAGGTCCTTGAGGTAGACGATCCCGACCACGTCGTCCTCGCTCTCCCCGGTCACCGGGATGCGCGAGAAACCGGAGCGCAGCGCGAGGGTCAGCGCCTGGCGGACGGTCTTGAACCGCTCGATGACGACGAGGTCGGTGCGCGGCACCATGACCTCGCGCACCAGGGTGTCGCCGAGTTCGAAGACGGAGTGCACCATGCGGCGCTCCTCGTCCTCGATGAGGGACTGCTGCTCCGCGATGTCGACGAGGGCGCGCAGCTCCGCCTCGCTCGCGAACGGCCCGCGCCGGAAGCCCTTTCCGGGGGTCAGGGCGTTGCCGATGAGGATGAGCAGCGGCGGGATGGGGCCCATGACCTTGGCCAGCGGCACCAGGACGTACGCGGCCGCCGTCGCCGTGTTCAGCGGGTGCTGGCGGCCGATGGTGCGGGGGGAGACCCCGACCGCCACATAGCTGACCAGCACCATCACGCCGATGGCGACGAGCAGCGCGGCCCAGGTCGCGGAGAACTCCTGGAGGCAGGCGTAGGTCACGAGGGCGGCGGCGGCCATCTCGCAGGCCACCCGCACCAGGAGCGCGACGTTGAGGTAGCGGGTCGGGTCGGCGGCGACCTGCGCGAGCTTCGCGCCGCCGCGCCGGCCCGAGCGCGCGGCCTCCTCGGCGCGGAAGCCGGAGACGCGGGCGAGCCCGGCCTCGGCGCAGGCCGCGAGCCAGGCCACGACGACGAGGGCGACCGCGCCCAGGACGAGGGTCGTGCTCATGAGGGCGCTCCGGGGGACCGGGCGGGGACGCCGGGGGCGGCGCTCATGACACGGTCGGGGCGGGTGAGGGCCCCGTCAGTCCGTGCTCGGCGCGCCAGCCGTCCACGATGGCCTGCTGGAGGCCGAACATCTCGGCCTTCTCGTCGGGTTCCTCGTGGTCGTAGCCCAGGAGGTGGAGGACGCCGTGGACGGTGAGCAGTTGCAGCTCCTCGTCCATGGAGTGCCGGGTCGGCGCCTCCTCCCCCTGCTTCTTGGCGACCTCGGGGCACAGCACGATGTCACCGAGCAGCCCCTGCGGGGGCTCCTCCTCGTCCTTGGACGGCGGACGCAGTTCGTCCATCGGGAAGGACATGACATCGGTGGGTCCGGGCAGATCCATCCACTGCACGTGCAGCTGCTCCATCGCCGGCGTGTCGACGACGATCACCGACAGCTCGGACAGGGGGTGGATGCGCATGCGGGTCAGGGCGTAGCGGGCGACGTCCAGGATCGCCTGCTCGTCCACCTCGGTCCCGGACTCGTTGTTGACGTCGATCGACATGGTGCTGTCCGGTCTACTTCCCGTCGCGACCGCGTGAGCGGCCGGGCTGGCGCGAGCGGTCCTCGTCGCGCTGGTGTTCGCTGTCGTACTTCTCGTAGGCGTCGACGATACGGCCCACCAGCCGGTGCCGGACGACGTCCTGCGAGGTCAGGCGGGAGAAGTGCACGTCATCCACCCCTTCGAGGATGTCCTGCACCTGCCGCAGCCCGCTCTTGGTGCCCCCGGGCAGGTCGACCTGGGTGACGTCCCCGGTGATCACGATCTTCGACTCGAAGCCGAGCCGGGTGAGGAACATCTTCATCTGCTCGGGGTTCGTGTTCTGCGCCTCGTCCAGGATGATGAAGGCGTCGTTCAGGGTGCGGCCCCGCATGTAGGCCAGGGGCGCGACCTCGATGGTCCCGGCCGCCATGAGGCGGGGGATCGAGTCGGGGTCGAGCATGTCGTGCAGCGCGTCGTACAGCGGGCGCAGATACGGGTCGATCTTCTCGAAGAGCGTGCCGGGCAGGAAGCCGAGCCGCTCTCCCGCCTCGACGGCCGGCCGGGTCAGGATGATGCGGCTGACCTGCTTGGACTGGAGGGCCTGTACGGCCTTCGCCATCGCCAGGTAGGTCTTGCCGGTACCGGCGGGGCCGATGCCGAAGACGATCGTGTTCTTGTCGATCGCGTCGACGTAGCGCTTCTGGTTGAGCGTCTTCGGCCGGATGGTGCGGCCCCGGTTGGACAGGATGTTCTGGGTCAGGACGTCGGCGGGGGTCTCCTCGCCGTCGCCCTCGCCGCTCCCGCTCGCCCTGAGCATGGCGATCGAACGTTCCACGGCGTCCTCCGTCATGGGCTGCCCGGTCCGCAGCACCAGCATCATCTGATCGAAAAGCCGCTGGATGAGGGCGACGTCGGCCGCCTCACCCGTCGCGGTGATCTCGTTTCCCCGTACATGGATGTCGGCCGCGGGGAAGGCCGCTTCGATCACCCGCAGGAGGGCGTCCCCGGAACCGAGGACGGTGACCATCGGATGGCTCGCGGGAACGGTGAAGTGGGCGCGCGCCTGCTCGTCGGCAGGGGTCTTCGCAGTCGGTGTCTGAGTCATGGGCCGGCACTGTGGCCTGCGCATACCTCCTGTATCGGGTCCTCGCCGGTCGAAAACCTCGTGCCTACCAGCCTACGACCCGGCGGGCCCGGTCCCGTAGAGCTTTTCCGCGCCGCGTCCGAACCGTTGTGCGCCCGGCGCGCGCGGCCCTCTCCCCGGGCCCTGTCCGTCCGCTTCGGCGAGGAACGGCAGGAGGGCCCGGGTGAGGGACTCGGGCTGTTCCAGGGTGAGGAGGTGGCCCGCGCCGGGGAAGGCGACGAGGCGGGCACCGGGGATCTCGCGGGCGTAGCGGGCGGCGATGTCCTGGAAGTCGGGTACGTCGAGCGTGCCGACGCCGATCAGGGCGGGGACGGTGAGCGCGCCGGGGTCGCCTCCGCCGGGTCCGGCCGCGTACCGCTCCACGGCCTCCTGGTGGACGAGGGCGGTGCGGACCGGGCCCCGCATCCGGTCGAGGAGGCGGCCGTCCACCTCCGCGTCGGTGCGCTCGGGCCCGCGCAGCCACATGTCGAGGTCGACGCGGACGGCGGCGTCGAGGTCACCGGCCGCGAGCGCGGCCGTCTCCGCCGCGTCGTACGCGATCATCGCGGCGCCCCAGTCCCAGCCGGGCCACGGCGGGGCGAACGCGGCCAGCGAGCGGACCCGCCCGGGGTGGGTGAGCGCGAAGTCGAGGGCGATCCGCCCGCCCCAGGAGGCGCCGACAAGGTGCACCCGTTCGTACCCGAGGTGGTCGAGCAGGCGCCGCAGGTCCTCGACGTCGCTGTACGCGGCGGTGGGCGGGGCCGAGCGCCCGAAGCCGCGCAGGTCGTACCTCAGGACGGTGTGCCGCGCGGCGAGCGCGGGCACGGCCTCGTCCCACATGGTGCTGTCGGCGATCCCGGCGTGCACGAGCACGACCGGGGGGCCCGCACCGGTCACGGAGTGGACGAGCGGGGCGTGGTGGTCCTGGGAGAGGAGGGGCATGGGCGGATGTTCGCAGGGCGGGGGCCCGACGCGCGCGCGATATCCGGTGCGCCGCGGCAGCACTGCCGGTGTCGCTCGTGGGTACCCGGAGCGCGGGTATCCGCGAAGCCAGGGGGAGTTGGCCATGTGGCGTGGAATGGGCGGGGCAGGGGACGGCGACCGGGCATGAGGGCTTATCTGTGGCGTCTGGTCCTTCTGGTCCTGTGGAGCGCGCTCGTGGGGACGCTGGTCGGCTGGGCCCTGACCGAGAGCCTCCCGCTGTCCCGGCGGGCCGCTCTCCTGACGGGAGCGGTCCTTCCGGTGGCGTGCGCGTGCCTGGCGCTGGTACTGACGCTCCGGACACGGCGCCGGGCGCGGGGCCTGGGTCTGGACCTCGGGACGTACGTCGCGGCGGAGCGGCACGTGCGCGAGGGCCGTTTCCCCACCGACGGGCGCGAACAGGTCGCCGCCCGGGACCAGATCGGCCGGCTGGACCAGTTCGCGCGCTCCAGCCGGCTACCGCGCTGGCTGTACGTCGGTGAACTGGTCCTCTTCCCGCTCATGGCCGCGCTCCAGTTCGCGGCCGGACGGCCCGTGACGGGCGCGCTCATGGTGCTGGTCGTCACGGGGATCGCCTGCTACCCCGCGTCCCGGCGCCGTCAAGACGAGCGACTGCGCCGGCTGCACCAGCGGGCGGACGCGGCCCTGGACGTCCGGTGAGCGGCCGGCCGGAAGCCTGTCCTCCGGCGGTCCGCGGGGGCGCGTGCGCTGATGTGCGGCCTCGGCGGGGGGCCCGAGGGGTCCCGTCATCTCCCCGTCGTCGGGCAGGATTCGGCGGGCCGGGGGCCTCGGGCTCATCACGAGGCGCTACGTGGAGGTGGCGCGGGCGGTCCGGCGCGGGCGCTTCCCCGCCGACCCCGGCGAGCACGCGGCGGCACGGGACCAGATGGAGCGGATGAGCAGGAGCCGGCAGAAGCAGCACGACATGCGGTGGCTCAGCTGGCTCCTCCTGGCGGTGTGGCCGGTGTTCGCCGTGCGTCAACCGCTGGAGGGGCACGGGGGCTTCGCCGGTCTCTACTCGCTGAGCCTGGCGCTCTGGACTTGCTGAGCCTGGCGCTCTGGGCCGTTGGCCCCGTGCGGCTGTGCCGTCAGCGCGCCCGCCTCGACGACTTGCGCGCCCGGTCCGCCCGCGTGGCCGCCGAGGGCCGCTGACTCATACCGAGCGCGCCCCGAACCCGATCGTCGGCACCGCCCGGCGCCTGGGCCACTGCCCCGGTGTGTCCGGCAGCAGCGCGTCGAGGAAGGCGTAGCGGCGCAGGGCGGCCGGGTCCTGGTCGTCGTAGGACTGGACGTGGCGCCACCACGTGGCGATCTCGGCCCAGCCCGGGGCGGAGAGGGAGCCGCCGAACTCCTGGACGGAGAGGGCGGCGGTGAGCCCGGCGAAGGCGAGGCGGTCGGCGAGCGGCCAGCCGGCCAGGCTGCCGGTGACGAAGCCGGCCACGAAGACGTCCCCGGCGCCGGTCGGGTCGAGGGCGGGCACCTCGATCGCGGGGACCTCGGCGCTCTCCCCGGTCCGCCGGTCGACGGCGTAGGCGCCGTCCTGGCCCAGGGTGACGACGGCGAGCGGGACGACCTCGGTGAGGGCGTGGGCGGCGGCGCGCGGGCAGGTGGTGCCGGTGTAGCGCATCGCCTCCTCGGCGTTCGGCAGGAAGGCCTCGCAGTGCGCGAGGTCGGTGAGGGCGGAGAGGTCCCAGCGGCCCGTGTCGTCCCAGCCGATGTCGGCGAAGACACGGGTGCCGCGGGCCGCCGCGGGCGCGATCCAGGGCGCGGGGCGGCCCGGGGCGAGGGAGGCGACGGCGGCGAGCGCGTCCGGTACCCGGGCGGGCTCCGGTTCCTGGGCGGAGTCGACGTGGCCGTGCGAGACCATCGTGCGCTCCCCCTCGTACGCCATGGAGACGGTGACCGGGGAGTGCCAGCCGGGGACCCGGCGGGAGGGCCGCAGGTCGATGCCCTCGCCCTGTTCGAGCGCGTCCCAGCAGTACTCGCCGTAGTGGTCGTCACCGAACGCGGCGGCCAGCGAGGTGCGCAGGCCGAGCCGGGCGAGGGCGGTGGCCATGTTGGCGACGCCGCCGGGGCTGGAGCCCATGCCCCGGGCCCAGGACTCGGTGCCGCGCACGGGGGCCGAGTCGAGACCGGTGAAGATGATGTCGAGGAAGACGGTGCCGGTCAGGTAGACGTCGCACGGGGGGCCCTCGGCGGAGCGGATCGCGGCGAGGGGATCGAGGGCGGCGGGCCGTTCCGTCCACTGCGGACGCTCGGTGCGCCGCGCCGGGTCGGTTCGCTGCGGTTCGTACGTGCTCACGGTGCGCTCCCCTTGCCTGGTGCGGGTCCGGACAGTGTGCAACATCCCGCGCGCACGGGCGGTGAGGTACGTTCCACCAGCATGAGGCTGACGATTCTGGGCGGCGGTGGATTCCGGGTCCCGCTGGTGTACGGGGCGCTCGCGGGCGGGCGTGCGGCGGAGGTCACCGAGGTGACGCTGTACGACACGGACCCGGTGCGGCTGTCCGTCGTCCGCGCGGTGCTCGACGGCGTCCCGGGCGGCCCCCCGGTGCGCGCGGTCACCGACCTCGACGAGGCGGTGCGCGGCGCGGACTTCGTGTTCTCCGCGATCCGGGTGGGCGGTACGGCGGGCCGGGTCGCCGACGAACGGGTCCCGCTGGAGGAGGGGGTGCTGGGCCAGGAGACGGTCGGCGCGGGCGGCGTCCTGTACGGGCTGCGGACGGTGCCGGTCGCGTTGCGGATCGCGGAGCGGGTCAAGGCGCTCGCGCCCGGGGCCTGGGTCATCAACTTCACCAACCCGGCCGGCACGGTGACCGAGGCGATGGCGCAGGTGCTGGGCGAGCGGGTCATCGGGATCTGCGATTCGCCGGTGGGGCTCGTCCGGCGCGCGGCGCGGGCCGCCGGCGCCGGTCCGGACACCGTGACCTACGACTACGTGGGGCTCAACCACCTCGGCTGGCTGCGCTCGTTGACGGCGGCGGACGGTACGGACCTGCTGGCGCGGCTGCTCGCGGACCGGGCGGCGCTGGAGTCCTTCGAGGAGGGCCGGCTGTTCGGCGCCGAGTGGCTGCGGGCGCTGGGCTCGCTGCCCAACGAGTACCTGCACTACTACTACTTCCGCCGGGAGGCGCTGGCCGCGGTGCGCGCCGCGGACCGTACGCGCGGGGAGTTCCTGGCCGAGCAGCAGGAGGCGTTCTTCGCGGCGGCGGCGCGTGAACCGGAGCGGGCCGCCGAGCTGTGGGAGCGGACCCGGCGGGAGCGCGAGGAGACGTACATGGCGGACAGCCGTGCGGCGAGCGGGGGTTGGGAGCGCGAGGAGGAGGACCTCGCGGGCGGCGGCTACGACCGGGTGGCCCTCGCCCTGATGCGGGCCATCGCGGGCGACGCGAGGGGGACGCGGCTGATCCTGAACGTCCGCAACGGCTCGACCGTGCCGGAACTGCCGGCCGACGCGATCATCGAGACGGTGTGCGAGGTCGACGCGCGCGGTGCCCGGCCCCTGCCGTGCGCGCCGCTGGGCGAGGCGGAACTCGGCCTCATGCTCCAGCTGAAGGCGGTGGAGCGGGCGACGGTCGAGGCCGCGGTGTTCAAGGACCGGACGGCGGCGCTGCGCGCGCTGGCCCTGCATCCCCTGGTGGACTCCCCGGCGGTCGCGGACCGCATCCTGGAGCGCGTCGCGCGGTAGCCGCCCTTCCCTGCCGGACTCCGGCCCCGCGCACACGGTGCCCGCGCGGGGCTTTTCCGGCGTGCGCCCGGTGACCGAGCGTGCGCGTACGTGCGCTTGGCGTGCGCCGGGGCGGGATGGACGAGATTCACGTGACCGGCGTACGCGCGGCGTAGACAGGGCGTAGACACCCACTGTTCCAGGGCTTCGCGAAAGCGCTCCCAACCTGCGGAAACGGCCTGGCTACCCGCTCACTCCCCACCCAAACAAAACGTGATACAGGTCACACTTCCCCGGCTTCTCGCGCCGGGCGCGCGCTTGATACAAATTGCCTCGCGCACCCGTCGATCCGGCCACAGAGCCCGGCGTACGGGGGCGAATTCCCTCTTCGCGTCGTCTTCTCGCGTTCCCTCCCCCGGGCACAGCCCTGCCTTCCGGCACCGCACGCCCCGGCCCCCGCCCTGTCGCTCCGCACGCCCTGGAACAGCCCGTGTCCCCGCGCCCCGCCCGGCCCCTCGTCGCCCTCTTCACCGCCGGCTACCTCGCCTCGTACCTGCTCCCCACCGTCGTCGGCCGCATCGGTTCCGGTCTCGGACTGGACCCGGCCGAGGCCGGTGTCGTGGGCAGTGGTCTGCTGCTCAGCTCCGCCACGGCCGGGTTCACCCTGGCGGGCCGCGTGGAGCGGGTCGGCGCGCGCAGAGCGGCCCGTGTGGGCCTCCTGCTCGCGGCGGCCGGCTACGCGCTGGCCGCGCTCGGCAGCGATGTCCCGCTCGTCGTGCTCGGCACGGTCGTCGGCGGTTTCGGTTCCGGTACGGCGACGACGGTCGCGGCCTCGGGGATCGCCGCGCTGCGCGATCCGCACCGCGCCTCGACCGCCGGACTGCTCTCCGTCTCGGTGGTCGCGGGCGCCCTCTACCTGACGCTGCCTCACCTGGGCGGCGGGCACCGGCTGCCGCTCGCCGCGATCGCGGTGGTCGCCGCCCTGGCCTGGCCCGCGACGCGGTCCCTGCCGGCGGTGGGCGCGGCGGACCGGGGCCGGGCCCCGGCCACCGGGCGTGGCGCCGCCCCGCTCCCGTACCGCCGCTCCGGCCTGGTGCTCGCGGTGGCGATCGTGGGCTGGTCCATGGCGCAGAACGCGCTGTGGGGCGTGAGCAGCAGGATCGGCCAGGAGCAGGCCGGGCTGGACGAGGTGACCGTCGGCGCGGTCTTCGCGGTGGCGCTCGGCTCGGGGCTGCTCGGGATACTCGGCGCGGGTCTGCTCGGCTCCCGGCTCGGCCGGGCGGTGCCGATCGGGGTGGGCACCGTGTTCATCGCGGGCTGTATCGCGGTCAGCGCCTCGGCGGACGGACTGGGCGGTTTCGCGGGCGGCGAGATCCTGTGGAACACGGGCTACCCGGTGGTGCTGTCGTACCTCATCGGCCTGGCCGCCTCGCTGGACCCGCGCGGCCGCTGGGCGGTCCTGGTCGGCTCGGCCTCCTCGCTGGGCGTGGCCTGTGGTCCGCTGAGCGGCAGCGTGCTGGTCGAGACGGTCGGCTTCGCGGGCATGGGGCTCGTGCTGTGCGCGGTCCTGCTCCTGCTCGCGGTGCCGCTCACGGCCGTCGCGCTGCACACCGGCGGGCGTCCGCTGGTGCTCGGCGCGGTACGGCGCAGGGGCGGGGCGGCGGCCGCGTTCGTGGCGGCCGGCGCGGGCGCGCCCTCGGGGACGGTGCCGCGGCTCGGCGCGCCCGAACAGCCGGTCACCGCGATCGCGGTGCCGGTCGCCGACCCGGCGCGGGCCGCGTACGGTCCGGCGGGTCCGCGGCCGTCCGGTGGCTGACCGGCCGGCCGCGGACCTCAGGAGGAACGGTTCGTCCCGCAGCGCGTCCGGGGGTTCGTCCCGGCGTCCGCCAGGAGGTCCGGCGGGGCGGGAGCCCGCCCGTCAGCCGAAGTCGTGCGCCTCGACCTCGGCGAGGTAGCGGGCCCGCAATTCCTCCTCGTCGTCGAGGAAGGCGGCTTCGAAGGAGTTGCGGGCCAGGGTCCGCAGCTCCTCGGGGCCCAGGCCCAGCGTCTCGCGCACGGCGCGGAAGTTGTCCTCGGCGTAGCCGCCGAAGTACGAGGGGTCGTCCGAGTTGACGGTGCACTTGAGCCCGGCGGCGAGCATCGCGCGCAGCGGGTGCTCGGCGAGGGTGTCGACGGTGCGCAGCCGGACGTTGGAGAGCGGGCACAGCGTGAGCGGAACGCCCTCGCGCACGAGCCGGGCGGTCAGCCCGGGGTCCTCGAAGGCGCGCAGCCCGTGGTCGATCCGCTCGACGCCCAGGACGTCGAGGGCCTCGGTGACGTACTGCGGGGGCCCTTCCTCCCCGGCGTGCGCGACGCGGCGCAGGCCGAGGGCTGCGGCCTTCTCGTAGACCTCGCGGAACTTCGCCGGCGGGTTGCCGACCTCGGCGGAGTCCAGGCCGACCCCGGTGATCAGGCCGAGGAAGGGCTCGGCCTCGGCGAGGGTGGCGAGCGCCGACTCGGCGGGCCGGTCGCGCAGGAAGCACATGATGAGCCGGCTCGACATGCCGTACCGCTCGCGGGCGCTCTCCAGCGCGCGGTGCAGTCCGTGGACGACGGTGGCGAAGGGCACGCCGCGCGCGGTGTGGGCCTGCGGGTCGAAGAAGATCTCGGCGTGCCGCACGCCCTGGGCCGCGGCCCGCTCCAGGTAGGCCGCCGCCAGCTCCTCGAAGTCCCGCTCGGTGCGCAGGACCGCCATCAGCTCGTAGTAGAGGTCGAGGAAGGACTGGAGGTCCTCGAAGGCGTAGGCGTGGCGCAGGGCCAGCTCGTCGTCGTGGCTGAGCGTCACGCCGTTGCGCGCGGCGAGGGCGAAGGCCAGTTCGGGTTCGAGGGTGCCTTCGATGTGAAGGTGGAGCTCCGCCTTGGGGACGGGTACGGAAGAGGGCATCCCAGAATCGTACGGGAATGCGAGGCGGAACGGCCGGGGCCCCCGGCCGGGCCCCGCGCGGCCGGGATCAGCGGCGCGGCGGCACCGGTACCCGGTCCAGGTCCTCGGCGACGGTGAGCGCTCCGTCGTACCCGGCGGCCCTCGCCTGCCGTTCGAAGACGGCCGGGTCCGGGTAGCGCTGCGAGAAGTGGGTGAGCACGAGGTGGCGCACGCCCGCGTCGCGCGCGAGGCGGGCGGCCTGCCCGGCGGTGAGGTGCCCGTGCTCGGCGGCGAGGGCGGCGTCCTCGTCGGTGAAGGTCGACTCGATGACCAGGAGGTCGCAGCCCTCGGCCAGCGCTTCCGCGCCCTCGCACAGCCGGGTGTCCATGACGAAGGCGAAGCGCTGCCCGCGCCGCACCTCGCTGACCTGTTCCACGGTGACGCCGCGCAGGACGCCCTCGCGCTGGAGTACGCCGACGTCGGGCCCGAGGATCGAGTGCGCGGCGAGCGCCTCGGGCAGCATGCGGCGCCCGTCTGGTTCGGTGAGCCGGTAGCCGAAGGAGTCCACGGGGTGGCTGAGCGCGCGGGCCTCCAGGGTGTACGCGGGTGTGGTGGCGAGCACCCCTTCCTCGCGCACGGGTTCGGGCGTGATGCCGACGCTCTCGTAGTACGCCGTGGAGTACCGCAGCCGCTGGAAGAACCGCTCCCCGCTCGCCGGGTAGTGGGCGCGGACGGGGTGCGGGACCCGGTCGAGGTTGATGCGCTGGATGATTCCGGCCAGACCCAGCGAGTGGTCGCCGTGGAAGTGGGTGACGCAGATCCGGTGCAGGTCGGTCGCGGAGATCCCGGCCTGCGTCATCTGCCGCTGGCTGCCCTCGCCCGGGTCGAAGAGGATGCCCTCGCCGTCCCAGCGCAGGACGTAGCCGTTGTGGTTGCGGCGGCGGGTGGGCAGCTGGCTCGCGCTGCCGAGCACGACCAGTTCACGCGAGGACACGGGCGGCTCAGCCGGGCGGCCACCGGAGGCCGCGGCCCCCGAGGACGTGGGCGTGGACGTGGAAGACGGTCTGCCCGGCGCCCGAGCCGGTGTTGAGGACGATCCGGTAGCCGGACTCGTCGATCCCCTCCAGCCGGGCGATCTGACCGGCGGTGCTCAGCACGTCGGCGCTCAGCGGCGGCTCGGCCGCGAGGGCGGCGGCGTTCGGGTAGTGGGCCTTGGGGACGACCAGGACGTGCGTGGGCGCCTGCGGGTTTATGTCACGGAAGGCGAGGGTGGTCGCGGTGTCGAGCACGACGTCCGCGGGCACCTCCCCGGCGACGATCTTGCAGAACAGGCAGTCGGCCTGCGGTTCACCCGCCATGGTCCGGTGTCCTCCTCGCGCTCGTGGACGTCACTCGGTGCCCGCCGGGGCACTGGGTGCATCGTAGCCGCGCGCCCGCGGGGCGCCGAGCCGGGTGCGCGGGTTCAGCCCGGCTCCGGGAGCGGTTCGCCGGTCTCCAGCAGCGTCTTGAGGCTGGAGAGGATCACCGGCCAGCCCTCCGCGATCATGGGGCGCAGCAGTCCGCCGGGAGCGAGGTTCTCGTGTGCGAGGCGCAGGCGCACCTGCCCGTACAGCGGTTCGATCGTCCAGCGCACCCGTGAGCGGGGTTCGGCGGCGAGGGCGGCGCGCGTGGCCTCGTCCACTCCGACGGCCGCCGCCCATTCCGGGGTGAAGGTGTGCCAGGTGTAGGCGAACGCGCGTCCCGGTTCGGCGGTGAGGACGGTCTGCTCGGGGTGGGAGATACGGACCCCGCGCTCCTGCCACACGACCGGGGCGCCCGCCTCCCCCTCGGTGATCAGCTCGGCGCCCCAGTAGACGGAGGTCTCGGCGGGGTCGGTCAGGGCCTGCCACAGCGCCTCGGGGCTCGTACGCAGGTACGAGGTGTACGTGAACGTCTCGCTCTCCATGGGCCCAGCCTTGCCCAGCGGACCGGGAGCGGCCAGCCGGGACGGCCCCGCGCGGACGGGCCGGGGCCCGCCCGCACCAGATGTGCGGGCGGGCCCCGGTCCGTCTTCCGCCTACTCCCCCGGCCGCTGCGGGGGCGTCTTCGGCGGGTTCTCCGCCAGGGCGGCGAGGGCGATCCGGATCGCCTCGTCGAGCTGCGGATCGCGGTCGGCCACGTAGTCCTGCGGGGCGGTGACGACCTCGACGTCCGGGTCGACGCCGTGGTTCTCGACGCCCCAGCCGACCGTCTCGAACCAGAAGGCGTAGCGCGGCTGGGTGATCGAGGTGCCGTCCACGAGGCGGTAGCGGCTGTCGATGCCGACGACCCCGCCCCAGGTGCGGGTACCGACCACCGGGCCGATGCCGAGCGCCTTGATCGCGGCGTTGACGATGTCGCCGTCGGAGCCGGAGAACTCGTTGGCCACCGCGACGACCGGCCCGCGCGGGGCCGCCTCCGGATAGCTGGAGGGCCGCTTGCCGCGCGGCACGTCCCAACCGACGATCCGGCGGGCCAGCTTCTCCACGATGAGCTGCGAGGTGTGGCCGCCCCGGTTCTCGCGGACGTCCACGATCAGCCCGTCCTTGCCGATCTCGACGCGCAGGTCGCGGTGGATCTGCGCCCAGCCGGAGCCGACCATGTCGGGCACGTGCAGGTAGCCGAGCCGGCCGCCGGACTTCTCCTTCACGTAGGCGCGGCGTCCGGCGACCCAGTCGTGGTAGCGCAGGGGCTCCTCGTCGCGCAGCGGTTCGACCACGACGTGCCGGGGCTCGCCGCCGCCCGCCGGGGCCACGGTCAGTTCGACGGTGTGCCCGGCGGTGCCCAGCAGCAGCGGACCGGGCCCGAGCAGCGGGTCGACGGGCCGGCCGCCGACCGCGAGCAGCGCGTCCCCGGCCCGTACGGCGACTCCGGGCCCGGCGAGCGGGGAGCGCGCGTGCGGGTCGGAGGTCTCCGAGGGCAGGACGCGGTCCACGCGCCACACCCCGTCCTCGTGCCGGGAGATGTCGGCGCCGAGCAGCCCGGCGCGGGTCGCCGCGCGGCCCCCGCCGCCGACCGGGGTGACGTAGGCGTGCGAGGTGCCGAGTTCGCCGTGCACCTCCCACAGCAGGTCCACGAGGTCGTCGTGGGTGGCGATCCGCTCCAGCACCGGCCGGTAGCGGTCCAGGACGCCGTCCCAGTCGACACCGCCCATGTCGGGGCGCCAGAAGTTGTCCCGCATGATGCGGCCGGTCTCGTCGAACATCTGCCGCCACTCGGCGGCCGGGTCGACGCTCTGCCGTACCCGCCCGAGGTCGACGGTGATGTTGGAGTCGCTGTCCTCGTCGCCGGAGGCGCGGCGGTCGCTGGGGACGACGCGCAGCTTTTCGCCGGTCCACAGCAGGACCCGCCTGCCGTCCCCGGTCACCGTGTACCCGCTCGCCTCGCCGGCCAGTTCCTCGACCCGGTGCTGGCCGAAGTCCCAGCGTTCCAGGCGGGACTTGGGCGGTTCCGACTCGGGGGTCGCGCCCGAGGTGCCGAGTACCCCGTGCAGCGGGTGCGAGAGCCACAGCACGCCGTCCTTCGCGGCGCGCAGCGAGGAGTACTCGCCCGCCTCCACGGGGAAGGGCACGATGCGGTCGGCGAGCCCTTCGAGGTCGATACGGGTCTGCGCGCTGCCCCCGGTCTCGCCCTCGGGGGTGCCGTCCTTGTCGGGGGCCTCGAAGGGTTTGCCGTGCCGCTGCGGGCCGAACGGCGAGGGCGTCGTGGCGGCCAGCGTGATCAGGTACGGGCGGGTCGCGCCGACGAAGGCCAGGTCGAAGTTGTGCGCGTCGTACATCGGGTCGAAGGCCCGGTCGGACAGGAACGCGAGGTGCTTGCCGTCCGGGGTGAACGCCGGGCTGTAGTCGCTGAACCGCAGCGGCGTCGCCTCGACGGGCGTGAGGTCGGCGGTGTGCGCGAGCTTGAGCTGGCGCAGCGGGTCGGGGCCGGGGTGCGACCAGGCGAGCCACGCCGAGTCCGGCGAGAACACGAGGCCCGAGACGTCGCCGTCCTCGCTGCGGTCCACCTCGCGGACCTCCCCCGACTCCCGCTCGACGAGCAGGACCCGGCCGTCGTGCGCGGCGGCCGCGATCCGGCTGCCGTCGGGGGACACCGCGAGGGACAGGACCCTCCCGAGGCGTCCGGCGGCGATCCGGCGCGGCGCGGAGCCGGGCGCCTTGCCGGTGGCGGGCGCGAACTCCAGGGCGTCCTCGCCCTCGGCGTCGGTGACCCAGGCCACCCACTCCTCGCCGTCCACCCGGAAGGTGCGCGGCAGCCGGGCCCGTACGCCGGGTTCGACGGCGAGGGCGCGGGCGGGCCCGTCGCGGTGGGTGACCCAGTGCACGGCGCCGCGCACCAGCACGGCGCTGCCCCGGCCCGTGTGGTCGGGGGCGGCGCCCGCGAACCAGCGGGCGGCGTTGACCGGATAGGGCCGCAGGTCGGCGCGCTGCCCGCCCAGCCGCACGTCGAGCCGGCGGGGCCCGGCCCCGTCGAGGTCGTCCAGCAGCCACAGTTCTCCGGCGCTGGAGTACACGACGCGGCGCCCGTCGCCGGCGGCGTGGCGGGCGTAGAACCCGTCGGCCTCCACGGGGGTGTGGCGGCGCAGGTCGCTCCCGTCGGGCAGCGAGGAGTAGAGGGCGCCGACGCCCTCGTGGTCGGAGAGGAAGGCGATCCGGCCACCGGCCCACAGGGGGTCCTCGATATTGCCGTCGAGTCCCGCGTGGACCCGCGACCAGGCCCCGTCCTCGTCCGGCCCGATCCACAACTTCCCTGCGGTGCCGCCCCGGTAGCGCTTCCACCAGGCGGCCTCGCGGCCCATGGTGACGGTGCCGAGCAGGACCAGCTCCCCCTCGCCCTCGTACGCGAGCGAGCCGACCGGTCCGTAGGGCAGGGTCCGGGCGGGCGAGCCGTCGAGAGGGATCGCGTGGGCCCAGGTGCGGCGCAGCGAGGCCCGCCCGTGCGCGGTGACCGCGAGGACCTCGCCCTGCGGGGTCCAGCCGCGTACGGAGGTCTTGTGGCTGCCCCAGTGCGTGAGCCGGCGCGCGGGCCCGCCGTCCACCGGCGCGACGAACACCTCGGGCACGCCGTCCCGCGCGGAGGTCCAGGCGATCGTGGTGCCGTCGGGAGATATCCGCGGGTGGTGCACGGGCACGTTGTCGGCGCTGACGCGCCAGGCGCGTCCCCCGTCGAGCGGGGCGAGCCAGACGTCGTCCTCAGCGGTGAAGGCGAGCAACTCGCCGTGGATGTGCGGGTAGCGGAGATAGGCAGGCTGTGTCACAAGGGCCACCCTAAGCAGCGGGGCCCCGCTCAGGACAGGGGTTCTGCCTCCGCGCGCCGCCCACGGGGGGCCGGGGGCTTCCCGGAACGGTGGCGGCGGGGGTGGGATGGCCCCATGGAGACCGTCGCCGAACGCCTGGAACGGGCACGCAATGTGTGGCTGTGCGTATCCCGCCCGCAGGGCCCCCCGCACGTGACCCCCGTCTGGTTCCTCTTCCGGCCCGAGCGGGAGGAGGGCCCGAGCGGGCCGGAGGGCGTGTGGTGGATCGGTACGGGCGCGCACTCGCTCAAGGCGCGGCTGGCCGAGCGGTTCCCGATGGTCTCACTGGCCCTGGAGGACGGCGACCACCCGCTCGTGGCGGAGGGCGAGGCCCGCGTCCACCCCACCCGCTTCCCCGCCCTGGTGCGGGAGGGCTTCCTCGCCAAGTACGGCTGGGACCCGGCCATCCCGGAACGTCCGGGTGAACCGCGGGCGCTGCTGGAGGTGCGGGTGCGCCGGTGGCTGCTGCGGGGGCAGCCCGCCTGAGCGGCCCCGGGGCCGGGGCGTGGTCAGCCCCAGCGGCCCGTGCGCCCCATCAGCAGCGCCAGGGCCGCCGTCCCCGCCGTGGAGGTGCGCAGGACGCTGCGGCCCAGCCGGCACACGTGCGCCCCGGCGGCGGTGAACACCGCCAACTCCTCGGGCGAGACGCCGCCTTCGGGGCCGACGACGAGGACGATCTCCCCGCTCCCGGGCAGCGCCACGCTCGCCAGGGCCTCGCTCGGGGTCGCGGTGTCCTCGTGGAGGACGGCCGCGAAGTCGGCCCCGGCGAGGAGGGCGGCGGCCTGCTTCGTGGTCATCACCTCGGCGACCTCGGGGAACCGGGGCCGGCGCGACTGCTTGCCCGCCTCCCGGGCCGTGGCCCGCCATTTGGCGAGGGACTTGGCGCCGCGCTCGCCCCGCCACTGGGTCACGCAGCGCGCCGCCTGCCACGGGACGACGGCGTCCACGCCGGTCTCGGTCATCGTTTCCACGGCGAGTTCGCCCCGGTCGCCCTTGGGCAGCGCCTGGACGACGGTGACGCGCGGGCTGCCGACGGGTTCCTCGGCGAGCGCGCCGAGTTCGACGGTCAGCCGGTCCTTGCCCTCGGCGGACAGGACGACGCAGGGCGCCCAGTGCCCACGGCCGTCGGTGAGGACGACGTCCTCCCCCGGGCGCAGCCGCTTCACGGACACGGCGTGCCGGCCCTCGGGCCCGTCGAGCACGTAGGCGGCGCCCTCGCGGGCGCGCCCGGCGAGGTCCTCGGCGACGAAGACGGGCGCGGTCACGCGGCACCTCCCAGGGCGGCGGCGGCCGTCCGGGTCTCGGCGGCCAGCGTCTCGACGAGCCGGGCGGCGGGCAGCGTACGGGCCATCCGGTGTCCCTGGCCCGCCCACAGCGCCATGCCCTGCGCGTCCCCGGCGGCGGCCGCCGCCTTCCGCAGTCCCGAGGTCAGGTGGTGCACCTCGGGGTAGGCGGCGGGGGCCTGCGGTCCGTGCTCCCGCAGGAAGCGGTTGACGAGTCCGCGCGCGGGCCGCCCGGAGAAGGCCCGGGTCAGTTCGGTGCGCACGAACAGCGGGTTGGTGAGCGCCGCCTTGTGCAACGGCGAGGCCCCCGACTCCGGGCAGGGCAGGAAGGCGGTGCCGAGCTGCGCGGCCTGCGCCCCGGCGGCCAGCACCCCGGCGATCTGCGTGCCGCGCATGAGCCCGCCGGCCGCGATCAACGGCAGCGGCACGGTCTCCCTGACCTGGCTGACCAGCGCGAGCAGACCGATCCCGGCTCCGTCGCAGGCCGGGTCGTCGCGGTGTGTGCCCTGGTGGCCGCCCGCCTCGATGCCCTGGACGCACACGGCGTCGGCGCCCGCCCACTGGGCGGCCTGCGCCTCCTCGGGCGTCGTGACGGTGACGACGGTGACGGTGCCGACCCGCTGGAAGGCGTCGAGGACGTCGCGGGTGGGGCAGCCGAAGGTGAAGGACACGACGGGCACGGGGTCGGCGAGCAGGACCTCGACCTTCTCCTCGTACGCGTCGTCGAGAGCGCCCTCGGGGACGGGCCCGACCGGCACGGCGTACCGTTCCGCCTCCCCGGCCAGGTGCCCCGCGTAGGCGGCCACGGCCTCCGGGTCCCCGGCGGGCTGCGGGAGGAACAGGTTCACGCCGAAGGGGCGCGCGGTGAGTTCCTTCGTCTCCTTGACCTGCTCGCGTACGTCGTCGGCTCCGCGGTAGCCGCCGGCGAGGAACCCGAGGCCGCCGGCGCCGGACACCGCCGCGGCCAGCGCCGGGCAGGAGGCGCCGCCCGCGAGGGGAGCTTGCACGATCGGGTGCCGCAGAAGCTCGGTCAGACTTGAGGACATGCCCGCATCGTCCCACGAGCCCGCCGGGCGCCGCCCGCCGCCCGAGCCCTCGGGGCAGGGGGGCGGCGGGGAGCCGGACACGGCCGTGCGGCCCGCGCGAGGGACGCACGCGGGCCGCACGGTGGTGGCACGGGCTCAGGAACGGCCGTTGAAGGCGTCCTTGAGCCGGGAGAACAGGCCCTGCTGGCCGGGCTGGAACTGCCCGAGGGGCCGCTCCTCGCCGCGCAGCTTGGCGAGTTCGCGCAGCAGCCGCTCCTGCTCGGGGTCGAGCTTCCCGGGCGTCTGGACCTCGACGTGCACGATGAGGTCCCCGCGCCCGCCGCCGCGCAGGTGGGTCACGCCGCGGCCGTGCAGCGGAACGGACTGCCCGGACTGGGTGCCGGGCCGGATGTCGACGTCCTCGGTCCCGTCCAGCGTGTCCAGCGGCACCTTCGTGCCGAGCGCCGCCGCCGTCATCGGGATGGTGACGGTGCAGTGCAGGTCGTCCCCGCGCCGCTGGAAGACGGAGTGGGCCACCTCGTGGATCTCGACGTAGAGGTCACCGGCGGGGCCGCCGCCGGGGCCGACCTCGCCCTCCCCCGCGAGCTGGATGCGGGTGCCGTTGTCGACACCGGCCGGGATCTTCACGGTCAGGGTGCGCCGCGAGCGCACCCGCCCGTCGCCCGCGCACTCGGGGCAGGGCGTCGGCACGACGGTGCCGAAGCCCTGGCACTGGGGGCAGGGCCTGGAGGTCATGACCTGGCCCAGGAAGGACCGGGTGACCTGCGAGACCTCACCGCGACCGCGACACATGTCGCAGGTCTGCGCCGAGGTGCCGGGGGCGGCGCCCTCGCCGTTGCACGTGTTGCAGACGACGGCCGTGTCGACCTGGATGTCCTTGGTGGTGCCGAAGGCCGCCTCGTTGAGGTCGATCTCCAGCCGGATCATGGCGTCCTGGCCGCGCCGGGTCCGCGAGCGCGGTCCGCGCTGCGAGGAGGCGCCGAAGAACGCGTCCATGATGTCGGAGAAGTTCCCGAAGCCGCCCTGGCCGAAGCCGCCGGCCCCGCCACCGCCCGACTGGGACAGCGGGTCCCCGCCGAGGTCGTAGACCTGCTTCTTCTGCGGGTCGGAGAGCACCTCGTAGGCGGCGTTGATCTCCTTGAACCGCTCCTGCGTCTTGGGGTCCGGGTTGACGTCGGGGTGGAGTTCCCGCGCCAGACGCCGGAACGCCTTCTTGATCTCGTCCTGGGAAGCGTCGCGGCGCACGCCGAGTACGGCGTAGTAGTCCGTGGCCACTTACGACTCCGCCAGGATCTGTCCGACGTAACGAGCCACTGCGCGTACCGCTCCCATCGTTCCGGGGTAGTCCATGCGGGTCGGTCCGACCACGCCGAGCTTGGCGACTGCCTCGCCGCCCGAACCGTAGCCGACCGAGACCACCGAGGTGGAGTTGAGCCCCTCGTAGGCGTTCTCATGACCGATCCGGACCGTCATGCCCGGGTCCTTGGCCTCGCCGAGCAGCCGCAGGAGCACGACTTGCTCCTCCAGCGCCTCGAGCACCGGCCTGATCATGAGGGGGAAGTCGTGCCCGAACCGGGTCAGGTTGGCCGTGCCGCCGATCATCAGCCGTTCCTCGGTCTCCTCGACGAGGGTCTCCAGCAAGGTGGAGAGCACGATCGAGACGGTCCCCCGGTCGTCCTGTTCGAAGGACTCGGGGAGATCCTGCACGAGCTGCGGGACGTCGGCGAACCAGCGCCCGGCGACCCGGCTGTTGAGCCGGGCCCGCAGATCGGCCACGGAGGTGTCACCGAACGGCGCCGGGCAGTCGACCATGCGCTGCTCGACGCGTCCGGTGTCGGTGATGAGCACGAGCATCAGCCGTGCCGGGGCCAGTGACAGCAGCTCCACGTGACGCACCGTCGAGCGCGTCAGCGAGGGGTACTGCACGACGGCGACCTGCCGGGTGAGCTGCGCGAGCAGCCGCACCGTGCGCCCCACGACGTCGTCGAGGTCGACGGCGCCGTCCAGGAAGTTCTGGATGGCGCGCCGCTCGGGGGCGGTCATCGGCTTGATGTCGGCGAGCTGGTCGACGAACAGCCGGTAGCCCTTGTCGGTCGGGATGCGGCCGGCGCTGGTGTGCGGCTGGGCGATGTAGCCCTCCTCCTCCAGCGCGGCCATGTCGTTGCGCACCGTGGCCGGGGAGACCCCGAGCCGGTGCCGCTCGGTGAGCGCCTTGGAGCCCACCGGCTCCTCGGTCCCGACGTAGTCCTGGACGATGGCGCGCAGTACTTCGAGTCTGCGTTCACTGAGCACCGCGCACACCTCCCTGGTCGCCGGCCGGCGATCACCGGTCCGGGCTTGGCACTCGCCCTGTCTGAGTGCCAGCACTTCCCCGGCCAGTGTACGGCCGTGAGGTACACCCCCGGCAAGGGCGGTGGCACGGCAGGTCGTGCGCCCCGGCACGGCTGAGAAGGACAGGACGGGGCAGGGTAGGGCCGAAGACCACGAACGGACGGCCACGGCCCTCGCGAAGGGACGGGCCCGGCGCACCGGCGGACTCTCCCCCGGCGCACGGGCACGGGTGGCGGCGCACAGGGAACGGGAGCGAGCGGTGACCGACGACGGCGGATGGGAGCGGCTCGCACCGGGCGTGGCCCGGCTGCGACTGCCCGCGTGGGACTGCACGGTGGGCCTGGTCACGGCGGGCGGCACGGCCCTGCTCGTCGACGCGGGCGCGAGCGTACGGGAGGGGAGCGCGGTGCGCGCCGGGGCCCGGTCCCTGCTCGACGGCGGCCGCGTGACGCATCTCGCACTGACCCACCCGCACTTCGACCACGTGCTGGGCGCCGGGGCCTTCGCGGGCGTGACGACGTACGGGGCGGTCGGCGTGGAGGGGCTGCTCGGTTCCCCGGAGGGCCGCACGTCGCTGTACGCGGACGCGGTGCGGCACGGGCTCGACGAGGGCGAGGCGGCGCAGGCGGCGGACCTCGCGCGCGCCCCCGAGCACACGGTGTCGGGCGAGTTCACGCTCGGCCTGGACGGCGGCCGCCGGGTCCTGCTCGCCAACGTGGGCCCCGCGCACACCGGCCACGATCTGGTGGTCGTCGTGCCGGGCGCCGGGCCGTCCGCGCCCACCGTCGTGTTCTGCGGCGATCTGGTCGAGGAGTCGGGTCCCCCGCAGGCCGGTCCTGACGCGGTCCCGGCGCGCTGGCCGGACGCCCTGGACCGGTTGCTGGACCTGGGCGGCGAGGACGCGCTGTACGTCCCGGGCCACGGAGCGGTGGTGGACGCGGCCTTCGTCCGCGCCCAGCGCGCCGAACTCGACGCGGCGCACGGCGTGTCGTGATCCCCCGAACGGCGGCACTTCCTATCGTCTGAGGAATGCGCGCGTACTCCTCCGACCTGACCCCGCCGTGGAAGAAGCAGCGGCCCGCTCCCGAGGTCCCCCTGGAGCGGGACCTCGTGGTGGAGGAGGTGACGACCGGCTTCTGCGGGGCGGTGCTGTCCTGGGAGAAGTCGGCGGAGGGCCTCGTCGTGACGCTGGAGGACCGCTTCGGCAAACGCCGCGTCTTCCCGCTCGCCCCGCGCGGCTTCCTGCTGGAGGGCCGCGCGGTGACACTCGTACGCCCGCGCTCCACGGCACCGGCCGCCCCGTCCCGTACGGCCTCGGGCTCGGTCGCGGTTCCCGGGGCCCGCGCCCGGGTGGCGCGGGCGGGCCGCATCTACGTCGAGGGCCGGCACGACGCGGAGCTGGTGGAACGGGTGTGGGGCGACGACCTGCGGATCGAGGGCGTCGTCGTGGAGTACCTGGAGGGCGTCGACGACCTGCCCGCGATCGTCGCCGAGTTCGCCCCGGGCCCCGACGCCCGCCTGGGCGTCCTGGTCGACCATCTGGTGCCCGGCTCGAAGGAGTCACGCATCGCCGCCGGGGTCACCAGCGCGCACGCCCTGGTCGTGGGCCACCCCTACATCGACGTGTGGGAGGCGGTGAAACCCTCCTCCCTGGGCATCGAGTCCTGGCCCCGCGTCCCGCGCGGCCAGGACTGGAAGAGGGGCGTGTGCCGCGCCCTGGGCTGGCCGGAGAACACCGGAGCGGCCTGGCAGCACATCCTGTCCCACGTCCACACCTACAAGGACCTGGAACCGGCCCTGCTCGGCAGAGTGGAAGAACTGATCGACTTCGTCACAGCCCCGTAGCCCGATCCCGGCGGGGAGCGAGCCGCTCCGGCCCGGGGACGGCTCCTGGGCCCCGCACCGTCTCCCCGGCGGGCGAACACGCGGTGAGGCCCCCGGTCGTTCGGCCGGGGGCCTGACCCGCGCCCCGGACGGGCCCTTTCGGACCCGTCCGGCGCTTGAGGGCACCGCAACCGCCCCAGCCCCCTCCGGCATCCCGTCCGGCGCTTGAGGACAGAGCGAGGCCGCTGGCGAGCCTCAGTCCACCAGATCCCGCACCACCGCGTCCGCCAGCAACCGCCCCCGCAGCGTCAGCACGGCCCGTCCCCCGCGATGCGCCGCCGGGTCGAGCAGCCCCGCTTCCACGGCCCGCGAGGCCGCCGCGAGCCCGTCCGGCCTCAGCAGCGCCAGCGGGCAGCCCTCGCTCAGCCGCAGCTCCAGCAGGACGCGTTCGACCCGCCGGTCCTCCTCGCTCAGGATCTCCCGCCCGGCCCCGGGCGAACGTCCCCCGCCCAGCGCCGCCGCGTAGGCGCCCGGGTGCTTGACGTTCCACCACCGCACCCCGCCGACGTGGCTGTGCGCCCCCGGTCCGGCCCCCCACCAGTCGGCGCCGCGCCAGTACAGCTCGTTGTGCAGGCAGCGCCCGGCCTCGGTCGTCGCCCAGTTGGAGACCTCGTACCAGGAGAACCCGGCGCGGCTGAGCGCCTCCTCGGCGATCAGGTAGCGGTCCGCGTGCTCGTCGTCGTCGGTCATCGGGACCTCGCCGCGCCGGATGCGCCGCGCGAGCCCGGTGCCCTCCTCGACGATGAGCGCGTACGCCGACACATGGTCGGGACCCGCGCCGATCGCCGCGTCCAGCGAGGCCCGCCAGTCCTCGTCGCTCTCGCCCGGGGTCCCGTAGATCAGGTCGAGGTTGACGTGCTCGAAACCGGCGGCGCGCGCCTCGGCCACGCAGGCCTCGGGCCGCCCCGGCGTGTGGGTGCGGTCCAGGACGCGCAGCACGTGCTGCTTCGCGCTCTGCATGCCGAAGGAGACCCGGTTGAACCCGCCCTCGCGCAGTTCGGCCAGGTACGCGGGATCGACGGACTCGGGGTTGGCCTCGGTGGTCACCTCGGCGTCCTCGGCGAGCCCGAACTCCTCGCGTACGGCGCTCAGCATCCGGACGAGGTCGGCGGCGGCGAGCAGCGTGGGCGTGCCGCCGCCGACGAACACGGTCCGCACGGGGCGCGGGTCCCCGCCGAGCACCTTGCGGGCCAGGCGGACCTCGTCGACGAGGGTGTCCGCGTAGTTGTCGCGCGAGGCGAGCACCCCGCCGGAGCCGCGCAGCTCGGTGGCGGTGTACGTGTTGAAGTCGCAGTACCCGCAGCGGCTCGCGCAGTACGGGACGTGCAGGTAGAACCCGAGCGGGCGCTCCCCCGCGCCTTCGAGGGCGTACGGGGGCAGTTCCCCGGTCTCGGGCACGGGCTCGCCGTCAGGCAGTGCGGAAGGCATGGAATCCATTGTCCCAGGCACGGGAGGACCACCGTGAGTGAGCTGGGGCGCGGGAGGCCGGGCGCGCGAGGCGGGCCCGCCCGGCCGCGTCCGGCTACGCCTCCCAGGTCTCCGGTCCCCCGCCCCGCCACTCGATGAGCCCGCTCGACTCGGCGACGGACTCGTCGGCGTCCTCCAGGCCGGCCCGCCGCAGGAACTCGGCGAGGTCGCGCGTGCTGTGCGCCACGCCCAGGTTCTCGCCGTCGGCCCGGACCCGCCTGCCGCCGTCCGGGGCGGGCGGGTCCACGGTCACGCGCGGTCCTGATGCGGCCATGCCCCGAGCATCGCGTGCCCGCCCGCCTTCCGCATCCCGGGCCGGCCGCCTCACGCCTCCCGGGCCCCCGCGTACATCTCGTCCAGCAGGTGGCTGTACTCGCGCTCCACGACGGGCCGCTTGAGCTTGAGGCTCGGGGTCAGCTCGCCGTGCTCGATGTCCAGGTCGCGTGGCAGCAGCCGGAACTTCTTGATGGTCTCCCAGCGCTGGAGGTCGGCGTTGAGCTGCCGTACGTAACCGTCGATCAGGGTCACGGTCTCCTCGGCGGCGACGATCTCGGCGTAGCTCTTGCCGCCGAGCCCGTTCTCCTCGGCCCAGTCCGTGATGGCGGGCTCGTCGAGGGAGATGAGGGCGGTGCAGAAGTTCCGGTCGCCCCCGTGCACCAGGATGTTGGAGACGTACGGGCACACGGCCTTGAAGCGGCCCTCGACCTCGGCGGGCGCGATGTACTTGCCGCCGGAGGTCTTGATGATGTCCTTCTTGCGGTCGGTGATCCGCAGGTAGCCGTCGACGGAGAGTTCGCCGATGTCCCCGGTGTGGAACCAGCCGTCGCTCTCCAGCACCTCGGCGGTCTTCTCCGGCAGCCCGTGGTAGCCGGACATGATGCCGGGGCCGCGCAGCAGGATCTCGCCGTCCTCGGCGATCCTGACCTCGGTGCCGGGCAGCGGCTTGCCGACGGTGCCCGTGCGGTACGCCTCCCCCGGGTTGACGAAGGAGGCGGCGCTCGTCTCCGTGAGGCCGTAGCCCTCCAGGACGTGCACCCCGGCCCCGGCGAAGAAGTAGCCGATCTCGGGGGCGAGCGCGGCGGAGCCCGAGACGGCGGCGCGCAGCCGGCCGCCGAACGCCTCGCGGAGCTTGGAGTAGACGAGGGTGTCGGCGACCTTGTGCCGGGAGCGCAGCCCGTAGGGCACGTGCGCGGTGCCGGTGCGGCGGAAGTTGTCCTGCGAGACCTGGGCGTACTCGCGGGCCACCCCGGCGGCCCACTGGAAGATCCGGTACTTGGCGTTCCCGCCGGCCCGCGCCTTGGCGGCGACCCCGTTGTAGACCTTCTCGAAGATGCGCGGGACGGCCGCCATGTAGGTGGGCCGTACGACCGGCAGGTTCTCGATGATCTTGTCGACACGGCCGTCGACGGCCGTGACGTGCCCGACCTCGATGTGCCCCGAGGTGAGCACCTTGCCGAAGACGTGGGCGAGCGGCAGCCACAGGTACTGGACGTCGTCCTGCCGTACCAGGCCGGTCGCGGCGATCGCCTTCGCCATGTACGACCAGCAGTCGTGCGGCAGCCGGACGCCCT
The DNA here is from genome assembly GCF_042869355.1 of Streptomyces sp. NPDC007088. Lineage (NCBI taxonomy): Bacteria > Bacillati > Actinomycetota > Actinomycetes > Kitasatosporales > Streptomycetaceae > Streptomyces > Streptomyces sp. NPDC007088. Next base: position 184,551 of record NZ_JBIAFO010000008.1, read on the forward strand.
TGGGCCGGCCGGTGGTGCCGGAGGTGTAGATGAGGGTCGCGAGCTGGTCGGCGGTGATGGCGCCGACCCGGTCCCTGACCGCCTCGGGGTGGTGCGCGAGGTGTTCGGTGCCGCTCTTCTCCAGGTCGGCGAGGGTGAGCAGCCAGCCCTCGGGGTCCGACTCGTCCGCGTCGACGCCCTCCGTGTCGAGCACGACGACGTGCCGCAGTCCGGGCAGCTCCGCGCGGCTGTGACGGGCCTTGGCGAGCTGGGCCGCGTCCTCCGCGATCAGCACCCGGCTCTCGGAGTCGGACAGGATGAACGCCGACTCGCTCGTGTTCGTGGAGGGGTAGACGGTGGTCGTCGCGGCCCCCGCGCACATGATGCCGAGGTCGGCCAGGATCCATTCGACCCGGGTGGCGGAGGCGAGGGCCACCCGCTCCTCGGGCCGGACCCCGAGCGCGATCAGCCCGGCCGCGATCGCCTCGACCCGTTCGGCCGCCTGCGCCCAGCTCAGCGAGGCCCAGTCATCGGGACCGCTCCCGGAGGAGCTGGGGACCGGGTAGCGGTACGCCTCCGCGTCCGGGGTCGCCGCGACCCGCTCCAGGAAGAGGTTCGCCACGGACGGCGGACGGTTCTCGATCTTGGTCTGTGTGTCGCTCACGACAACCTCCGGGCCCGCGACTCTGCGTGCGACTGGTAACGATCGATCGTTGTTTAACTGGCGAGTAACTATCAGGTGGTGATCAGAGTAGAGCCCGCGTGGCCTGCATGTAAGGGGGTGACCTGAGCACAATTGCTCACACCCGCCCCACCGGCCGCACCAGCCTCCCGTCCACGGTGACGCGCCCCGGGTACGGCGAAGGGCCCGCCACGCCGAAGCGTGACGGGCCCGGGGGCCGCTGGGGACCGGCCGGTGGCCCCTACTTCTTCTTGCCGCCGCTGTCGTCGCTGGAGAGCACCGCGATGAACGCCTCCTGGGGCACCTCGACGGAGCCGACCATCTTCATCCGCTTCTTGCCCTCCTTCTGCTTCTCCAGCAGCTTCCGCTTACGGGAGATGTCACCGCCGTAGCACTTGGCGAGGACGTCCTTGCGGATGGCGCGGATGGTCTCGCGGGCGATGACCCGCGAGCCGATCGCGGCCTGGATGGGCACCTCGAACGCCTGCCGGGGAATCAGCTCGCGCAGCTTCGCCACCAGCCGCACCCCGTACGCGTACGCCGCGTCCTTGTGCGTGATCGCGGAGAAGGCGTCGACCTTGTCGCCGTGCAGCAGGATGTCGACCTTGACGAGGCTGGAGGTCTGCTCGCCGGTGGGCTCGTAGTCCAGCGAGGCGTAACCGCGCGTCTTGGACTTGAGCTGGTCGAAGAAGTCGAAGACGATCTCGGCGAGCGGCAGCGTGTACCGGATCTCGACGCGGTCCTCGGACAGGTAGTCCATACCGAGCATGACGCCGCGCCGGTTCTGGCACAGCTCCATGATCGAGCCGATGAACTCGCTGGGCGCGAGGATCGTGGCGCGCACGACCGGCTCGTAGACCTGATCGATCTTCCCCTCGGGGAACTCGCTCGGGTTGGTGACCGTGGTCTCGCTGCGGTCCTCCATCACGACGCGGTAGACGACGTTGGGCGCCGTGGCGATCAGGTCGAGGCCGAACTCGCGCTCCAGCCGCTCGCGGATCACGTCGAGGTGCAGCAGGCCGAGGAAGCCGACGCGGAAGCCGAAGCCGAGGGCCGCCGAGGTCTCCGGCTCGTAGACCAGCGCCGCGTCGTTGAGCTGCAGCTTGTCCAGCGCGTCGCGCAGCTCCGGGTAGTCGGAGCCGTCGAGCGGGTAGAGGCCCGAGAACACCATCGGCTTCGGGTCCTTGTAGCCGCCGAGGGCCTCGGTGGCACCCTTGGACAGCGTGGTGATGGTGTCACCGACCTTGGACTGGCGCACGTCCTTGACGCCGGTGATGAGGTAGCCCACCTCACCGACCCCGAGGCCGTCGGCGGGCAGCATCTCCGGAGAGTTCGTGCCGATCTCCAGCAGCTCGTGCGTCGCGTTGGTCGACATCATCCTGATGCGCTCGCGCTTGTTGAGCTGGCCGTCGATGACCCGGACGTAGGTGACCACGCCCCGGTACGAGTCGTAGACCGAGTCGAAGATCATCGCGCGCGCGGGCGCGTCCGCCACCCCGACCGGGGCGGGGATCGAGTCGACGACCTTGTCGAGCAGCTCCTCGACGCCCACGCCCGTCTTGGCGGAGACCCGCAGCACGTCCGAGGGGTCGCAGCCGATGAGGTTGGCCAGCTCCTCGGAGAACTTCTCGGGCTGCGCGGCCGGCAGGTCGATCTTGTTGAGCACCGGGATGATCGTGAGGTCGTTCTCCATCGCCAGGTACAGGTTGGCGAGGGTCTGCGCCTCGATGCCCTGGGCCGCGTCGACCAGCAGGACCGTGCCCTCGCAGGCCGCGAGGGAGCGCGAGACCTCGTAGGTGAAGTCCACGTGGCCCGGGGTGTCGATCATGTTGAGGATGTGCGTGCTGCCCAGCTCGGGGCCCGTGCGCGGGGCCCAGGGCAGACGCACGGCCTGCGATTTGATCGTGATCCCGCGCTCACGCTCGATGTCCATGCGGTCGAGGTACTGGGCGCGCATCTGCCGCTGCTCCACCACCCCGGTCAGCTGGAGCATCCGGTCGGCGAGCGTGGACTTGCCGTGGTCGATGTGCGCGATGATGCAGAAGTTGCGGATCAGCGCCGGGTCGGTACGGCTCGGCTCCGGCACATTGATGGGGGTCGCGGGCACGCAGGGTCCTGATTCTTGAGAACGGCCGGCGGGAAGTCGGCGGCCGGCTCTGGCTCGGGCTGGGTCGGTCGGATCGATACGCAGGCTCCATCGTCCCACGAGCGACGGACAGCGACGGGTTTGGGCCGCTCATGGAGGGGCTGCTAGCCTGGTCCACTGTGTGTCTCGCAGCCCCTCTCGGCTTCGGGACCCACGACGGCGAGGCTCTCCCTCCGCTCCTTCGACGGTCGGCCGCCCTCGCCGGGCACCACTCTCCGCACCATTCATCTGTACCTGTAGCTGAAAAGGTTCTTCGTGGCGAACATCAAGTCCCAGATCAAGCGGAACAAGACGAACGAGAAGGCCCGCCTTCGCAACAAGTCCGTCAAGTCCTCGCTCAAGACCGCGGTCCGCAAGGCCCGCGAGGCCGCTGCCGCGGGTGACGTCGAGAAGGCGAACGAGCTGACGCGTGTCGCCACGCGCAAGCTCGACAAGGCCGCCTCCGCCGGTGTCATCCACAAGAACCAGGCCGCCAACAAGAAGTCGGCGCTCGCGGCGAAGGTCGCCGGCCTCCAGGGCTGAGCCCCTCGCCCGGCCACGGTCCCCCGGACCGCGTGACCGGGAGGTCTCGTCTTGTTCCTCGATGACCTGACTACGACCTGACTGACACAACCGCCGGCGCTCAGGACTCAGCGGGCCCTCTCTACCGCTCCTGACCCGGCACCCCGGCGCCACGCACGACCTGCGTTCGCCACGCGGGCGTGGAGCCACCCGCAGTACCCGGAGCAGCATCTGTCCAGGGCCGTCGTCCTCCCGTTGGGAGGCGGCGGCCTTCGGCATTTCCGGGGCCTCGGATTTTCCGGGGGCCTCGGCGTTGTCTTGGGGCGTAGGTTTCCGGGGGCCTCGGCTTTGTCCTGGGGCGTGGGTTTCCGGGGGCCTCGGCTTTTCCGGGGGCCTCGGCCTTGTCCTGGGGCGTGGGTTTCCGGGGGCGTGGGTTTGTTCGGGGCCGTCCTGAGCTTGTCCGGGCCGGGGGCGGGGGCGCCCTGTCGTCGGGAGGGTCTGCCCGGAGGGGGCACCGGGCAGACAGAGGGCACCGGACATACAGGGGACACCGGCAGAAGGGGGCTGCCGAGGACACTGACGGAAGGGAGCCGTCGGGACCGCGCCGGCAGAAGGGAGCTGCCCGGACCACCGGGAACGCCGGGCGGAAGGGACTCCTGTAACGCCGGGAGAAGGGGCTCCCGTAACGCTGAGCGGAAGTGGCCGCCGTAACGCTGAGCGGAAGTGGCCGCCGTAACGCTGAGCGGAAGTGGCTGCCGTAACACTGGTCGGAAGTGGCCGCCGGGAAGACCGGGGCTACCGCCGCGCCGAGCCCGTCCGGGCCGCGCGGGCGATGGTGACGACCGCCTTCTCCAGGGCGTACTCCGGGTCGTCGCCCCCGCCCTTCACCCCGGCGTCGGCCTCGGCGACCGCCCGGAGCGCGAGCGCCACGCCGTCCGGACCCCAGCCGCGCATCTGCTGCCGTACGCGGTCGATCTTCCAGGGCGGCATCCCCAGCTCCCGCGCGAGGTCGGCGGGGCGTCCGCCGCGCGCCGAGGAGAGCTTGCCGATCGCCCTGACGCCCTGCGCGAGCGCACTCGTGATCATGACGGGCGCGACCCCGGTGGAGAGCGACCAGCGCAGCGCCTCCAGTGCCTCCGCGGCCCGGCCCTCCACCGCGCGGTCCGCGACGGTGAAGCTCGACGCCTCGGCCCGCCCCGTGTAGTACCGCCCGACCACCGCCTCGTCGATGGTGCCCTCGACGTCGGCGGCCAGCTGGGTGACCGCGCTCGCCAGCTCCCGCAGGTCGCTGCCGATGGCGTCCACGAGCGCCTGGCACGCCTCGGGCGTCGCGGAGCGGCCCGTGGCCCGGAACTCGGCCCGCACGAAGGAGAGCCGGTCAGCCGCCTTCGTCATCTTGGGGCAGGCCACCTCGCGCGCCCCCGCCTTGCGCGCGGCGTCCAGCAGCCCCTTGCCCTTGGCGCCTCCCGCGTGCAGCAGGACGAGCGAGATCTCCTCCACGGGCGCGGCGATGTACGCCTTGACGTCCTTGACCGAATCGGCCGCGAGGTCCTGCGCGTCGCGGACCACCAGCACCTTGCGTTCGGCGAAGAGCGAAGGACTCGTCAGCTCGGCCAGGGAGCCGGGCTGCAACTGGTCGGAGGCGAGATCACGTACGTCCGTGTCGGCGTCGGCCGCCCGAGCGGCGGCCACCACCTGCTGCACGACACGGTCGAGCAGCAACTCCTCCTGGCCGACGGCGAGCGTGAGCGGGGCGAGCGGATCGTCGAGTGCGGGTTTCCTGGGCATCGCCGTCCAGCATCCCACGCCCCTCCGACACCCCTGGGCGAGCGGTCTCACCGAAGCCGCGCGAGGAGCCCTGCGCAGAGGTCTCTGCGCAGAGGTCTGCGGCGAGTTCCGCGCAGAGGTCATGAAGGCAGGCCCGGCCTATGAGCGCGTGCGAGAGCGGCACGCGGAACGGGCGGACGTCGGGAGGGGAAGGCGGGCGGGAGGGGGAGGGCGGCAGAAGGGGGAGGCAGGAGGGGGAACGCGTCCCGCCTCGCTCAGGGCTCCTCGCGCCACCCGTCCCACTGGGCGGCGAACCCGTCCAGTTCCCCGGCGTCCAGCCGCTCCTCCGGGTCGGCGAGCACGAGCAGCCACTGCGCGTCCTCGGCGTCGTCCTCCCCGGCGAGCGCGTCCCGGACCAGCTCCGGCTCCCGCGTTCCGGCGAACCGCCCGCCCAGCTCCTCCAGCGCCTCCTCCGCCGCGTCGCGATCGGGGAACACCAGGACATGTCTCACGTCACTCACACCTTGATTCTCCCGCATCCACCGCCTCCCGGTCCTCTCCACCCCGAAGAGGCACGGCGCACCGCGACCGGACCACGGAACCCGGCGCGACAACGGGACCGGACACGGGCCTCGGAACCCGGCACGACGACAGGAGACGGCAGGAGATGGCAGGAGACGGCAGGACCGGACGCGGAGAACAGGTGCGGGCGCGGACGAGGGGTTCGAACGGAACGACGCGCGCCCTCAGCCCTTGGGAACGATCTGTATGTCGAGGTCGATGCTGATGCTCGGCCCCACCACCGCGATCCCCCGCGCGAGCATCGTCTGCCAGCTGATGGTGTAGTCGTCGCGGTGGAGTTCGGTGGTGGCCCGGCACGCGGCCCGCGTCTCGCCCTCCAGACCGTTGCCGACCCCGAAGTAGTCGACGTCCAGCGTCACGGTCCGCGTCACCCCGTGCAGCGAGAGCGCCCCGGTGACCGCCCACCGCCCGCCTCCGCGATGCGCGAAACGGTCGCTGTAGAACTCCAGCGTCGGATACTGCGCCACGTCCAGGAAGTCCGCCGAGCGCAGGTGGTCGTCCCGCATCCGCACGTTCGTGTCGATGGACGCGGCGTCGATCACGACGTGCATCGCCGTGTCCTCCATGCGCTCGGCGATCCGTACGGCCCCGGCGAAGGTGTTGAACCGGCCGTGCACCCGGGCGAGCCCGATGTGGCGCGCCGTGAAGGCGATCGAGGAGTGGGTGGGCTCGACGTCCCAGTCGCCGGGGGACGGCAGCGGCGGCGGGGCGGCGACCTGGAGCGTGACCTCGCCGAGCACCGCGCTCGACTCCGCGTCCACTACGGCGTCCGTACGGTACGGCGTGTAGCCGTCGGCCGAGACCGCGAGCCGGTACTCGCCCGGCGGCACGGTCACCAGGAAGGAACCGAACGGGTCGGCACCGGACTTGACCACGACGCGTCCCCGCGCGTCAGTGACGGTGAACTCCGCCGACGTCAGGGGGCCGCTCACCGGGTCCACAGCCCGGCAACTGATGATCCCGGCCCCGGCCGGGGGTTCGAGTCCCGCGAGCGGCCCGTTGCGCCGCGCGCTGTTCGTACGATTCTTCGTCCCTAGGCCGAACATCCCCTGGACACCCCTGCACTTCGCCGCCGACTCCTTGACGATTAGGCATTCGACCACCCTTGCGGCTTTCGAGCAAACAGAGCCCCCACCAGCGGAATCAGCGGAACCTTCCGGCCTGGGCGAAGTTGCCTGAATTTTCCATTCCGCTTGGCGTTTCCGCAGCTCAAACCCGTTACCGGCGGTCACGCCGTCCCGCACGGGCCACGGTCGTGTCCGCTGGCCCCCCTTTGCGTCCGCGACCACCGCGCTCCCGCTCCCGACGGCCCTCGAAAGGTCCCGCGTCCGGGAGACCGCCGGACGCGGGACCCGGAGCACACCGGACCTCCCGCCCGCTCAACGCCCGGCCACGCCCCGCTCCGTGACCACTCCCAGCGCGGCCTCCCGCCGGAGACCGGCTCCCGGCGGTCGTATCCCACCCGTGACGGCGATCGAGCCGTGCCGGTCGGTGCGGAGCACGAGCGCCCCGGCGCGGCTCAGCGTCCGCACAGTGCGTGGCGCGGGATGCCCGTAGCTGTTGTCGGAGCCGACCGAGATCAGGGCCAGCCGGGGAGCGGTCCTCCGCAGCAACTCCGGTTCCTGGTAGGCGGACCCGTGATGCGCGACCTTGAGCACGTCGACCCGTGGTACCCCGCCGGGCCCCCGGACCAGCGCCCGCTGCGCCGCCGGCTCCAAGTCCCCCGCGAGCAACAGGCTCAACCCCGCCGTACGCACGAGCAGTACGACACTGGCGTCGTTGGGGCCCTCCCCCGCCGCGCCCGTCCCCTCGGCCGGCGGCCACAGCACCTGCCAGCTCACCGGCCCTGACCTGCGCAGTTCGCCCTGTCGCACGCCGATGACGCGCACCCCGGCCCTCGCCGCCGTCCGCTCGACGAACTCCGCCTGGTGCCGGGGCTCCCGCAGTCCCGTCGTCTGCACCGCGCCCACCGCTCTGCCGCGCAGCACACCGGCGAGCCCGGCCACGTGGTCGGCGTGGAAATGGGTGAGCAGCACGAGCGGCACCCCTGTGACCCCGAGGGACCGCAGGCAACGGTCCACCCGGCGCGCGTCCGGCCCCGCGTCCACCACGACGCCCGTGCCGGGGCCGGTCGCGAGCACGGTCGCGTCGCCCTGCCCCACGTCGCACATCGCGAACCGCCATCCTGCGGGCGGCCAGCCCACCACCGCCCGCGTCAACGGCACCGGCCGCCACACCGCGAGGACGAGTACGAGTACACAGGCGCAGACCACCCACGGCCGTTGGAACGCTCTGCGTCGGCCCACCAGGATCGCGAGGACCGTGACCAGGGCGAGCAGCCCTCCCCCCGCCCAGCCTCCCGGCCACTCGATCCCGGAGCCCGGCAGCCCCGCCCCCGTCCGCGCCACCCGGGCGATCCACTCCGCCGGCAGCCCCGCGCACCATGCGAGGGTCCGCGCCACCGGCAGGGCGACCGGTGCGGCGGCGAGTGTGGCGAACCCGAGTACCGTGGCCGGTCCCACCGCCACCTCGGCCAGCAGGTTGCACGGCACCGCCACCAGGCTCACGCGCGCGGCGAGTACGGCCACGACCGGGGCGCACACCGCCTGGGCGGCGGCCGCCGCGGCGATTCCCTCGGCCAGCCGTGCCGGAAGCCCGCGCCGCCGCAGCGCCGCACTCCATCCCGGCGCCACCGTCAGCAGCGCCCCCGTGGCGAGGACCGACAGCAGGAAGCCGTAGCTCCTGGCCAGCCATGGGTCCCACAGCACCAGCAGCAGGACAGTCGCCGCCAGCGCGGGCAGCATCGAACGGCGCCGCCCCGTCCCGAGCGCCACCAGGGCCACCGCCCCGCACGCCGCGGCGCGCACCACGCTCGGCTCCGGCCGGCACACGGTCACGAAACAGATGGTCAGCGCCCCGCCGGCCACGGCTGTCGCCCGCAGGGACAGTCCCAGCCGGGGTGCCAGCCCGCCCCGCTCGGCCCGGCGTGCGAGACCCGGCGGACCGAGCAGCACCGCGAGCAGCAGGGTGAAGTTCGACCCGCTGACCGCCATGAGGTGGGTCAGATCCGTGTCCCGGAACGCCTCCTGGAGTTCGGGGGTCACTCGGGAGGTGTCCCCGACGACCAGCCCGGGGAGCAGCGCTCCGGCGTCCGGGCTCAGTCCGTCCGTGGCCTCCCGCAGTCCCCGGCGCAGGTTACCGGCGAGCCGCTGTACGCGGCTCGGCCCGGCGACCACTCGTGGTCCCTCACCCGCCTCGGCCCTCGCCACCGCCGCGGCGGGTCCGTCCCGCGCCCACGGCGGCTCCCACCGGACCCGCGCGCTCACCCGCGTCGAGGGAAGCAGCCCCAGCCAGGCCGCCCGCGCCGACGCGGCATCCGCCTCGTGGGCGGTGTCCCCGCTCCTTCGCCCGCTCTCCCCGCCTTTCCCGACGTCCCGGTTCCTTCCGCTCCTGTCCCCGCCCTCCTCACCCGTGCCCTCCTCCGGAAGGCGGAGCACGAGCAGCGCCGGTGTCCGCAGCGTCACCTCCCGGCCGTCGTGACCGGCGGTGCGCACCACGTGCACGTCGACCAGGATCTGTTCGGGTACGGTCCGGCCCCCGCGCACCGAGGCCCGGATCAGCCGCGGATCCCCGTCGATTTCCAACTCGGCCTCCGCCACCACGCGCTCCTGTGCCATGCGTGGCACGGGCCCGTTCTCCACCTGCGCCCGGCGGGCCGCCGCAGAGGCCGCGGCAGCCGCGGCACACAACAGCACCGCCGCGATCAGAACCGCCCCTCCGGACACCCGTCGGCGGCGCTCCCGTTCCGCCTGGTCGGCCCGGACTCCCGGTGGCGCGGCGCACGTGCGGCGCCCGGAGCGCCACAGGAGAAGAATCCCGGTCCCCGCGCACACCGCCGCGCCGGTCACCGTCCAACCGGCCGGCAGGCCGAGGCCGAGGGCCGCCGTCGCCCAGGTCACCAGAGCCGGGATCACCAGCCGCAGATCGACCGGGCCCTCCTGACGCGGGTGGGCCGCACCGAGCCGATGCCCGGAGCGCGCGTGCACCTGCGGCCGGTCGTGGCCGGCCGCAGACGTCGCCCGGCGTACCGCCTCTCGCGTGGCCGTCACAGCCGCACCTGATCCCTGAGGTCCTCGAACCGGCGCTCGCCGATTCCGCTCACCTCCCGCAGTTCGTCCACCGCGCGGAACGCGCCGTGCTCCGTGCGGTAGTCGAGGATGCGCCGCGCCAGCACCGGCCCCACTCCCGGCAGGGCGTCGAGCTGTTCCACCGAGGCGGCGTTGAGCGAAACGGGACCGGCGCCCGCCGGGGCCGCGCCGCCCGGCCCGGCCGCACCGCCGCCCACGCTCCCTACCCCGGCCCCCGGCGTCCCCGCGCCCGCCGAGACCGCACCCGGCGGCGGAGTACCCACCCACACCAGTTCGCCGTCCACGAGAGGCCGCGCCCTGTTCAGCCCCGCCAGATCGGCTCCCTTCTCGACGCCGCCCGCCGCCTCCAGGGCGTCCTGGACACGCGAACCGGACGGGAGCCGCCGCACCCCGGGACGGAGCACCTCGCCGCCGACGTCGACCACCAGGACCTGCCCGCCCTGTCCGGGCACCGGCACCGGTCCCGGGGAACCCGCCCCGGGCTCCGTCGCCGCCCGCGGCGGCTTCGCCGCCCCGCCGGTCTCCTCCGAGGGGAGCAGCACCGTGCGCCCCCGCCCTTCCCCGGCGGTATCGGCCACATCCCGTGGTACGTCGACCACCCCTGGTCTGCTCGACCAGAGGTGCAGGCCCGCCAGTCCCGCAGCCACGAGGAGAACGGCCGACAGAGCGAGCACGCTCCTGCGCTCCACCGCGCACCGGGTCCTCACCCACAGCGGCAGACGGTCCCGCACAGCCCCGGCCCACCGCGAGCGTAGGGACAGCACGGCCGGTGCGGCCACCGGGGACCGCGCCCTCTCCCCCTCCGTATAGGTACGAAGGCTCTCCCCCGCGCTCGCTGGACGCTCCGTGTACTCCGGACGCCCCGCGTGCTCCGCGTGCTCCGGACGCGCTGTGTGCTCCGCGTGCTCCGGACGCTCCGTGTACCCCAGAGCATGGGCGACCGGACCGACCGCCTCGTCAGAAGGCGCGCAGCCATGACTCATGCTCCTGCCGGGCAGGAGTCCTTCGAGCCGGAGCCGCAACGCCTCCCCGTCCTGCTCGCGTAACCGCCGACGCCTGGTCCGCGTGTCTGCCCGCGCGGCCCCCAGGCGCACGGTGCCGGCGGCGGCTCGCGTGGAGTCACGCGCCGGCCTCGTCTCTTCAAGCGTTACCCGTCCCGTGTCACGTCCCATGTCACGGACGGTAAGGACTCTCCGGATTTCTCGCTGAGAAGCGGCTGTTCCTGTGGATTACTCGCCAGTTGTGCATAACTCCGTCACTCTCAGGAGTGAGAGAACTGGCGACCATCCACGCCGTGCGGCCTCAGCGCGGCGAGACGACCGCGCCCAGCAGCCCCGGCCCGGTGTGCGCCCCGATCACCGCTCCCACCTCGCTGACCTGGAGTTCCGCGAGCCCGGACACGCGCCTTCTCAGGTTGTCGGCGAGGGTCCGCGCACGGTCGGCGGCGTCGAGGTGGTGGACGGCGATGTCGACGGGTCCCGAACCGGCCCGTTCGGCGACGATCTCTTCGAGCCGGGCCACCGCACGCGAGGCGGTCCGCACCTTCTCCCTCAGCTCGATGCGCCCGTCCACCAGTTGCAGCAGGGGTTTCACGGCGAACGCCGAGCCGAGAAGCGCTTGGGCGGCGCCGATCCTGCCGCCCCGGCGCAGATAGTCCAGCGTGTCCACGTAGAAGTAGGCGGAGGTGTCGGCCGCGCGCTTCTCGGCGGCGGCCACGGCCTCCTCCGCCGTCCCGCCCCCCTCCACCACTTCGGCGGCGGCGACGGCGCAGAAGCCGAGGGCCATCGCGACCATGCCGGTGTCCACCACCCGCACCGGCACCGGCGCGTCCTGTGCCGCCTGTACGGCCGCGTCGTAGGTCCCGGAGAACTCCGAGGTCAGATGCAGGGAGACGATCGCGCTCGCCCCGGCCTCGGCGAGCCGGGCGTACGTCTGCGCGAACGCGGCGGGGCTGGGCCGGGAGGTGGTCACGGGCTGGTGCTTGCGGAGCGCCTGCGCCAGGGAGCGCGCGGAGATCTCGGTGCCCTCCTCCCAGGCCCGGCCGTCGAGGACGACGGTGAGGGGGACGGAGGTGATTCCGTGTCGCTCCACCGTCCGCTGCGGCAGATAGGCCGTGGAATCGGTGACGATCGCGACATGGCGTGACATGGGCTGGAGATTACCTGTCCGGGCGGTCGGTCGGTGGGTCGGCCCCATCCGCCCGCACTCGCCGGTCGGGAGGTGCCGGGAGGGGTCCGGACGCGGTGCGGCGGTCAGCTCCTCCGCCGCTTCTCGCGCTGGGGATCTTTGAGGAGCCGGTCCCAGGCGCCGTGACTCCTCGGCACGCTCGTGTCGAGGGCGGGCGAGGGGACCGCGTCGGGGCTCGCGCCCGACGGGCCCGCTCCGGGCGGGGGCGCGGTGACCGGCCCGCCCGGATCGCCGGCGGAGGTCCAGTGCCGCAGGGCACCGGCCTCCAGGTCGATCTGTTGCCGCAGATCGTCCAGGTCGTCCGCGGAGAACCGGTGGGCCCGGTCCCGGGCCGCCCAGCGCAGGGCTTCGGCCGAGTGGACGATCTGCTCCGTGCGCTCCCGCAGTGGGGCCAGCTTCATCGCGAGCCCCGCCTTGTCGGGGTCCCGTTCCAGCCGCCTGAGTTCGTCGTCCAGCTGACGGCCGTGCGTGCTCAACCGCTCGAAGAGGGACTGGGCTTCCGCGAGGCCGCCGTCCCGCGCGGCCTCGGCCGCGAGCGCCTCCTGCGTCGAGCGCATCGAGGAGCGCAGGGAAAGACGCAGCGCGGCGAGTTCCCCGACGGCGCCCGGCTGGGCGAAGGACCTGGCCTTGAGCGTGGTGTCCTCGACGGTCCGCCTGGCCTGGGAGACCGTGCGGTCCACACTCCTCTTCGCCGTGCGCGCGACGCGCACGGCCGCGTAGAGACCGGCCACCACGCACAGCACGAAGACCAACGCGACGACGACGAGCACGGCTTCCATCGTTGCTCCTCCAGTCGGACGGCTTCACCAGCCGCCCCTCCACCGTAAACGCCCGGCGTGTGGTCCGGGTTCCCCCGGAACCCGGACCACACGCCTGCGGGAAATTCCCTCTGGACATGTTCGGTGACTCTGTGTAACGATTCCTTCATGACTACACAGAGTGACCATCGCCGGAGTCGACGGCGCCTTCCCGGCTCAGGCCGGGACGATGTTGACCAGCTTCGGCGCGCGCACGATCACCTTCCGTACCCCCGCGCCCGCGAGGGCCGCGACCACCCGTTCGTCGCCCAGCGCGGCCTTCTCCAGCTCCTCCTGCGTGATCGAGGGAGACACCTCCAGTCGCGCCTTCACCTTGCCCTTGATCTGCACGACGCAGGTCACCGTCTCGTCGACGACGTACGCCGGGTCCGCGACCGGGAAGTCGCGGTGCACGACGGACTCGGTGTGCCCCAGCAGGTGCCACAGCTCCTCCGCCACGTGCGGAGCCAGCGGAGCGATCATCAGCACCAGGGCCTCGGCGACGGAACGCGGGACCGCCCCACCGGACTTGGTCAGGTGGTTGTTCAGCTCGGTGATCTTGGCGATGGCCGTGTTGAAGCGCAGGCCGTCCAGGTCGTGCCGCACCCCGTCGATCGCCTTGTGCAGCGCGCGCAGCGTGTCCTCGTCCGGCTCGGCGTCCACCACGGTGACCTGCCCCGTGGCCTCGTCGACGACATTGCGCCACAGCCGCTGGATCAGCCGGAACTGACCGACCACGGCACGGGTGTCCCAGGGGCGCGAGACGTCCAGCGGGCCCATCGCCATCTCGTAGAGCCGCAGGGTGTCCGCCCCGTACTCGGCACAGATCTCGTCCGGGGTGACGGCGTTCTTCAGCGACTTGCCCATCTTGCCGAGGACGCGCGAGACCTTCTCTCCCTGGTAGTAGAACGCGCCGTCGCGCTCCTCCACCTCGGCGGCCGGCACCGCGATGCCACGGCTGTCCCGGTAGACGAAGGCCTGGATCATGCCCTGGTTGAACAGTTTGTGGAAGGGCTCGGCGGAGGAGATGTACCCCAGGTCGAAGAGCACCTTCGACCAGAAACGGGCGTACAGCAGGTGCAGCACCGCGTGCTCGGCGCCACCGACGTAGAGGTCGACGCCCCCCGTCGGGACGCCCTCGCGGGGACCCATCCAGTAGCGCTCCACGTCGGGGTCGACCAGCTTCTGGTCGTTGCGCGGGTCGAGGTAGCGCAGCTCGTACCAGCAGGAGCCGGCCCAGTTGGGCATCGTGTTGGTCTCGCGGCGGTACGCGCGCGGTCCGTCGCCCAGGTCCAGGGTCACGTTGACCCAGTCCTCGTTGCGGGAGAGCGGCGTCTCGGGCTCGGTGTCGGCGTCGTCCGGGTCGAAGGTGCGCGGGGAGTAGTCCTCGACCTCCGGCAGCTCCAGCGGCAGCATCGACTCGGGCAGGGAGTGGGCGACGCCGTCCTCGTCGTAGACGATCGGGAAGGGCTCGCCCCAGTAGCGCTGCCGGCTGAACAGCCAGTCACGCAGCCGGTAGTTGACGGTCCCGCGGCCGATACCGCGTTCGGTCAGCCAGGGCGTGATCCGCGCCTTGGCCTCGGCCACGCCCAGGCCGTCCAGGGAGATCAGCTCGTTGGCGGAGTTGACCAGCTTCGCTTCGTACGAGCTGAACGCCTCGTCCCATTCCGCCGGGTCGGTGCCGCGTCCGTCGGTGGGCTCGACGACGCAGCGCATCGGCAGCTCGAAGGCGCGGGCGAAGGCGAAGTCACGGCTGTCGTGCGCGGGCACGGCCATGATCGCCCCGGTGCCGTAGCCCATCAGGACGTAGTCGGCGATGAACACGGGCACGGGCTCGCCGGACACCGGGTTGGTCGCGAAGGCGCCGGTGAAGACACCGGTCTTGTCCTTCGCCTCGGCCTGCCGCTCGACGTCGGACTTGGCGGCGGCCTGGGCCCGGTAGGCGGCGACGGCCTCGGCGGGGGTGGCGTGTCCGCCCGTCCACGCGTCCCGGGTTCCTTCCGGCCAGGCGGCCGGCACGATCGAGGCGACCAGTTCGTGCTCGGGCGCCAGCACCATGTAGGTGGCGCCGAACAGGGTGTCCTGGCGGGTGGTGAACACCGTGATGTGCTCGGCCCCCGCGGACTCGCCGCCGGTGCCCGCAGCGGAGTGCACGGGGAAGTCGACGCGGGCACCCTCGGAACGGCCGATCCAGTTCCGCTGCTGCAGCTTGATCGCCTCGGGCCAGTCCAGCCCGTCCAGGTCGTTCAGCAGGCGGTCCGCGTAGGCGGTGATCCGCATGTTCCACTGCCGCAGCTTGGCCTTGAAGACGGGGAAGTTGCCGCGCTCGGAGCGGCCGTCCGCGGTCACCTCCTCGTTGGCCAGGACGGTGCCGAGCCCCGGAGCCCAGTTGACGGGGGCGTCGGAGGCGTAGGCCAGCCGGTACTCGCTCAGCAGGTCGGCGCGCTCGGTCGCGTCCAGCTCGGCCCAGGCGCGACCGTCGGGGGTGGGGCGCTCGCCGGAGGCGAACTGTGCGACGAGTTCGTCGATCGGCCGGGCGCGGTCCGCCTCCGGGTCGTACCAGGAGTTGAAGATCTGCACGAAGATCCATTGGGTCCAGCGGTAGAACTCCGGGTCGATCGTGGCGACCGACCTGCGCTGGTCGTGTCCGAGGCCCAGTCGGCGCAGCTGCTTGCGCATGTTGGCCATGTTGGCCTCGGTGGAGGTCCTGGGGTGCGTGCCGGTCTGCACGGCGTACTGCTCGGCCGGCAGCCCGAAGGCGTCGAACCCGAGGGTGTGCAGGACGTTGTGCCCCGTCATGCGCTGGTAGCGCGCGTGGACGTCGGTGGCGATGTATCCCAGCGGGTGGCCGACGTGCAGCCCCGCCCCGGAGGGGTACGGGAACATGTCCATCACGTACTTCTTGGGGCGGGCCGCCAGCTCGGCGTCGCCCGCCAGGTCACCGGAGGGGTTCGGGGCCTCGTAGGTGCCGTTCGCGTCCCAGAAGTCCTGCCAGCGTGCCTCGATGTCCGCGGCCAGGGCAGCCGTGTAGCGGTGCGGGGCGGTCGTCTCGGCGGCGGAGCCGGCCGCCCCGGCGGCTGCGGAGGAAATGGTCTGACTCATGGGTTCTCAAAACTCCATCGATCGCATCTGCCCCGGGAAATGAAAAATCCCCTCGCACAGGAGGGGACGCCGCGCCGATACCGGTCTCTGTCGTGGAGTTCTCGGGAGACTCCGGTGACCGGCAGTGTTCAGCGCGGCTCGCTAAGCAGAAGGCGTACGGCACGCATGGCGTCAGGGTACCGCAGGGAATGCAGCCGCCGCACGGGAGTACCGGCTCCCGGACAGGGCGTGGCGGGGTGCTGGTCGCTCACGGTGACCCGGACGAACCAGGGAGGCCCCTTGGCGGCGGGGCAGCCCCGCACACTCCCCCCGGATGTCCCTCGGCGGCCGGGCCGGGCCCAAGCGACTCCGGGAGGGGGCGGGGGACCCGGGGCCCACGGGCCCGGGGAGCCACGGCCCCGCACGTCCGAAGCGGGTCGGCCCCCGCGACCGCGACAACGCGGGTCGACCGCGACGAAAAAGCGGGCCCCCTACCGGGTGGCCCGCTTGATTCCCTCGAAGAAGGGATTGTGTGGAGCTAAGGAGAATTGAACTCCTGACCTCCTGCATGCCATGCAGGCGCTCTACCAACTGAGCTATAGCCCCGCGCACCTGTACCGCGCACTTGCTCCACGGACTTCGTGCACTGCCTCGGGGTTCCGGTTTGTGCCGTTTCCCGTGGCGACATCGAGAACATTAGCGGGTCCTCCCGCCGTCCTCCAAATCGATTCCCCCGACGGGTCCTTTGTCCTGTTTGAGCGGTGGGAGTCCGACCGCCCCGGGCACGGACACGAGGCGCGGGCAGCGGAAGGGGAGGCCGGGCAGCGGACGCCGGACGGCGGCCTCAAGCCGACCGGACAGCGGCCTCAAGCCGACCGGACAGCGGCCTCAAGCCGAAGCGAAGGAGTAGAAACGCTTGAGCGTGCAGTGCTCGTCGAGCAGCCGGCCGTAGATCGGCTCACCCTCGAGCTCACGGTAGGTCTCGATCGGATCGCCGGTGATGATCAGGGCGCGGGCGCAGTCCTCGCACCAGTACTGGTAGCGACTGCTGACGGGTTCCATGTCACGGACGATGGGGGTGCCGCTGCCGCACCAGTCACAGGTCCTGCGATGAGCGCCCATCCCTCAACACCGGCCAGAGACGCGGCCGGCGGTGCGGGTGGAACGAAGGAGGGTCGGGTCGAGCGTGCGCGCCCCGGCGTCGGGAATACCTCGCGGCTTCCCGTAGACGTGCACAGGCATTCCGCGCTCCTCCCGTCAGGCCCGTCCCCCTACCCGGCCGTCCGATTCTGCCACGGCCACCACGGCCGGGGCAGCGACGATGAAATACCAGTCAGGACACGGTATGGGAGTGTCGGGCCCCTCCGGCCTCCGGACACTACCCATGAGAGGAGGGATACATCCCCCGACTTGCCCAAGGAGAAGGATCTTGACGCGACACACCGACCGGACGCCGCACCCACCGACAGCGAGCGGAGGACGGAGGAGAACCGACGGGCAACGAGCGACGGCCAACGGCGCAGGCTGCATCCTGCGGGAAAACGAAACAGCCCCACCCGACACTGTCGGATGAGGCTGGATCGTCAATCACTGTGGAGCTAAGGAGAATTGAACTCCTGACCTCCTGCATGCCATGCAGGCGCTCTACCAACTGAGCTATAGCCCCGCGTGTTCTTCCCGTCCTGCGGGCCGAACAAGAAGAACTTTAGCCTGTGACCTGCCGGAAAGTGAAATCCGGTGCCGCGGCGTCCGTCACCGGCACCGACCACTGCGGGACCGGACCCGGACCGGGGGCACCGACCGGCTCGTGACCGAGGTCAGGCGTCGGCCAAGGTCAGGTGTCGTCGCCGAGGACGGGCTCGGGCAGGGTGCCGGCGTTGTGTTCCAGCAGGCGCCAGCCGCGGGCGCCCTCGCCCAGGATCGACCAGCAGCAGTTCGAGAGGCCGCCGAGGCCCTCCCAGTGGAAGGGGTCGAGACCGATGAGCCGGCCGATCGTGGTGCGGATGGTGCCGCCGTGGCTGACGACCACGAGGGTGCCGTCCTGCGGAAGCTTCTCGGCGTGCCGAAGGACGACGGGGGCGGCCCGGTCGGCGACCTCGGTCTCCAGTTCGCCACCGCCCCTGCGGACCGGTTCGCCGCGCTTCCACGCCGCGTACTGGTCGCCGTGGCGGGCGATGATCTCGTCGTGGGTCAGCCCCTGCCAGTCACCCGCGTAGGTCTCGCGAAGCCCTTTGTCGTGGGTGACGGTCAGGCCGGTCACGGCGGCCAGTTCCTCGGCGGTGGCGACGGCCCGGCCCAGGTCGGAGGCGACGATCGCGTCCGGGTTGAGCGAGGCGAGCAGCCGGGCCGCGCGGCGCGCCTGAGAGACGCCGGTCACGGTGAGGGGGACGTCGGTGTCGCCCTGGAAGCGGCGCTCCAGGTTCCAGGCGGTCTGGCCGTGCCGCCAGAGGATGATCCGGCGGCCCCTCGACTCGGTGGCTGCGGTCACCGCACCCCTCCGTCCAGCTCCACTCCGTCGAAGTTCTGGTACTCGGGGTAGTCCTCGGACGCCTCTTCGGCGGCGGAGCGCTGGGCGGCGTACTCGGCGGCCTTGCCGCGCGTGGCCTTCGCCTCGGCGGGCAGGTCGATCTCGGGGCAGTCCTTCCAGAGCCGTTCGAGCGCGTAGAAGACCCGCTCCTCGGCGTGCTGCACGTGCACGACGATGTCGACGTAGTCGAGCAGAATCCAGCGGGCGTCGCGGTCGCCCTCGCGGCGGACCGGCTTGGCGCCGAGCTCCTTGGAGAGACGCTCCTCGATGGCGTCGACGATCGACTTGACCTGGCGGTCGTTGGGGGCGGAGGCCAGCAGAAAGGCGTCCGTGATCGACAGCACGTCGCTGACGTCGTAAGCGATGATGTCGTGGGCGAGCTTGTCGGCGGCGGCCTGGGCGGCGGCCTTGATCAGCTCGGTGGAGCGGTCCGTGGCGGTCACTGCACAGCTTTCGGGTAGGAGGACAGTCCCTCCCAGGGTCTCACGCTCCGGACGTGCGCTTCCCGCCCGTTTCGGCGCGGGGTCGCGGCGGGCGGGCCGGACGGTGGGCCGGGGGGGCAGGTCACCCCGGCGGCACCGGTCCCTTTCCCGGTCGCCGGGCGGGGCGAAGGGGCGGGCCCACCGGATTCAGCGGGGCCTCACCGGAGACATCCGGTGAGGCCCCGCCCCCGTCACGTACGGCCCCCGTCACGTACGGCCCCGTGCGACCCAGCAGGTGTCCCCGAGTCGCCGAGTCCCCTCTGCCGACTCTGCCGACCCGGCAGGTGTCCCCCGAGTCCCCGACCCGCTCCGCGCCCCGCCCGCTCCACACTCCGCCCGCGCCCGCTCCGCACTCCGGCCGCGCTCGCCCGCTCGCCCGCTCGCGCTCCGTCCGCTCTCGCTCCCCGGCTCGGGCCCGGCTCAGCCCTCCTTGGGCTTGTAGTCGGAGCCGAGGACCACGGACACGTCGCCGTTGGTGACCTTCCCCTGGCTTACGGCGGAGTCCGGCAGGCCCAGGGTCCGTGCGACCTCCACGGCCTGTTCCTTGCTCTTGGCGTCGGCGTAGACCACCCGTGAGGCGGCGACCGTGTCGCTCGTGCTGCCGTCGAGGAAGGTGTAGCCGCCGTTGAGCAGGGCGACCCGGGCCTTCTGGGCGGCCGACTTGTCGCCGGTCGCGTTCTTCACGCCGACCCGGATGCTGTCCGAGGCTCCGTCGGGGGCGGGCTTCACGGTGCCGCCGAGCACGTCCTTGACGATGTCCTCGGTCGTGGACTCGCTGAGGGAGCCGTCGTCACGCACCGGCAGCACCTTGGAGCTGTAGTCACCGCCCTTGGCGAGTTCGGAGAGCTTGGCGAGGAAGGTGCCGAGGTCCTTGTCGGTGAGGGAGGGGTCGAGGATCTGGGCCAGCGACTGGACCGTGACCGTGGCCGACTTGGGGTCGCTGGACAGCTTGCGCAGCACGCCGCGCATGACGTCCCCGAAGCGCTTGAGCTGGGCGCTCTCCGGTTCGCCCGGCGCCCGGTAGGTGGCGTACGCGACGGCCATCGACCCGCTCAGGCTCTGCGCCCGCCCCTTGTGGACGAGCGGCTCGGCGCCCTTCTTGGTGTCCGGGACGTCGGTGTCGGTGTCGACCTCGATCGATCCGACGAGTTCCACGAGGTTGTTGAGGTACGGGGTGTCCAGCCGCCAGGTGCCCTGGATGTCCGTGCCGAGGAGTCCGTCGAGCGCCTCGCCGGTGCCGCTGGAGCCGTCGTCGGCCACGGACTTGCCGAGCGTCGTCGGACTGCCGTCCTCGTCGCTGAGCGCGAGGTCGTTGGGCAGCAGGACGGCCGTTCCGTGCTTCGTCGTGGTGTTGTCGACCAGCAGCATGGTCGAGGTACCGCTCTTCTTCGTGTTGTGCAGGTGGACGACGATCACGTCGCGCTTCTGCGGGCCCCTCGCGTCGGCGGCGCCCCCGGACCGGCTCGACGTGCCGGGAAGCTTCCCGGCGTACCAGAGGTAGCCCACGCCCCCCACCACGACGAGCGCGAGCGCGACGACCAGGGCTATGACCCGGCTGCGGCCCCTGCGCCTGGCCTCCTCGCGGCGTTCGGTGCGGCTCTCGGTGAACTTGAGCCAGTCGATGACGTCCTCGGACTGCTCCGTGGGCTCCTCGATGAAGGAGAACATCTCGGTGCGGTAGTCGGGCGCCTCCTCGCCGGTGTCCGCGGCGGAACCGCTCCGCCCCCGTCGTGCCGGGGCGGAGGCGGACGCCGCGGCGCCCCCGGCCGTCCCGGTTTCCGGTTCACGTGTCCCTGACGCGCCCCCGGTGGACACTGCGGAAAGTGGCGCGATCGGGTCCCCGTGCCGGGCCCCGGCCGCGCCGGCGTCGTCCCCCCGGCCGTACGGGGCCTCGGGACCGCTCCCGTAGGGGGCCTCGCGGGAACCGTCCGCGTAGGGCGTCTCGCGCGAGGTGTCCCCGTAGGGCGGTGCGCCCTGTGCCGGGACCTGCTGTCCGTACGGCGTCCCGTAGGGGTTGCCGTACGCGTCGTAGCCGGTGTCGTAGCCGCCGCCCGGCCCCTGCGGGCTGTGCGCGCCGCCCTGCCCCGCCTCGTACGGGTCGTACGCGGAGCCGTAGGAGGAGTCCTGCTGGCGGGGTACCTGGGGCTGCTGCCCGGTGGCGTAGGGCTCGTAGCCGCCCTGTCCTTCGTACCCCTGGTACCCCTCGTGTCCGCCGTACTGCGGGGGCCGGTCCCGCAGGCCCGTCTGGGACTGTGCGGGGGGCGGGACCTGCTGGTAGACCGGGCGGCCGTACTCGTCGTAGCCGACGATCTCGTAGCTGTCGGCCCCGTGGTCCCCGCCGTCGTACGGCGGGTACGGGTTGTCTCGGTCGTTCACCGGTGCCCCTCTCGGCTACTCGCCGCGGTACAGCTCTCGCTTGTCGATGTAACGCACCACGCCGTCCGGCACCAGATACCAGACCGGAGCGCCCCTGGCGACTCGCGCCCGGCAGTCCGTGGAGGAAATGGCCAGCGCCGGGACCTCCACGAGGGAGACGCCGCCCTCCGGGAGCCCCGCGTCGGTGAGCTGGTGGCCGGGCCGGGTCACGCCGATGAAGTGGGCGAGGGAGAACAACTCCTCGGCGTCCCGCCAGGTCAGGATCTGTCCCAGGGCGTCGGCCCCGGTGATGAAGAACAGTTCCGTACCGGGGTTGAGCTTGCGCAGGTCACGCAGGGTGTCGTTGGTGTACGTCGGTCCGCCGCGGTCGATGTCGATCCGGCTGACCGAGAACTGCGGGTTCTCCGCCGTCGCGATGACCGTCATGAGGTAGCGGTCCTCGGCGGGGGTGACCTTCTTGTGGCTCTTCTGCCAGGGCTGGCCGGTGGGGACGAAGACGACCTCGTCCAGGCCGAACTGCGACGCGACCTCGCTCGCGGCCACCAAGTGGCCGTGGTGGATCGGGTCGAAGGTGCCGCCCATGACGCCGAGCCGGCGTTTCACGGTGCTGATCGTGCCGCCTGCCGGACTGCTGACCGGGCCAGTGGGCATGTCCTGCTCTCCCATGCGTGCAGAGCCTACTGTCCCGGTCCGGCGGCCCCCGCCACGCGGTTCAGCGGTCGCGGTTGAAGCGGGTGGTGATCCACAGCAGCAGGAGCAGCGCGATGAACGCGCCGCCGCCGGTGACGTACGGGCTGAGGCTTTCGTGGTTGCCGCCGTGTTCGCCCCCCTCGGCGGCGAGGGTGACCAGCTGGGCAGCGGTGCTGTGGAGGCTCATCGTCGGCAGGACCTATCCGGTGGTGGGGGCGGGCAGTAACGTGTGGGCCCATCGTAAGCGGGGGCCTCACGGCTGCTCACGCCGACTCAGGTGTCCTGCCGCGCGCGTCGGCCGAATGCCGACGTCCCGTCACGGGTCGGGCGCGTGGGGACCGCTGTGCCCGGCGGCCGCGGACGGATGACCGGCCGGGCGCGGGAGCGGCGGGCGTACGCGCCCCGGCCGGTCCGGCCGCGGGCTCAGTCGCCCGGCCCGGCCGTCGTCCCGGGGTCCGTCCGGGCGGCGGCGGAGCGCGCGGCCGCCTGTCCGGGGACGGAGCCGTCCTCGCCGCCCGGGGCGTCGGTGCCGGTGCGGGGCGCCTCGTCGGGTGTGGGTGCTTGGGTGCCGCCGGGCGGCCTGCGGTAGCCGTGGAGCAGGAGCCAGGCCATGAACACGGCGCCCAGGATCATGACCACGAGCAGGATGCGCAGGAAGTTGCCGGGCCCCGGTTGGTCCGAGACCGCCGCCAGGAACGCGGTGTCGCTGTGCCCTGTGTACGCCATGGGGGTGACTCCTTCGGTGTGCTGCGCACCCACGGTAGACCGCGGCGGATGGATCACTCCGTTCGCCCCGCCCCACTTTCCCTTTCCATGACCCGGTTCCCCCGCCCTCGCGCCCCGCGTCCGGTACCCGGGAACGGGCTGTCCTGTTCGATGCCTCTCGGCTGTCGGCGGCGCCGTCTAGGGTGGGGGGACTCCCGGGGCGTGCGGCGCTTTCGGGGGCGGCCGGTACGACGCGACCAGGGGGACCGCGATGACGGACAGCCAGCACACCCGAGTACCCGCGCGCGAACGCCGCGCCTTCCCGGGGATCTCGCCCCGGGCCTACGAACATCCGGCGGACCGTTCGGCCCTGGTGGCGCTGCGGCGGCTGACCGGTTTCGACACCGTCTTCAAGGCGCTGAGCGGTCTGCTGCCGGAGCGCAGTCTGCGGTTGCTGTTCCTGTCGGACTCGGTGCGGGTGAGCGAGGAGCAGTTCGCGCATCTGCACCTGATGCTCACGGACGCCTGCCGCGTCCTGGACCTGGAGAAGGTCCCGCCGATGTACGTGAGCCAGGACCCGCGGCCGAACGCGATGTGCGTGGGGATGGACGAGCCGGTCATCGTGGTGACCACGGGCCTCGTCGAGCTGCTGGACGAGGAGGAGATGCGGGCCGTCGTGGGGCACGAGGTGGGGCACGCGCTGTCGGGCCACTCCGTCTACCGCACGATCCTGCTGTTCCTGACCACGATGGCGCTCAAGGTCGCGTGGATTCCGCTCGGCAACATCGCGATCATGGCGCTCGTCACCGCGCTGCGCGAGTGGTTCCGCAAGTCCGAGCTGTCGGCGGACCGGGCCGGCCTGTTGGCGGGTCAGGACCTCGACGCCTCGATGCGCGGGCTCATGAAGATCGCCGGCGGCAACCACCTGCACGAGATGAACACCGAGGCGTTCCTCAAGCAGGCCGAGGAGTACGAGGCGGGCGGTGACCTGCGGGACTCGGTGCTGAAGATCCTCAACGTGCTGCCGCGCTCGCACCCCTTCACGACGGTGCGGGCCGCGGAGCTGAAGCGCTGGTCCGCGACCCGCGACTACCAGCGGATCATGGACGGGCACTACCCGCGCCGGGACGAGGACCGCACGGCCTCGGTCGGTGAGTCCTTCCGGCAGTCGGCGAGCAGTTACGCGGAGGACGTCCGCACGAGCAAGGACCCGCTCATGAAGCTGGTCTCCGACCTCGCGGGCGGGGCGGGCGATCTGGGCGGGAAGGTCCGGGACCGCTTCGGCGGGTTCGGCGGCCGCCGCGCCTCCTCGGAGGGCGGCGAGGCCCCGGGCGGACGCGGCGAGGACGGTCGCGACGGTTCCTGGGGCGACGCGACGGACGGCTGAGGCGGAAGAGGTCCGAGCGGCCCGCCCGGACCCGCCGGCCTCCGGTGGTTCTCTGGCCTACGGTGACCCGCCGGCCTCCGAGGGCTTTCCGGCCTCCGGTGGCCCGCCGCGGTCACCCTGCCCGGTGGGCTCCCGACAGGACCGGCTGCGCACTGTCGGAGAGCGTCCCGCACAGGGCGGTGGAGCCGTCCGGGGCGTAGGGGTTGGTGCCCTCCGAGGGGCCGCCGCTCGTGGCCTTGTGCCCGGCCAGGACCGGGCGGAGCCGGCTCGCGGAGTCGGCGGCGCAGTCCAGTGGTCCGGCCTGGACCGAGGAGACCAGCAGCTCGGTGCGGTGAGCGCGCAGGTCGGTCGGGTCGAAGCGGAAGTGCATCTCCCGCCGCACGGTGAGCAGGGAGGCCAGGCCGTCATCGGCCGCCGAACGCTTCTCCCTCGCGCCGGTTTTCCCCGCACTGGCTTCTTCTGCGCCGGTTTTCCCCGCACCGGCCTTCCGCCCCTCGGCCCCGGCGGGCCGGACGGCGTAGGCGAAGGTGTGGTCCGAGGTGACTTCGAGCATCCCGCCCCGTTCCTCGAAGCGCACGGTGCCCTGGACGCGGGCCGGGACGTGCGGGTCGGCGAGGACCGCCTGGCCGGGGTCGAGCCGGGTCAGCCAGCCGGTCGCCGCGTGCCGGCCGTCCGCGCGGGGGCGTTCGAGGCTGTGGTCGAACTGGTCGAGCTGACGGGAGTCCAGCAGCGTGCGCACCTCGCGGCCGCTGCCGCCGGACAGGACCCGCGGGTCGAGCGAGGAGCGGATCAGGTAGTCCTTGGCGATGGTCAGCGCCGACTGGACCTGGACCTGGGTGTAGTGCTCGGTGGCGCGCGGGGTCGGCAGCGCGATACCGGCCGCCCCCACCCCGAAGGAGGCGGCGGGGCTGTGGGCGTAGAGGCTCTTCACGTCGGCCACGCCCGGGACGGTGTCCTGCGGGACGAGGGGGATGACGGTCATGCGCAGCGGTTCCGCGCGCCGGGCGGAGGGGGAGTTCGCGGTGACCTCGCCCGTGCGCACGCCCATGAACACGGCGGTGCCGAAGGCGAGGGCGATGAGGACGACGAGCACGACCAGCTGGCGGTTGAGTCCCCGGCCGGCGCGGCGGCGTACGGCGGGGGCGTGCTCGCGCAGGCGCTCGTTGGCGGAGAACTCCTGGAGCCGGGCAGCGTTGACGAACGATTCGTCGAAGACGACGGACCGGTACTCTTCCTCGCTCCCGAAGCCCTCGGGGGGTATGCCCTCGGGGGGTTCCGCTGCCCCTGCCATACCTTCAGAGTAGGTCCCCGCGGGTGGCGGTAAACGCGGCGGTGGGGGTCCGGTTCCGGCCGGACGCTCCGGGCGGGCTCAGGGCGTGCGGGGCGCGGCGGAGACCACGGGGCGGGAGAGGCCGGGTGAGGCGGAGGGGGTCTCCGCGGAGGAGAGGGCGCTCTGTTCGGCCCCCTGCTCGACGCCGGTCGGGGCGGAGGGCCGCACACCGGGGTTCTTCGGGTCCGAGGCTCCCCGGTAGAGGGCGGAGACGGCGAGGGCGACCATGCCCACCCCGAGCAGCAGGGCGAGCATCCAGGCGACCGGCCGGTGCCAGCGGATGCGGCCGTTGTGCCCGCCGAAGCGCCGGTGGGCTCCGTCGCGGTACTCGTCGTACTCCTCGCCCACGTCGTAGGCGGCGTACGGGTCGTGGTCGCGGCCCTCACCGGACGGGCCGAATCCGGGCCCCTCCCCCTCGTACTCCCCGTCTGCCGCGCGGCCCCGGGCGCGGGCCTTGGCCTCCGCCTCGGCGCGGGCCTCGGCTGCGGCGAGCAGGCGCTCCACGGCGGAGGGCTCGTGGATACGGGCGCCCCGTACGAAGTCCTCGTCGAAGACCACGGCGGCGAACTCCTCGTCCGCTCGTCCGTGGTCGCGGTCGTCGTCGGGCTCTCTGCCGTCCGGAAACGGCATGCCCCCCACGTCCTCCGGCACGCGTCCAGAGTAGACCCGGGCGGGCGGTTTGGGCAGACGGTCGGGAAATTCCCCCGACAGCGGGTGCCTGGGCCAGAAGAGGGGAGCCCGCTCCTTCCGGGGAACGGCCGGGAGGAGCGCCGGGAGGACGGCCGGGGGGACGGTACGGGGCCGGCCGGTGCGCGCCGCCCACCACGGCCAGCGCCGCGGGGCCCGCCCGCCCGCGGCCCGCCCCGGCCCCGGTACGCGCCGGTCAGCGCACGTGGCCGTCGCCGGTGACGATGTACTTGGTCGAGGTCAGCTCCGGCAGGCCCATCGGTCCGCGCGCGTGCAGTTTCTGGGTGGAGATGCCGATCTCGGCGCCGAAACCGAACTGCCCGCCGTCGGTGAAGCGGGTCGAGGCGTTGACCGCGACCGTGGTCGAGTCGACCAACTGGGTGAAGCGGCGCGCGGCGGCCTGCGAGTCCGTGACGATGGCCTCGGTGTGCCCGGAGGACCACAGCCGGATGTGCGCGACGGCCCGGTCCAGGCTGTCCACGACGCCCGCGGCGATGTCGTACGACAGGTACTCGGTCTCCCAGTCCTCGGGGGTCGCGGGGAGGACGGCGGCGCCGGAGCCCTCGGCGTGGGCGAGGACCCGTTCGTCCCCGTGCACCGTGACCCCTGCCTCGGCGAGGGCGGCGAGGGCCTTCGGCAGGAAGGCGGGCGCGATGTCCTGGTGCACCAGGAGGGTTTCGGCCGCGTTGCACACGCTGGGGCGGCTCGCCTTGGAGTTGACGAGGATCTCGACGGCCATGTCGACATCGGCGTCCGCGTCGACGTACACGTGGCAGTTCCCGGTGCCGGTCTCGATGACGGGCACGGTGGAGTTCTCCACGACGTTGCGGATCAGCGCGGCGCCGCCGCGCGGGATCAGCACGTCCACCTGGCCCCGGGCGCGCATGAGTTCGGTCACCGACTCGTGGCTGTCGCCGGGGACGAGCTGGACGGCGTCCGCGGGCAGTCCGGCGCCGCCGATCGCGTCCCGCAGCACCCGGACGAGGGCCGCGTTCGACTCGCGGGCCGAGGAGGAACCGCGCAGCAGGACGGCGTTGCCCGACTTCAGGCACAGCGCCGCGGCGTCGACGGTGACGTTGGGGCGGGCCTCGTAGATGATGCCGACGACACCGAGCGGGACGCGGACCTGGCGCAGGTCGATCCCGTTGGGCAGCGTCGACCCGCGCACGACCTCGCCGACCGGGTCGGGCAGTGCGATGACCTCCCGTACGTCGGAGGCGATGGCGCGGACCCGCTCCGGGGTCAGGCTCAGCCGGTCGACGACGGACTCGGCGGTGCCCTTCTCCCGGGCGAGGGCGACGTCCAGCGCGTTGGCCTCGACGATCTCGGCGGCCCGAACCTCCAGGGCGTCCGCCATGGCGAGCAGTACGTCGTCCTTCACCGACCGCGGCAGCGCGGCGATCTCGGTGGCCGCGGCCCGCGCGCGGTAGGCGGCCTGGGCGACGGGAGACATCGTGTCGTACGGGGAGAGGGAGGTCATGGGGGAAGCGTAGCGGCGCGCGCCCGGCCCCCGGCCGATGTTCCGGGGGCCGAGACACGCACGGGGGACGGCCCGGGGCCGGGCCGCCCGCGCGTGGGGGACGGCCCGGCGCGTCGGCCTTCGAAGGGTGCGGGCACGCCCGTGCCCCGGGCACGCGGTCCCCGCGCCCGCGCGCCGCTCAGAACGGGTGGACGCCCACCGGCGCGGCCGGCAGCGGCCCGGCGTTCTCGGCGACCCGGTGGTGGTAGGTCTCGCGGTCGACGACCTCCAGGCCGACGATCTCCCAGGGCGGCAGCCTGGCGGTCAGCCGGTGCTCTCCCCACAGCCGCAGGGCGACGGCGGCGGCGTCGTGCAGGTCGCGGGCCTCCTCCCAGTACCGGATCTCGGCGTGGTCGGCGGCGTACCTGCTGGTGAGGAGGAAGGGATGATCGTGGGCGAGTTGTTCCAGGGCGCGCCGCAGGTCGGCGAGCGGCGCCTTCTCGCCGGAGACGCTGAGCGTCACGTGCCACAGCCGCGGGAGCCGTTCGGGCTGGGGGCGGACGGCGTGGTCCCCGTCCGTCTCGGTCGTGGCGCGTTCACGCCGGCGGATGTCGGTGCTCCTGACACTCGTGAGTGCCCGGGGCCGCGCCCCGGGGTGCGCTCGTGCCACCACGGCCTCCCTCGTACCGGCGTCCTCGGCCCGGTCCCTGCGCCGGACCTCGGCGGGGCCTCCGGGTACCGGGACACGAAGGGCCGCCGTAACACAGTGGAACAGGCCGGGCGGCGCCGTGGGGTCGTTTCCCGGAAGGTCCCTCGCGCGGGGTGCGCGCTTTCGGCCGTTCGGTACGGTCCCGCGCCCCCTTCACTCCCCCGGTGCGAGCCCCCGCCCGCATCTGTACGCGTCGCGCCCCGGGGTGCGCGGTCCTCCCGGCACTCGGTCCGGCCGGGGCTCAGGGCCGGTGCAGCAGGACGAGGTCGTCGCGGTGGACGACCTCGCGTTCGTACTCGGGGCCGAGTTCCTTCGCGAGTTCCCGGGTGGAGCGGCCGAGCAGCCGGGGCAGTTCCTCGGCGTCGTAGTTGACGAGCCCCCGGGCGACGGGGCGGCCGCTGGGGTCGCGCAGTTCGACGGGGTCCCCCGCGCTGAACCGGCCCTCGACGCCGACGATGCCGGCGGGCAGCAGCGAGGCGCTGCGGTACTCGACGGCCCGTACCGCGCCCTCGTCGAGGCTGAGCGCCCCCTGCGGGGTGGAGGCGTGCTGCAACCACAGCAGCCGGTCGGCGAAGCGGCGTCCGGTGGGGTGGAAGTAGGTGCCGGTGTCCCGGCCCGCGAGGGCCTCGGCGGCGCGGACGGCCGAGGTCAGGACGACGGGGATGCCGGCCGCCGCGGCGATCCGCGCGGCCTCGACCTTGGTGACCATGCCCCCGGTGCCGACCCCGGCCTTGCCGGTGCTGCCGATCTCGATCCCGGCCAGGTCGGCGCGGGTGCGCACCTGCTCGACCCGGTTGCTGCCGGGCCGCGCGGGGTCGCCGTCGTAGAGGCCGTCGACGTCGGAGAGCAGGACGAGGAGGTCGGCGTGGACGAGGTGGGCGACGAGGGCGGCGAGCCGGTCGTTGTCCCCGAAGCGGATCTCGTCGGTGGCGACCGTGTCGTTCTCGTTGACGACCGGCAGGGCGCCCATGGTCAGGAGCTGGTCGAGGGTGCGGTAGGCGTTGCGGTAGTGGGAGCGGCGGCTCGTGTCGGCGGTGGTGAGCAGCACCTGCCCGACCCGCACGCCGTAGCGGGCGAAGGAGGCGGTGTACCGGGCGACCAGCAGCCCCTGTCCGACGCTCGCGGCGGCCTGCTGGCGGGCGAGGTCGCGCGGGCGGGCGCGCAGTCCGAGGGGGGCGAGGCCGGCCGCGATGGCTCCGGAGGAGACGAGGACCACCTCGCGGGTGCCGGGGGCGCGGGCGGCGGCGAGCGCGTCCACGAGGGCGTCCACCCGGTCGGCGTCGAGTCCGCCGGAGGCGGTGGTGAGGGAGGAGGAGCCGACCTTGACGACGATCCTGCGGGCCTCGGCCACGCGCTGCCGCGCGACCGTGCGCGCGGAGGAAGCAGAGGAAGCAGAGGAAGAGGGAGACGCGACCGTGCCCGGGGGGAGGGACGAGGAGGAGGCTGTCGGCGCCCGGTCCGCCGCGGCGCCCTCTCCCCGTTCGTCCCCCGTGCCTTCCGGCCCCGGTGTCCCCTGACCTGCCGCCGCTCCTCGCCTTCCCGCTGACACGCGCTCTTCCCCTGTTCCGCTCGTCCGTCGCGCCGCCGCGCTGTCGCGCCGTTCCGCGCTCGTACTGTCCTGCCGTGCGTCCCGCAGTCTTTCCTGCCGTGTGTCCCGCAATCTACGGGAGCGGCGGCGTGGGGCCCCGGGGTATTTCGACTGCTGGACAAGGGTCCGGGGGCGGCGTGAACAGGCGATCGACCTGCTGTAGGGGGCTGGACACTACGTGCGATACTCATGCCCCGTCAGCAGTAACCCTTTCCCACTCATGCCATTCTCGTGCCGTCGAGCCAGGTGACGGGAAGCGCGTGGAATGGTGGAGTGACCTTGTCCACAGGTATGCGGGCACTCTCCGCGGGCAGACAGGCCCCCGGTCGCCTTCGGCAGCTTCCCCCACAGCGGCGATGTCGACTCCCTCACAGCCGGTACCTGGGAAGCGGTCTTACCGTTGTCCCTGTCGGCCGCCCTCGCGCGGAGTGTTCCCCTCCTGCCCCTCTGACATCCCTGCCGATCCGAGTCCTTGGAGACTGAGTAGTGCCCCCCACCTACCGCCACCTCCGCAGTCAGGCCGGTCGACTCCTGACTACCGGGGTCCTGGCCCTGTCCTTCGTCGCTCTGGCGTTGGGCGCGCTGCTGCCGCGGACCACCCTGCTGGTCGTGTCGGCCGCGGCCGGGCTGGCCGTCGAGCTGATCATGCACCGCTGGCAGAAGCCCGCCCTGGCCACGCTCACCCGGCTGCGGGCCGACGTCACCCTGCGCCAGGTCCTGCGCGATCTGCTGCTGGTCGTGGGGCTGGTGCGGATCGACGACATCGCCCAGGACGGCTACTACCTGGCGGTGGTGTGCGGTCTCCTGCTCGTCTACGCGCTGCACTCCGTCTCGCAGGCCGGGGCGATCCTGGTGCGCCGGTCCAGGACGCTGCCCTTCGCGACCCGCAACATCGACACGAGCGGCCTGCGGCTGACGCCGGCCCCCCCGGCCCTGCTGCTGCGCCGTCCCGGGCACCGGCTGCTCGGCTTCGGCCTGCCGGCCACGGTCGGGCTGACCGTCATGGCCGGGGCGGACGCGCCGGCCGCCGGGGTCGCGGGCATCGCGGTGTCCCTGCTGCTCTCGCTGGCGGGCATCGCGCGCCTGTTCGTGCACCTGCTGCCCTCGCGTCGGGCGCTGGGCGACGAGCAGGCCCTCGCCTGGCTCGACAACTGGCTCGCGGACTACCGGCCGACCACCGGCATGTACTTCTCGGGCGGCGCCTCCTCCGCGTACCAGGCGAACATGTGGCTCGAACCGCTGGCCGGTCTGGAGGGCCGTCCGCTGATCGTGCTGCGCGAGCGGTTCATGGTGCAGAAGATCGGCGCGACGGACCTGCCGATCCTGTGCCTGCCGAAGGTCGCCCACCTCATGCGCCTGGAGCACTCGACGCTCAACACGCTGCTGCACCCGGCGAACTCGGGCAAGACCTCCCAGGTCCTGCGCATCCCGTCCATCAAGCACGCCTTCGTCAACCACGGCGAGAGCGACAAGCTGTCGAGCTGCAACCCGTACGCGAAGGCGTACGACGAGGTGTGGGTCGCCGGTCCCGCGGCCCGCGAGCGGTACGCCCTCGCCGACGTCGGCGTCGACGACCGGGACATCGTGGAGATCGGCCGGCCGCAGCTCCGGGGCATCGACCGGGCGAAGGGCGCCCCCGGCGCCGTCACGACGGTGCTGTACGCCCCCACCTGGGAGGGCTGGGACGGCAACCCGGGCAACACCTCGGTCATCGAGGCGGGCGAGAACATCGTCCGCGAACTGCTCGCCGACCCCGGGGTCCGGCTCCTCTACAAGCCGCACCCGATGACCGGCTCGGTGGACCCGCGCGCGGGCGCCGCCGACCAGCGCATCCAGACCATGATCGAGCGGGCGGGAGCCGCGCAGGGCCCGTCGGGGACGGCCTCGGCCGAGCTGGACCGGCTCAGCGCCGAGCTGGACCGGCTGACCGCGGCGGACTACCGCCGGGGCGCGGACGAACTGGAGCGGATGCTCGTCCAGGGCACCCCGCGCGAGGGGCGCAGCCTGGCCGTCAGCCGGGCCACGGAGGAGTGGGAGGCCGCGTACTGGGCCTCGCTGCCCGAGGGCCGCCACCAGATCGTCACGGGCCCGCGGCCCTCGCTGTACTCCTGCTTCAACCAGGCGGACCTGCTGATCAGCGACGTGTCCAGCGTCGTGTCCGACTACCTGGCCAGCGGGAAGCCGTACGCGGTGGCGAACACCTCGGGACTGACGGAGGAGGAGTTCCTCCGCGAGTTCCCGACCGTCTCGGCGGCCACCGTGCTGACCCCGCAGGCGCGGGAGCTGCCCGCGCTGCTCGCGGCCGTGCGCGCCCCGGAGCCCGACCGGCTGGCCCCGGCCCGTGCCGCGCTCAAGGAGCGGCTGCTCGGCCCGGACGAGCCCAGCTCCCAGGTCCGTTTCGGCCGCGCCGTCGACGCCCTCGCCGCGGTGGCCGAGGCCCGCGAGGCCCGCGCCCTCGCCCGCGGCGCCGACCGGTCCTCGACCCTCATCCCGTCCCAGCCCCCCTCCTCGGCGCACGCCGAGGAGGTCGAGGCGATGGACGGCATGGAGACGGTCGACGGCAGGGAGACGGCGGACGCCGGCGACATGATGGAGCGCACCGGCGACTGAGGACGCTTCCGGAGCCTCCGGCACGACGAGGCCCTGCCCCCCCCGGACCGGGGGGGGCAGGGCCTCGTCGTGGGGCAGGGCCTTGCTGTGCGGGTCCCCGCGCGGACCAGGCGACAGACGAGCAGCGGAGCCCGGCGGTTGCGCGGCACGGACGTGAGACGAAACACGTGTCACAACTGCTTGCCCTATTGCCCTTTTCGATCACTAAGCGCTGCTTTTGTCTCCCACTCACCCAAAACCGCCACTGACTCTCCCAGCGAGACAGCGCTAATCTTTCTGATGAACCTCAACTGAACGATTGCGTTTGCCCTCGGCAACTGACCGTAAACGAGCAGTCATCAGTTCGCATTTTCGCCCTCTGTGATCGAACAGGTTGGAACATTGCCGTACTTCACCCTGGTAGTCCCCGTCTTCAAGGTCCAGAGCTATCTGGCGGAGTGCCTGGATTCGGTCCTCGCGCAGGACTTCGATGACTTCGAACTGATAGCGGTCGACGACTGCTCACCCGACAACTGCGGGCGCATCCTCGACAGTTACGCCGAGCAGGACTCCCGGGTGCGGGTACTGCACCTGCCGGAGAACGTCGGCCTGGGCCGTGCCCGCAACGCCGCGCTCGCGCAGGCCACCGGCGAGTACCTCCTCTTCCTCGACAGCGACGACACCCTCACGCCCGGCTCGCTCAGCGCCATCGCCGCCCGGATCAAGGCCGCGGACAACCCCCAGGTGCTGATCTACGACTACGAGCGCACCTACTGGTGGGGCAAGGTGCTGCGCAACACCGTCGCGCACCTGCTGGACGAGGAGGGGCCCGCCTCCTTCGCGCTGAACGAGCGCCCCGAGCTGCTGAACCTCCTGCAGATCGTGTGGAACAAGGCGTACCGCAGGGACTTCGTCGAGAGCGAGGGCTTCCTCTTCCCGCCCGGGTACTACGAGGACGCTCCCTGGACCTACTGCTCCATGATCGCGGCCGAGTCGATCGCCGTGCTCGACCGGGTCTGTGTCCAGTACCGCCAGCGCCGCGAGGGCGGCAACATCCTCGCGACCCGTAGCCGTAAGCACTTCGACGCCTTCGACCAGTACGGCCGCATCTTCGACTTCCTCGACAACCGACCCGAGCTGCAGACCTGGCGCGGCCCGCTGTTCCGCAAGATGGTCGACCACTACCTGACGATCCTGGAGAAGCCCGAGCGGCTGCCGGTCGAGGCGCGCGCCGAGTTCTTCCACCGCGCCTCGGCCCACTACCGAGCCTATGTCCCGGACAACTTCCTGCGCCCCGAGGGGAACAGGGGCCACAAGTACGCGCTGATCGAGCGAGACGCCTACGCCCTGATGACGAGCAGCGGCGCCGCCTCCCGCACCAAGCGCGCGCTGCGCAGCCGCACCCGCAAGACCGTCAACAAGTCCAAGCGCAAGGCGCAGAACCTGATCTACCGCTCCCAGGTGCGCCGCGCGAAGGTCGACGAGAACCTCGCCCTGTTCTCGGCGTACTGGAGCCGTGGCGTCTCCTGCAACCCGGCCGCGATAGCCGCCGAACTGGCCCGCCTGGCGCCGGAGATACAGCAGGTCTGGGCCGTCCACGCCGACCGCATGGAGCAGCTCCCGCCGGGCACCGAGGCGGTGGCGATCGGTTCGCGCGAGTTCTGGAACACGACCGTGCGCGCCAAGTACTTCGTCAACAACGTCAACTTCAGCGACGCGGTGATCAAGCGCGAGGGACAGATCCACCTCCAGACGCACCACGGCACCCCGCTCAAGAGCATGGGCCTGGACCAGCGCAAGTACCCCGCCTCCACCACGATGAGCTTCAAGAAGATGCTCGCGCGCTCGG
Source organism: Streptomyces sp. NPDC007088 (assembly GCF_042869355.1). NCBI lineage: Bacteria > Bacillati > Actinomycetota > Actinomycetes > Kitasatosporales > Streptomycetaceae > Streptomyces > Streptomyces sp. NPDC007088. The sequence continues at coordinate 218,799 of NZ_JBIAFO010000008.1, forward strand.
ACCGCTGGGACTACAGCCTCTCCGCCAACTCCTTCTCCACGGCGATCTGGGAGCGGGTCTACCCCTGCAACTACGTCTCCCTGGAGACGGGTTACCCGCGCAACGACGTACTGGTCAACGCGGGTGCGGAGGAGGTGCGCGCGGCCCGCGCCGCGCTCGGTCTCGCCGAGGGCACCCGGGCCCTGCTCTACATGCCCACCCACCGCGAGTACGCCCCGGGGTTCGCGCCGCGGCTCGACCTGGCGCGCGTCAGCGAGCAGCTCGGCGAGGACACCGTGCTCCTCATGCGCGGGCACTACTTCTACGACCGCTCCCCCGGCCTCGCCGCACTGCGCTCCTCCGGCAGGATCGTGGACGTGTCCGCGTACCCGACGGTGGAGACGCTGTACCTGGCCTCGGACGCGCTGATCACCGACTACTCCTCGGCGATGTTCGACTACGCGAACCTGGACCGCCCCATCGTCATCTTCGCGGACGACTGGGAGATCTACTCGACGGTGCGCGGCACCTACTTCAACCTGCTGGAGGAGGCGCCCGGCAGCGTCGCGGTCACGGAGGAGCAACTGGTGCGCGCCTTCACCTCGGGCGAGTGGAAGGGCGCCGCGGCAGCCGCGAAGCGGGACGTCTTCCGGCGCCGTTTCTGCGAGTACGACGACGGGCGGGCCGCCGAGCGCGTGGTGCGCCGCGTCTTCCTCGGCGAGGAGGAGCTGCTGCCCTTCGTGCCCTTCGAGGAGCGCCTGCCGGCGCCCGCCCCCTCGGAGCTGCCCCCGGCCCCCGTGACCCTGATGGCCTGACCGGGACAGGAAGACGGGACAGGAAGAAGGGGCGCCCCCGGTCCGTGGGAAACGGACCGGGGGCGCCCCTTCGCCGCCGGTGGGCGCCGCCCCGCGCGGGGCGGCGCCGGCGCGCCGGGCTCAGAACGGCTTGAAGCCGTCGTACTCCCGCTGGGCCTCGTCGCGTTCGGCCTCGCGGTCGCGGCGGCGGGAGGCGGCCGGGCGGGGGGCCTCCAGGCGGTGGTCCTCACCTCGGCGGCCGAGCATCTCGGCGCCGGCCAGCATGGTGGGCTCCCAGTCGAAGACCACGGCGTTCTCCTCGGGGCCGATGGCCACGCCGTCCCCGGCTCGGGCGCCGGCCTTCATCAGCGCCTCCTCGACACCGAGGCGGCTGAGCCGGTCGGCGAGGTAGCCGACGGCCTCGTCGTTGTTGAAGTCGGTCTGGTGCACCCAGCGCTCCGGCTTCTCGCCGCGCACCCGGTAGACCTCCTCGGCCTCGTCGTAGGTGACGGTGAAGCCGCTGTCGTCGACCGCCTTGGGGCGGATGACGACGCGGGTCGCCTCCTGGTCGGGCTTGGCGGCGCGGGCCTTCGCGATGACCTCGGCGAGCGCGAAGGACAGCTCCCGCAGGCCCGTGTGGGCGACGGCCGACACCTCGAAGACCCGGAAACCGCGGGCCTCCAGGTCGGGGCGGACCATCTCGGCCAGCTCCTTGCCGTCCGGGATGTCGACCTTGTTGAGGACGACGACGCGCGGACGCCGGTTGAGGCCGCCGTACTGCTTCAGCTCCTCCTCGATCATGTCGAGGTCGGAGAGCGGGTCGCGGTCCGACTCCAGGGTCGCGGTGTCCAGGACGTGCACGAGCACCGAGCAGCGCTCGACGTGCCGCAGGAACTCCAGGCCCAGGCCCTTGCCCTGGCTCGCGCCGGGGATGAGGCCGGGGACGTCGGCGACGGTGTAGACGGTCGAACCGGCGGTGACCACGCCCAGGTTGGGGACGAGGGTCGTGAAGGGGTAGTCCGCGATCTTCGGCTTGGCGGCCGACATGACGGAGATGAGGGAGGACTTCCCCGCGCTCGGGAACCCGACGAGCGCCACGTCGGCGACCGTCTTGAGCTCCAGGACGATCTCGCCGAGGTCCCCGGGCTCACCGAGCAGCGCGAAACCGGGCGCCTTGCGGCGGGCCGAGGCCAGCGCCGCGTTGCCCAGGCCCCCGCGACCGCCCTGCGCCGCGACGTAGGTCGTGCCCTGGCCGACGAGGTCGGCGAGGACGTTCCCGGCCCGGTCGAGGACGACGGTGCCGTCGGGGACGGGCAGGACGAGGTCCGAGCCGTCCTTGCCGGAGCGGTTGCCGCCCTCACCGGGCTTGCCGTTGGTGGCCTTGCGGTGCGGGCTGTGGTGATAGTCCAGGAGCGTGGTCACGGACTGCTCGACGACGAGGACGACGTCGCCGCCCCTCCCGCCGTTGCCGCCGTCCGGGCCGCCGAGCGGCTTGAACTTCTCCCGGTGGACGGAGGCACAGCCGTGGCCTCCGTTACCCGCGGCGACGTGCAGTTCGACGCGGTCCACGAAGGTGGTCATGGTGGGTGCCTCCAGTTACTGCGGTTCTCGCGTACGGAACGTCCCGTACGGCTTTCTCACGACAGGGTGCGGCGGGGGCCGGTGCACGGCCCGTTCCACCGCTGCGCGCACGCGCGCGCTCTCACAGGTCCCAACACACGAAGGGCGGACCCGCTTCCCGTACGGGCTGTGCCGTAGGGGAAAGGAGTCCGCCCTCGCGGGAAAACCGTGTGCGGTGCCTGGATCAGGCGACCGGGACGATGTTCACGACGTTGCGCCCACGGTGGGTGCCGAACTGCACGGCGCCCGCGTTCAGCGCGAACAGGGTGTCGTCGCCGCCGCGGCCGACGCCGGAGCCCGGGTGGAAGTGGGTGCCGCGCTGGCGGACGATGATCTCACCGGCGTTGACGACCTGACCGCCGAAGCGCTTCACGCCGAGCCGCTGAGCGTTGGAGTCGCGACCGTTCCGAGTGGACGATGCGCCCTTCTTGTGTGCCATGTCTCCTCAGTCCCTTACTTCGCAGCCGTGGGGATCGCCGTGACCTTGACCGCCGTGTACTGCTGGCGGTGGCCCTGACGACGGCGGTAGCCGGTCTTGTTCTTGTAGCGCAGGATGTCGATCTTCGCGCCCTTGTGGTGGTCCACGACCTCGGCCGTGACCTTCAGGCCGGCCAGCACCCACGGGTCGCTGGTGACGGCGTCGCCGTCGACGAGCAGCAGGGTCGAGAGCTCGACCGTGTCGCCTACCTTGGCAGTGGAAATCTTGTCAACCTCAACGATGTCGTCGACAGCAACCTTGTGCTGGCGACCACCGCTGCGCACGATGGCGTACACGCGGATCTCACTCTCTGTGCTCGAACGGGACTTCTGATGCCAGCCGCTCCGTCGAAGGCCGTGAAAGGCCCCCGGTCAACCGGAAGGACGGTGAGCGGCCTCCCCGGGTGATGAGGCGGCGATGCGCCTCCCACCAGGAGGTGGGGTGCTCAGAAGGTGGCGTACAGACGCCGAGGGTCAAGGCTACGGGGCCCGGTCCGAAGGGTCAAACCGGGCCCCGTCACCCCGGTGATCGGGGAACACGACGGCCGGGGGCGTCTGCCCCCGGGGCCGTCAGGACTCCGGGGAGTCCTCGGCTCCGGAGGTCTCCGGGGCCTGCGCGGAGACGCCGGTGGCGGACTGCTCCGCCGCCGCCGTCCGCTTCGTGGTCCGCTTGGCCGTCGTCTTCTTGGCGGCGGTCTTCGCGGGGGCGGCCTTCTTGGCGGCGGTCTTCTTCGCCGCCGCCTTGCGGGCCGGGGCCTTCTTGGCGGGCGCCTCCTCAGCGGCCGGCTCCTGCGCGGCGGGGGCCTCGGCTTCCGGCGCCGCGGCGGGCTCCTCGGCGGCGGTCTTCTTGGCCGTCGCCTTCTTGGCACCCGCCTTCTTCGCGGGCGCCTTCTTGGCCGGGGCCTTCTTGGCGGTGGCCGCCTTCTTCGCCGTCGTCGCCTTCTTGGCCGCCGTCTTGCGGGCGGTCTTCTTCGCGGGCTCGGCGCTCTCCTCCGCGGGGCTCTCGGCGGGCTCCGCCTCGCTCTGCGCCCTGGGGGCGGCGACGACCACGACGGCGGCCTCGTCGGCGGCGGTGGACACCGGGGCGGCCACCTCGCGCACGACGCGGCGCCGGGCACGGGCCGGGGCGGGCTCGGGCCTGGACGCGGCGGCGGGCTCCGGCTCGGGGGCCGGGGCGGGCTCGGTCTCCTGGACGGCGACGACCACCTCGACCGGCTCCGCGGACTCCTTGGGCGCACCGGCCGGGGCCGTGGCCTTCCGGGTGGCGCGGCGCCGGGTACGGCCCTGCGGGGCGGCGGACTCGGCGACGGGCGCCTCCCCGGCCTCGGGCGCCGCCTCGACCTCAGGTTCGACGACCGGTTCGGCGAGCGGCGCGGGGGTGGGCTCGACGACCGTCGCGGCCTTCGCCTCCGCCCCGCCGTCGGCCCCGTCCTTCAGCGCCTCGGGGTCGTAGGTGCCGACCGCGTCCTGCGCGGCCTGCTCCTCGCCGCCGCGCGGCGCCCCGGCGGGCGCGGAGGCCCTGCGGGAGGCGCGGCGCCGGGAGCGGTCGCGTCGGCCACCGCGTCCCGCGGCGGCCTCGGCCTCGGCGGCGCTGCTGTACAGCTCCTCGTCGGGCGTGAACTGCGGGGAGGGGAGCGCGGTGGGCTCGGCGGCCTCGGCGGCCACCTCGGCCTCCGTCTCGGCCTGCGGCTCGTGCTGGTGCTCGTGGGCCGGCTCGGCGGTCACGGCGTGCTCGTGCTCGTGGCCCGCGTCGCCCTTGCCCTTCTTCTTGGCGCGCTTGCCGTTCCCGCCGCCACCGGCCGCGGTGGGCTGGTCGAGGTGGACGATGACGCCGCGCCCGTTGCAGTGCACGCAGGTCTCGGAGAAGGACTCCAGGAGCCCCTGGCCGACCCGCTTACGGGTCATCTGCACGAGGCCGAGCGAGGTGACCTCGGCGACCTGATGCTTGGTGCGGTCGCGGCCCAGGCACTCCAGGAGGCGGCGCAGCACGAGGTCGCGGTTGGACTCCAGGACCATGTCGATGAAGTCGATGACGACGATGCCACCGAGGTCGCGCAGCCGCAGCTGGCGCACGATCTCCTCGGCCGCCTCCAGGTTGTTCCTGGTGACGGTCTCCTCCAGGTTGCCGCCCTGGCCGGTGAACTTGCCGGTGTTGACGTCGACCACGATCATGGCCTCGGTCTTGTCGATCACGAGGGAGCCGCCGGAGGGCAGCCACACCTTGCGGTCGAGGGCCTTGGCGAGCTGCTCGTCGATGCGGTACGTCGCGAAGACGTCGACCTCGGAGGTCCACTTCGAGAGCCGGTCGACGAGGTCGGGGGCGACGTGCGAGACGTAGCCGTGGATGGTCTGCCACGCGGTGTCGCCGCTGACGACGACCTTGGAGAAGTCCTCGTTGAAGATGTCCCGCACGACCCGGACGGTCATGTCGGGCTCGCCGTAGAGCAGCGTCGGCGCGTTGCCGCCCTTGGCCTTCTTCTGGATCTCCTCCCACTGCCCCTGGAGACGTTCGACGTCGCGGCGCAGCTCCTCCTCGCTCGCGCCCTCGGCGGCGGTGCGCACGATGACGCCCGCGTCCTCGGGGACGATCTTCTTGAGGATGGTCTTGAGACGGGCCCGCTCGGTGTCGGGCAGCTTGCGGCTGATCCCGGTCATCGAGCCCTCGGGCACGTACACGAGGTAGCGGCCCGGGAGGGAGACCTGGCTGGTGAGGCGGGCGCCCTTGTGGCCGATGGGGTCCTTGGTGACCTGGACCAGGACCGGCTGGCCGGACTTGAGGGCGGTCTCGATGCGGCGCGGGCCGCCCGAGAGGCCGAGCGCCTCGAAGTTGACCTCACCGGCGTAGAGCACGGCGTTGCGGCCCTTGCCGATGTCGATGAAGGCGGCCTCCATCGAGGGCAGGACGTTCTGCACCTTGCCGAGGTAGACGTTGCCGACGTACGAGGTCGACTGCTCCTTGTTGACGTAGTGCTCGACGAGGACGTCGTCCTCCAGCACGCCGATCTGGGTGCGCTCGCCGTTCTCGCGGACCACCATGACGCGCTCGACGGCCTCGCGGCGCGCGAGGAACTCCGCCTCGCTGATGATCGGCACGCGGCGCCGGCCCTGCTCGCGGCCCTCGCGGCGGCGCTGCTTCTTGGCCTCCAGGCGGGTGGAGCCCTTGATGGACTGCACCTCGTCGCTGGGGTCGGTCTCCCTGCGGCGTTCCTTGGGCTCGCGGACCTTGACCACGGTGCGCTCGGGGTCGTCGGCCCCGGGGCGGGAGTCGTGGTCGGCGCTCGCGTCGCCCGCGCGGCGCCTGCGACGGCGCCGCCTGCGGCTGCTGGAGGAGCCGGAGTAGTCGTCCTCGGCGCGCTCGGCGGAGTGGTCGTCCGCCTCCTGTCCGGCGGGCTCCTCGTCCTCCCCGGCCCGCGCGGTGTCCGCCTCGCGCTCGCGGCGGCGCTCACCGGACCCGGAGGGCGCGGGGGCGGGGGTGGCGGAGCCCTGGGTGTCCTGGGTGTCCTCGGAGTCCTGGGCGGACTCGTCCGTGTCCTCGGTGTCGCCCTGCTCGGCGTCGCCCTCGTACCGCTCGCCGTACTGGTCCTGCTCGGCGGACTCGCCCCGGCGACGGCGACGGCCGCCCCGGCGACGGCGCCTGCTCGGGCGCTCGCCCGCGTCCTCGTGCTCGCCGTCCCCGTGGTCGGCCGAGTCGGTGACGGCGGAGTCGGTGGTCTCGTCCGTGGTCTCGGGGGCCGGGGCGGCGGGGCGCGGGGCCTCGGGCGCGGGCCGCGTGTCCTCGTCCTCGGTACGGGCCGGGGCCTCCTGGGCCGTACCGCGCTTCCTGCGCTCCTGGCGGGACTCGGCGGCGGGGGCCTGCTGCGGTTCCCCGCCACGGCGGCGCTTGCGGCCGCGCGAACCGGACTCGGCGGTCTCCTGCGGCTGCGCCGGCTCGTCCTGGAGCTCCTCGTCGGCCTCGGCGTACCCGGCGGCGGCCGCGATGGCGGCGCGCTCCGGCGTCTGGAACATGGGCTCGGTGAAGACGGGGGCGCGGAAGACCGGCACGGCGGGGCGGGCGGTCTTGCGGTCGGCCTCGGCGTCCTCGGCGGCGGCGCGCCGGCTGCCGGGCTGCGGCTCGGAGAAGGTGACCTTGCGCGCGGGGCGGCGGCGGGCGCGGCGCTGCCCGCCCTCCTCCGTACCGGAGGCACCGGAGGCGGCTGTGGCACCGGAGGTACCCGAGGCGGCCGGCTCGGGCCGCTCGGCCGCGGCGCTCTCCTCGACGGTCTCCGTCGTGACGGGCTCCGCCTTGCGGCGCGCGCCGCGGCGGGCGGCGCGCGGGGCGGCGGGCTCCTCGGCGGCGGGCGCGGCGGGGGCCTCGGGTGCGGCCACCTCTTCGGCGCTCTCCACGGCCTCGGTCACCTCGGCGGGCTCGGGGCTGCCGGTGGGGGCGGTGGCCCTGCGCGTGGCGCGGCGCCGGGCGCGCGGCGCGGGGGCCGGCTCGGTGTCGGCCGCGCCGGACTCGGCGGGCGTCTCCTGGGCGGCCGGGGCGGTGCTCTCGGCGGCGGCCGGCTCGGCGGGCTGCGGGGAGCCTGCCGGTGCCGTGGCCTTACGGGTCGCACGGCGGCGCGGGCGGGCCGGGGCGGCCTCCTCGGCGGCGGGCGCCTCGGCCTGCGGGGCGGCGGCCTCGGGCGCCGTCTCGACGGCGGCGGCCGGCTCGGCGGGCTGCGGGGAGCCAGCCGGTGCCGTGGCCTTACGGGTCGCACGGCGGCGCGGGCGGGCCACAGCGGCCTCCTCGGCGGCGGGGGCGGCGGTGTCGTCCTTCGCCCCGGCCGTGGGGGCGGGCTCGGCCTGCTCGGCGGCGCCCGTCACGGGCGGGCCCGCGGGGCGGGAGGCGGCGCGGCGCCTGCGGCGCGGCGGCAGTGTGTCGCTGGGCGAGGAGTCCTCGCCGTTCGCGGATGTGGCGGTCGTGGGTTCGGTCGGTTCAAGCATTGCGGGCGGTTCTCCCGTCGGGCTCCCGGGCGCCGCGCCTGTTCCGGTGACGTCCGCGGGCCCACGCTGTGCGCGGGGCCGCCGTCCGGGGCGCGGGCGCCGCTCGGGAGCTTTCAGTGTCTGTCTCGCCGGTTCCGTACGCGGGATGCGCACGGCCTGGCGAAAGTCTTGTGGTCGTATCGCTCCGCCCGACCCAGGTGGCTCCCGAGTGCGAGGGCGGTGCGCTGCACGACTTTCCTTACGCGGGACCTTCCGGCGCGGACACCGTCGCGGTGGCGGGTACGGCGGCCGTGGCGGGAGCCACGACGGCCGAGGCCGCCTCGCGGTCGGGCGCGAGCGGGTCGGTCACCGTGCCGCTCTCCTCATCGAGGGGCCCCTGCGCCAGCCTGGTCACCGCGACGGGGACCGGCGGCGCCAGGTCGGCCACGGCTCGGAGAGCGGACAGGACGTCGTCAGGGCGCACGGCAGGCGTCACGTGCCGTACAACCAGGCGCAGTATCGCACAGGGGCGTCCGGCGGGCCCATCGGCCCGCTGGGGCTCCAGGTCGAGCCGGGTGACGGCGGCCCTCGCGTCGAAGCTGCGCATTCCGTTCTTGGTACGGCGTTGCACCTCGACGGACTCGGCCGCCGCGAAGCGCTCGGCGGCGCGCCGGGCGTCCTCCGGTTCCACCCCGTCGAGCCGCAGTTCCCAGACGGATGCCTGGAGCCGTTCGGCGAGGCCGGAGGTGCGGGCCTCGACGGCGTCGACGATGTCGAGGCCCTGCGGCATCGACTCGTCGAGCAGGGCGCGCAGCGGTTCCGGTTCCCGGGACTGCGCGAGCGCGATCTCCAGGTACTCGGCCTCGCTGCCGGTGCCGGTGGGTGCGGCGTTGGCGTACGACACCCGGGGGTGCGGGGTGAAGCCGGCCGAGTACGCCATGGGTACCTCGGCGCGGCGCAGGGCCCGCTCGAACGCGCGCTGGAAATCGCGGTGACTGGTGAACCGGAGGCGGCCGCGCTTGGTGTAACGCAGTCTGATGCGCTGCACCACTGGCGCCGGCGGGGGGCCTTCGGGCTGTCGCTTGCCCAGGGGAGTCAGTCCTTCGTGAGTGCGGTCTTACTACTGCCTAGAGTACGTGCCACTGGCGCTTCGGGTTCCCGGGACGGAGCGGGGGTAACCGCCGGTGGCCCGCCGAACACGGCCGCGCGCAGTTCGGCGCGGGTCTGCCGCACGGTCCGCCGGGCCGTGGCCACGGCCAGGCGCACGGTGTGGCGGGCGGCGGCGAGCGTCTCCCGGGCGACCCGCCGGGCGGGCCGCCACACCTCGTCACGTACGAAGTGCCCCATCGGGGTGAGCACGCGGGACCAGGCCCACCGGACGGGTTCCACGAAGGTCCACCGCAGCAGGCGTACGAGGAGCCGCCCCGCCGCGTTCGACACCCGCCCCGCGAGCCGCCAGCCGAGGGCCACGGCGTCCGCGGCCTCCCGGCAAAGGAGGACGAGGCCGCGCCCGAGCGGGGAGAGCAACCAGCGCCACAGCGCGAGAGCGGGTACGAGCACGAGCCACCGGACGAGGAAGGACCCGGCGGCCAGCAGCCCGCGCCCGGCCCACGCGACCCCGGCCCACACGGTCCGCCCCGCCCACGCGACCCCGGCCCAGACCGTCCGCCCGGCCCACGAGACCCCCGCCCACACGGTCCGCCCGGCCCACGACGCTCCCGCCCACACGGTCCGCCCTACCGCCGCACACCCCGCCCACACGAACCGTCCGACCGCCGCACATCCCGCCCCCACGGCGCGCCCCACCCAGGACAGCCCGGCCCCCATGCCTCGCCCGGCCCACGAGACTCCCGCCCAGGCGACGCGTCCGGCCCACGACACCCCGGCCCCCACGCCACGCCCGGCCCAGGCGAGCGCGGCCCCGAGACCACGTCCGGCCCAGGAGAGCCCGGCCCAGCCGGCTCGCGCGACCCGGGACACGCCGGTCCAGACGCCTCGCGCCGCCCAGGACACGCCGGTCCACCCGGCGCGCCCGGCCCGCGAGACGACCGCCCCGAGCCCGCGTCCCGCCCACGACACGCCCGCCCCCACCGACCGCCCGGCCCAGGCGAGCCCGCCCCACACCGTGCGACCGCACCGAGCGAGTCCGCCCCGCACGCCGCGTCCCGCCCAGGACACCCCGGACCACACCGCGCGTCCGGACCGGGCGAGCGCGCCGCCCACGTAGCGGCCGAGGCGGGCGGCACCGGAGCCGGTCCACGACAGTCCCGCCCACACGCCCCGGCCCAGCCCGGCGCAAGCCCGCGTCAGCCACCTGCCGAGCGGGGCGAACACGCCGTGGCCCAGCCACCCGGCCGGGACGACGAACAGGACGTGCCCGAGCCGGGCCAGCACCCGGCCCGTCGGCACGCATCCGTACCGCCACAGCGCGCGGAAGGGCCACACCAGCACCCCGTACGCGAGCAGCCAAAGTCCGCGGCCCAGCGGGAGGAGGACGCGCCGGTGGAGGAACCGGCCGCCTCCCGCGGCCGCGTCCCACGCCAGACGCACCGGGACGAGGACGAGGAGCGCGAAGATCCTGACCGGGACGCGGATCACGGCGGCCAGGCATCCGCCGGGGGCCGCTCCGTCCGGCGGGGGCGCCTTCTCAAGGTCCATGTACCCACAGACGTGGCCCGCGCGGGAACGTATCCCGCCCGTACGGCACGGTGGCCGAGTCGTTACCGGAGGTACCGGCCGGCCCGGTGGGTCACTTCACCATGAGCGGCAGCAGTTTCCTCCCCGTCGGGCCGACCTGGATCTCGGTCTGCATCGAGGGGCACACGCCGCAGTCGAAGCACGGGGTCCAGCGGCAGTCCTCGACCTCGGTCTCGTCGAGGGCGTCCTGCCAGTCCTCCCACAGCCAGTCCTTGTCGAGACCGGAGTCGAGGTGGTCCCAGGGCAGGACCTCCTCGTAGGTGCGCTCGCGGGTCGTGTACCAGTCGACGTCGAGGCCGAAGGCGGGCAGCGTCTTCGCGGCGCAGGCCATCCAGCGGTCGTACGAGAAGTACTCGCGCCAGCCGTCGAAGCGGCCGCCGTCCTCGTAGACCGCGCGGATGACCGAGCCCACACGGCGGTCGCCGCGCGAGAGCAGGCCCTCGACGATGCCGGGCTTGCCGTCGTGGTAGCGGAAGCCGATGGAGCGGCCGTACTTCTTGTCGCCGCGGATCTTGTCGCGGAGCTTGCCGAGGCGGGCGTCGGTCTCCTCGGCGGACAGCTGCGGGGCCCACTGGAAGGGCGTGTGCGGCTTGGGCACGAACCCGCCGATGGAGACGGTGCAGCGGATGTCGTTCTTGCCGGAGACCCTGCGGCCCTCGGCGATGACGCTGGTCGCCATGTCGGCGATCTGGAGGACGTCCTCGTCGGTCTCGGTGGGCAGACCGCACATGAAGTACAGCTTGACCTGGCGCCAGCCGTTCCCGTACGCGGTGGAGACGGTGCGGATCAGGTCGTCCTCGGAGACCATCTTGTTGATGACCTTGCGCATCCGCTCGGAGCCGCCCTCGGGGGCGAAGGTGAGGCCGGAGCGGCGGCCGTTGCGGGTCAGCTCGTTGGCCAGGTCCACGTTGAAGGCGTCGACACGGGTGGAGGGGAGGGACAGGCCGATCTTGTCCTCCTCGTACCGGTCGGCGAGGCCCTTGGCCACGTCGGCGATCTCGGAGTGGTCGGCGGAGGACAGCGACAGCAGGCCGACCTCCTCGAAGCCGGTCGCCTTGAGGCCCTTCTCGACCATGTCGCCGATGCCGGTGATGGACCGTTCGCGCACCGGCCGGGTGATCATCCCGGCCTGGCAGAAGCGGCAGCCGCGCGTGCAGCCGCGGAAGATCTCGACGGACATCCGCTCGTGCACGGTCTCGGCGAGCGGGACGAGCGGCTGCTTGGGGTAGGGCCACTCGTCGAGGTCCATCACGGTGTGCTTGGAGACGCGCCACGGCACCCCGGAGCGGTTGGGCACGGTGCGGGCGATGCGGCCGTCGGGCAGGTACTCGACGTCGTAGAAGCGCGGGACGTAGACGCCGCCGGTCTTCGCGAGGCGCAGCAGCAGCTCGTCGCGGCCGCCGGGGCGGCCCTCGGCCTTCCAGGCGCGGACGATGTCGGTGATCTCCAGGACGGCCTGCTCGCCGTCGCCGATGACGGCGCAGTCGATGAAGTCCGCGATGGGCTCGGGGTTGAAGGCGGCGTGGCCGCCGGCGAGCACCACGGGGTGGTCCTCGGTACGGTTCCTGGCCTCCAGCGGGATGCCCGCGAGGTCGAGGGCGGCGAGCATGTTGGTGTAGCCCAGCTCGGTCGAGAAGCTGAGGCCGAACACGTCGAAGGCGCCGACCGGGCGGTGGCTGTCCACGGTGAACTGCGGGACCTTGTGCTCCCGCATCAGCTCTTCGAGGTCGGGCCACACGCTGTAGGTGCGCTCGGCGAGGACGCCCTCGCGTTCGTTCAGTACCTCGTAGAGGATCATGACGCCCTGGTTGGGCAGCCCCACCTCGTAGGCGTCCGGGTACATGAGCGCCCAGCGCACGTCGCACTCCTCCCACGGCTTGACCGTGGAGTTCAGCTCGCCACCGACGTACTGGATGGGCTTCTGCACATGCGGGAGCAGGGCTTCGAGCTGCGGAAACACCGATGGGGCGGACTGAGCAGACATCTCGCTGACCTTTTGCGTGCGGACACGGGCCGCCTCCGGGAAAGAGGCGTGATCCTCCAGCGTAGCGTGACGCGGCCGGGCGCCGGACCGGGTGCGGCCGGCCGCCGGCGGCGTGGGCCGGTGCGGGGCCCGGCCCGGCCCGCGTCTCGGGGCGGCGCCCGGTTCCGGGCCGCGGCCCCCGCGCCACGCCGCCGCGCGGTCGGCGCCCCTCAGCTCAGCTCGGCCCGTGTGTCGCGGTCCGCGAGTCCCGCCCAGACGCCGGGCAGCTCACGCTCGTGGTCGAGGGCCCTGGCCTCCTCCCGGCCGTGCAGCAGGCCCCAGGTGAAGGCGGTCTCCCCCGCCGTGTGGGCGCGGACGCCGGTCTCCCGCAGGGTGGCGCGGGCGACGGCGCTGTCGTGGTGGTCGCCGAGCAGGGACTGAAGGGCCTTGACGTCCTTCGCGAGGCGTTTGGCGGCCTTCCCGCAGGAGGGTTTCGCGGCCTCGGCGGCGTAGCGGAGGCGTTTGGCCTTCTTGCGGGCCTCGTGCAGCGCCCGGTCGCGTCCGGGCCCCGGGGGCAGGGCGAGGGCGCGCTCCATGCGTACGGCGAGCCGGTGGTGCTCCTTCGCGACGGCCTTGGGCAGGACCTTCGACGCGGGACGGGCCGCCTTCCCGCGCAGCGGCGGGGCGGCGAACAGGGCGTCGAGCGCGTCGAGCAGGCGGAGGTAGCGCTCGCTGTCGAGGGCGGCGCGCACCCGGGCCCGGGACTCCTGCTCCGCGGCGACCGACCACTGGCGCAGCCGGGCCTCGACGGGGCCGAGCAGGAGGGCGGTGTCCGTCTCGGCGACGCGCGCCGCGAGACGTCCGGCCAGCACCTCGCGGTCGCGGTCGACGCCGAGTTCTCCCGCGAGCCACTTGAGTTCGGCGCGCAGCGGATCGGTGGCGGCGGCGTCCAGTACCGGGCGGTACGAGCGCAGGGCGCTGCGGCTGCGGCGCAGGGCGACCCGCATCTTGTGGACGGCGTCGGGCAGTTCGCGGCGCACCGCGACGTCGCGGGCGAGCAGTTCCTCGTACTGGGCCCGCAGATAGGCGAGGACCTCGGCTCCGGCCGTCGTGTCCTGGGCGGCCGGGGCGGTGGCGGGGCCGGGCGCGGGTGCCGCTCCGGTCTCCTCCAGGGCGCGGGCGAGTTTGGACGGGGCGCAGGAGCGCCGGTAACCGGCCTTCGCGAGCCGCTTCTCGGCCCGGCCGAACAGTTTCGGGTCGGTTCCGGCGCCGAGTTCGAGTTCGGCCTCGGCCCACGCGGCGCGCCTGCCCTTCGTGGGGCCCGAGAGGCGTTCGGCCTCGACCTCGTCGGCGCTCAGTTCGGCGAGCGCGCGCCGCCGCGCGTCGTACAGCGTGCGCACGGTGCGCCGGCTCCGCAGCCGGACGGCGGGCAGCAGCGCGGCGCCGCGGGTGCGGGCGCGCAGGAGACCGGCGAGCGGGGGTGGCAGGGTGTCGGCGAGGGGAAGGCGCACCTCCTCGCGTACGTCCCGGGAGACGGGGAGCTTGAGGTGCCAGCCCGCGTCCTCGCCCCCGGTGCGGCGGCGCAGCGTGATGCGCGCGGCCGCGAGCGCGAGGTCCTCGGTGTCGTAGTACGTGGCGTCCAGTTCCTGGACGCCGGTGTCCGCCTCGGCGGCCACCCCCGGGAGCTTCCTCAGCTCCGGGAGCGGCGGGAGGGCGCCTGCTTCGTCGGTGTCGGCCTCGTACTTCCGTTCCGTCTCGCGCACGGTCTCCGTCATGTCTGGAAGGTAGACGCAAACGGGCGTTTCAAACCGGGTGCGGGCGCCGGATACGGGACAGGGGGCCGGGCGGGGCCCGCCGGGTCAGGCGGACAGGGGTTTCTGGACGCGGATGGACTGGAGCAGGCCGACGGCGATCCACACGGCGAACATCGAGGTGCCGCCGTAGGAGACGAAGGGCAGCGGCAGCCCCGCGACGGGCATGATGCCGAGGGTCATGCCGATGTTCTCGAACGCCTGGAAGGCGAACCAGGCGATGATCCCGCCGGCCACGATCGTGCCGTACAGCTCGGTGGTCTCGCGGGCGATGCGGCAGGCGCGCCACAGGATGACGCCGAGCAGCACGATGATGAGCCCGGCCCCGGCGAAGCCGAGTTCCTCCCCGGCGACGGTGAACACGAAGTCGGTCTGCTGCTCGGGGACGAACTGCCCGGTGGTCTGGGTGCCCTTGAACAGTCCGGTGCCGGTGAGGCCGCCGGAGCCGATCGCGATACGCGCCTGGTTGGTGTTGTAGCCGACGCCCGCCGGGTCGAGGCTGGGGTTGGCGAAGGCCGCGAAGCGGTTGATCTGGTACTCGTCGAGGACGCCGAGCTGCCAGACGGCGATCGCGCCGACCGTGCCCGCGCCCAGCAGCCCGAGGACCCAGCGGTTGGAGGCGCCGGAGGCGAGCAGCACCCCGAGGACGATCATCGCCATGACCATGACCGAGCCGAGGTCGGGCATCAGCAGGACGATCAGTATCGGCACGACCGCGAGACCGAGGGACTGCAAAACGGTGCGGTGGTCGGGGTGGTCCCGGTCCCCCGCGTCGACCCGGGCGGCGAGCAGCATCGCCATGCCCAGGATGATGGTGATCTTGACGAACTCGGAGGGCTGGAGCGAGAAGCCGGCCACCATCAGCCAGGCGTGCGCCCCGTTGACGGTCACGCCGAGCGGGGTGAGCACGAGCAGCACGAGGAAGACCGAGAGGCCGTACAGGATCGGCACGGCGGTGCGCAGGGTGCGGTGGCCGAGCCAGATCGTGCCGACCATGAGGCCGAGCCCGATCCCGATGTTGACGACGTGCTTGAACACGAAGGCGTACGGGTCGTCGCCGACGAGTTCGGTGCGCCCGCGGGTCGCGGAGTAGACGAGGGCGCAGCTCAGGAGGGACAGGGCGAGGGCCGCGAGCAGTATCGGCCAGTCCAGCCGGCGTACGACGGAGCCCTTGGCGAGCAGCCGGGACCAGGAGGAGCGCTCGGGCCCGTAGCCGGAGACGCTGAACGAGGGGCTGCCGGCCATCAGTCGCGCCTCCCGTTGTACGTCACGGGGGTGCCCGCGGTCTGCTGGTCGCCGCCGGTCTGCCCGGTGCCGCCCGCCGGGTCGGTGGCCCCGGCAGGGTCCGTCGCGCCGGTGGTGCCGGCCTGGCCGGTGCCCGGGTCGAGCGGCGGCTGGGAGGGCTTGACGTCCAGGTTGTACGGCGCGAACTTCGACTTGACGCGCGGGGCGTCGATCGAGCCGTCGGGCTGGATCTTCGGCAGCGCGGCCTGCGGCTTGGGCAGCAGGGCCTTCTTCTTGTTGATCCCGCCGCCGCCGTCGACTCCGTACAGCGCGTCGTAGATCTTGCGGACGGCCGGACCGGAGGCGCCGGAGCCGGTGCCGCCCTGGGAGATCGTCATCACGATCGAGTAGTCCTTGGTGTAGGTAGCGAACCACGAGGTGGTCTGCTTGCCGTAGACCTCGGCGGTGCCGGTCTTGGCGTGCATCGGGATCTTGTCCTGGGGCCAGCCCTGGAACCGCCAGGCGGCGGTGCCCTGGGTGGCGACGCCCGCGAGCGCACCGTCTATCTCGTCGCGCAGCTTCTGGTTCATCGGGAGCCTGCCGTGCGAGGCGGGCTTGATCGGCTCGACCTTCTTGCCGTCGGGGCTGATCACGGCCTTGCCGATGCTCGGGTCGTGGAGGGTGCCGCCGTTGGAGATCGCGGCGTAGATCGTGGCCATCTGGATCGGGGTCACGAGGGTGTCGCCCTGGCCGATCGAGTAGTTGACCGAGTCACCGGCGCGCATCTGGTTGCCTTCGAGGCAGTTCTCGTAGGCGATCTGCTGCGCGTAGTCGCCGTCCTTCTTGCCGGACTTGCACCACGCGTCCTTGTTGGCCTTCCAGTAGTCCTTCTTCCACTGGCGGTCGGGGACGCGTCCGCTGACCTCGTTCGGCAGGTCGATGCCGGTGGTCTTGCCGAGGCCGAACTGGTGGGCGGTCTTGTAGAACCAGTCGTGCGCGTTCTTCTTCGGCTTGGTGCCGCCGTCCTTCTTCCACTCGTTGTGCGCGATGCCGTAGAAGACGGTGTCGCAGGAGACCTCCAGGGCCCGGCCGAGGCTGATGGGGCCGTAGTTCTCCGACTCGAAGTTCTTGAAGACCTGATTGCCGATCGAGTACGAACTGCTGCAGTCGTAGTTGCCGTTGAAGTCGTAGCCGGCGTTGACCGAGGCGGTCGTGGAGACGACCTTGAAGATCGAGCCGGGCGCCGCCTGCCCCTGGATGGCGCGGTTGAGCAGCGGGTAGTTCGACTTCTTGCCGGTGAGCTTCGCGTAGTCCTTGCCGGAGATCCCGCCGACCCAGGCGTTGGGGTCGTAGTCGGGCAGTGAGGACATCGCCACGACCCGGCCGGTCTTGGCCTCCATGACGACGACGGCGCCCGAGTCGGCCTTGTAGTTGGTGCCGGTGTTCTTGTCGAACTCGTGGCGCGCGGCCTTCATCGCCTCGTTCAGCTCGTACTCGGCGATGGACTGCACGCGCGCGTCGATGCTGGTGACGATGTTCGAACCGGGCTCGGCGCGGTCCGACTTGGCCTTGCCGATGACCCGGCCGAGGTTGTCGACCTCGTAGCGGGTGACGCCGGCCTTCCCGCGCAACTGCTTGTCGTACTCGCGCTCCAGCCCGTTGCGGCCGACCATGTCGGAGCGCAGGTACGGGGACTCGCTGTCCTTGGCCTGCTCGATCTCCGCGTCGGTGACCGGCGAGAGGTAGCCGAGGGCCTGCGCGGTGTGGGCCCCGCCGGGGGCGGTGTAGCGGCGTACGGCGGTGGGCTCGGCGGTGATGCCGGGGAAGTCCTCGGCGCGTTCCCGGATCTGCAGGGCCTGCTGCGGGGTGGCCTCGTCGGTGATGGGGATCGGCTGGTACGGCGAACCGTTCCAGCAGGGCTGCGGGGTCTTCGCGTCGCACAGCCGGACCTTGTCCATGACGTCCTTCGGCTTCATGGCGAGGACCGAGGCGAGCTGGGTGAGGGCGGACTTCCCGTCGTCCGGCATCTTCATGAGTTCGGTGCGCGAGGCGGACACCACGAGCCGGGTCTGGTTGTCGGCGAGCGGCACTCCGCGCGCGTCGAGGATCGCTCCGCGTACGGCGGGGTCCACGACCTGCTGGACGTGGTTGCCGGAGGCCTCGGCCTTGTACTCGTCGCCGTTGCGGATCTGGAGGTACCAGAGCCGGCCGCCGAGTGTGAGCAGCAGGGAGAAGACGAGCACCTGGATGATGACGAGCCGGATGCGCACCCGGGGGGTGCGCCCGGTCTCCGGGATGTTGGACATGCTGCGCCCCCCTCAGTGACGGCGGTGACGGGACGGGACGCTCGGGCGCCCCAGGAGACGGGGAACGCTGCGGGTCACAGCCGCTTCACCCCTTTGATACGGCTGCTGTTGCGGGTCGCGCGCGAGACGCGCACCCGCTGGGCCCGGGTGCGCAGCCGGCCGCCGCGCTGACCGCCGATGTTCAGGCCGGTGCCGGAGCTGATCCAGCCGGTCGCGACGTCGGCGCCCTTGGCCGAGCCTCGGGTGGGCGCGTTCTCCCCGAGCGGGTCGTTCTCGGAGCGTCTGGCCAGCCACATCACGAAGGGCACGGCGAAGGGCGCGAGCACCAGATCGTAGACGGCCGCGCTGACCAGCAGCCCGCTCAGGCCCACGTGGCGCGCGGCGGTGTCCCCGACGAGGGCGCCGACGCCCGCGTAGAGCAGGGTCGAGCCGATGGCCGCGCCGACCACGACGAGCAGCGGGCCGGCGATGGACTTGAGCCGGCCGTTCTCGGGCCGGGCCAGTCCCGCCGCGTAGCCGACGACGCACAGCACGAGGGCGTAGCGGCCGGCCGCGTGGTCGGCGGGCGGGGCGAGGTCGGCGAGCAGCCCGGCGCCGAACCCGACGAAGGCGCCCGCGAGGTGCCCGTAGACCAGGGCCAGGCCGAGCACCGTGAGCAGCAGCAGGTCCGGTACCGCGCCCGGCAGCTGGAGCCGGGCCAGGACGCTGACCTGGATCATGAGGGCGACGACCACCAGGGCGGTGGAGAGCAGAATCCGGTTGACGCGCATGTGTCCGCTACTCCTGCTCGTTCGCGCCGGCCGCGCCCGTGGGCGGGGCCGCGGGGGCGTCCGGGGCCGTGGGATCGGCGGGTTCCGAAGGGTCGGCCGGGGCCGAGGGGGTGACCGTCACGGTGACGGTCGGGGCGGGCTTGGGCCTGGCCGGCAGGACGGCGTCGCGCGGGTTCTTGCGGGGCGCCTCGACGACGACGCCGACCAGATCCAGCTTGGTGAAGCCGACGTAGGGCTCGACGTAGACGTTGCGGGTCAGGTCCCCGCCGGAGGGGTCGACGCGGACGACACGGCCGACCGGGACGCCGGGCACGAAGGGCTTGTCGGCCTGCGAGCCGAAGGTGACGAGCCGGTCGCCCTTCTTGACCTTGGCCTTGCCGTTGAGGAGCTGCACGGCGAGCGGCCGGTCCCCGCGTCCGGTGGCGAAGCCGAGTTCGTCGGTCTTCTCCAGCCGGGTGCCGACGGTGAAGTCGGGGTCGTTGGCGAGCAGCACGGTCGCGGTGGAGGGGCCCACCGTGGTGACCCGGCCGACGAGCCCTTCCCCGTTGAGCACCGTCATGTCGCGCTTGATGCCGTCGCGGGTGCCGACGTCGATGGTGACGGTCCACGAGAAGCCCTGGGCGGCTCCTATGCCGATGACCTCGGCGCCCTTGATGCCGTACTGGCCGGCCCCGGCCCGCGCGAGCATCGCGTCGAGCTGCCGCACCCGGCTGGCGTTGCGGTCGTCGCTGCCGAGCCGCTGCTTGAGCGCCGCGTTCTCGTGCTCCAGGGCGGTGATGCGGTTGTGTCTGCTGTCGGAGTCGCGGACGGCGCCGACCGCGTTGCCCACCGGGTCGACGGCGCCGGAGACGCCGTTCTCGACCGGTCCGAATACGCCGGCGGCGGCTTGGCGGGCGCCGTCCACCGGAGAGTCCTCGCCACCGCGGATGTCGATCGTGATCAGTGCGAACGCGATGACGATCAGCAGCACCAGGAGCAGCCGGCTCTCTCGTGTGTCCCTCACGTGCGGCGGCCGTGCCTTCCTCGTCGGAATTCTGTTCTGCGGCGGGTACCGCGCGCGGCACCCGCCGGTGGTTCAAGGCCGGAGCGTGACGGCGCGTCCGCTGGGGGCGCGCCGTCGGGGTCGAACGGAACCGCTAGCGACGGGGCTGGGCGTCCAGCACCTGCTGGAGCGCCTCGAACTCCTCGACGCACTTGCCGGAGCCGAGGGCCACGGAGTCGAGCGGGTCCTCCGCGATGTGGATCGGCATGCCGGTCTCCATCCGCAGCCGCTCGTCCAGGCCGCGCAGCAGGGCTCCGCCGCCGGTGAGCACGATGCCCCGGTCCATGACGTCACCCGACAACTCGGGCGGGCACTTGTCAAGGGTCGTCTTGACCGCGTCGACGATGGCGTTGACCGGCTCCTCGATCGCCTTGCGCACCTCGGCCGCCGAGATCACGACGGTCTTGGGCAGCCCGGACACGAGGTCCCGGCCGCGGATCTCGGTGTGCTCGTCGTTGTCGAGGTCGTACGCCGAACCGATGGTGATCTTGATCTGTTCGGCGGTGCGCTCGCCCAGCAGGAGGCTGTACTCCTTCTTGATGTGCTGGATGATCGCGTTGTCCAGCTCGTCCCCGGCCACCCGGATGGACTGCGCGGTGACGATGCCGCCGAGCGAGATCACGGCGACCTCGGTGGTGCCGCCGCCGATGTCGACCACCATGTTGCCGGTGGCCTCGTGGACCGGGAGCCCGGCCCCGATCGCCGCGGCCATCGGCTCCTCGATGATGTGCACCTGCCGGGCCCCGGCCTGGGTGGCCGCCTCGATGACCGCGCGGCGCTCGACGCCCGTGATGCCCGAGGGCACGCACACGACGATGCGGGGACGGGCCAGGTAGCGGCGCTTGTGGATCTTGACGATGAAGTAGCGGAGCATCCGCTCGGTGATCTCGAAGTCGGCGATGACGCCGTCCTTCAGAGGGCGCACCGCGACGATGTTGCCGGGGGTGCGGCCGATCATTTTCTTCGCCTCGGCGCCGACCGCGAGGATTCCGCCGGTGTTGGTGTTGATGGCCACCACGGAGGGCTCGTTGAGCACGATTCCGCGCCCCCTGACGTACACCAGCGTGTTGGCGGTCCCGAGGTCGACAGCCATATCACGGCCGATGAACGACATAGAGTTCCCCATGAGATCGTCTGGCCTTCCCAGCGTTGACGGCTTTTCAGGACGGCGAGGTGGGTGCTGTGGGAGTGGAGGCTTCCATCGTAGTCTCGCCTGCGGCGACACGGCGCAAGGGTCCGCGCCATTGTCGGCATTCTGCGCCGATGGGTGCACGCCTCGCCTGTGGAGACGTGCCATCCGGGGCGTGGGTTCCCCCGATCGGGGCCGCATATGCCAGAAGGCGACCGGAATTTCCGGTCGCCTTCCGCGGCGCCGCGCCCCGAATGGGCTGAGGGCGCGTCAGTATTTTTTTCCATTTCGATACGCGGACCGCCCGGGGCGCGTGTCGCCGCCGGTGCGCGGGACCGAATGGGCGACCGCTCAGAAACGGCCCGGGAAGAAGATCTTCAGCTCGCGCTCGGCGGACTCCTCGGAATCCGAGGCGTGAATCAGGTTCTCGCGGACGATGGTGCCGAAATCGCCACGGATGGAACCGGGGGCGGCGGCGATCGGGTCGGTCGGGCCGGCGAGCGTGCGGACGCCCTCGATGACGCGCTCCCCCTCGACGACGAGCGCGACGACCGGGCCGGACAGCATGAACTCGACCAGCGGCTCGTAGAACGGCTTGCCGATGTGCTCGGCGTAGTGCGTCTCCAGGGTCGGCAGGTCCAGGGTGCGCAGCTCCAGGGCCGTGACGCTCCAGCCGGCCTTCCGCTCGATCCGGCCGACGACCTCGCCGATCAGGCCGCGGCGTACGGCGTCGGGCTTGAGCAGGACGAGGGTGCGCTGGGACATGTGCGGCTCCTTGGAACACGGGAAAAGCGGGTGCGGTGCGGACGCGGGGCCCGGGAGTGCGGACGCGGTGGTCCGGCGGTGGTGCGGTGGTGCGGTGGTGCGGTGGTGCGGTGGTCCAGAGGTTATACGGAGCGGCGCAAGCCGACACACGCAGGCCCGGCCGGGGCTTTTGCCTCGGCCGGGCCGGTGGGTGCCGTGCGGGACTTCACGAAGGCCCCCGGGGGCGCCCGCGGCTCATCCCGGCTGGGGTTCGCCCTCCGCCTCGGCGAGCGCGGCCCAGCGCGCCTTCGCCTCGTCGATCTTGCGGCCGTAGTGCACCGAGGCCCACCACAGTCCGCCGAAGGCCGCGCCCAGGATGAACATCATGGGGACGACGAGCCCGCTCACGAACAGCGCGATCTGGAGGACCCAGCCGAGCTGCACCCCGCCGGGCCGGGTCACGAAGCCGCACAGCAGGAGGCACAGCAGCATGGCGACGCCGCTGACCGTCCAGACCGTGGCCTGGGTGAGGTCCTCGTTCTTCATCGCGACGAGACCGGCGAAGCCGATGATGAGGAACTCGCCGATCAGAGTGGAGGAGCAGAGCATGCGCACGGCGTTCAGCCCTTCTTTCCGAGGAGCAGCCGGGCCTCGCCGACCGTGATGACGGAGCCGGTCACCAGGACACCGCCGCCGGAGAACTCGCCCTCCTCCTCCGCGAGGGTGATGGCCTCCTCCAGCGCGTCGTCGAGGCGGGGTTCGACCTGGACGCGGTCCTCGCCGAACACCTCGACGGCGAGGGCGGCCAGCTCGTCGGGGTCCATCGCGCGGTGGCTGGTGTTCCGGGTGACGACGACCTCGGCGAGGATCGGCTCGAAGGCTTCGAGCAGTCCGCGCGCGTTCTTGCCCTCGCTCACGCCGATCACGCCGATGAGCCGGCTGAAGTCGAAGACCTCGCTGATCGCCTCGGCGGTGACCCGCGCCCCGGCCGGGTTGTGCGCCGCGTCGAGCAGCACGGTCGGGGAGCGCCGTACGGTCTCCAGGCGGCCCGGGGAGGACACGGCGGCGAAGGCGGTGCGCACGGTGTCGAGGGCGAGCGGTTCGGGGCGCTGGGAGCCGACCCCGAAGAACGCCTCGACGGCGGCGAGGGCGACGGCCGCGTTGTGCGCCTGGTGCGCACCGTGCAGCGGGAGGAAGACCTCCTCGTACTCCCCGCCCAGTCCCCGCAGGGTCAGCAACTGGCCGCCGACGGCGACCTGCCGGGAGACGACGCCGAACTCCATGCCCTCGCGGGCGACGGTGGCGTTCTTCTCGACGGACTTCTTGAGGATCACCTGCGCCGCGTCCACCGGCTGCTGGGCGAGGACGACGGTCGCGTCCTGCTTGATGATCCCGGACTTCTCCCCGGCGATCTCGCCGGTGGTCGAGCCGAGCCGGTCGGTGTGGTCGAGGTCGATCGGGGTGATCACGGCGACGTCCCCGTCGATGACGTTGGTCGCGTCCCAGCTGCCGCCCATGCCGACCTCGACGACGGCCACGTCGACGGGCGCGTCGGCGAAGGCCGCGTAGGCCATGCCGGTCAGCACCTCGAAGAAGGACAGCCGGTACTCCTGGCTGGTGTCGACCATCTCGACGTAGGGCTTGATGTCGCGGTACGCCTCGACGAAGCGTTCCGCGGCGATCGGCGCGCCGTCCAGCGAGATGCGCTCGGTGATCGACTGGACGTGCGGCGAGGTGTAGCGGCCGGTGCGCAGGTCGAAGGCGGCCAGCAGCGCCTCGATCATGCGGGCCGTGGAGGTCTTGCCGTTGGTGCCGGTGATGTGGAGGGAGGGGTAGGCGCGCTGCGGTTCGCCCAGGACGTCCATGAGGGCCGCGATCCGGGTGACCGAGGGCTCCAGTTTGGTCTCGCCCCAGCGGCCCGCGAGCTCGGTCTCGACCTCGCGCAGCGCCCGGTCCACCTCCGGGTCCTCGGGCCGGTCCGGGATGTCGGACTCGGGCGGTCCGGCCTGGGTGCGCAGGGTACGGCTGCCGGCCTCGATGACCGCGAGGTCCGGGTCCCTCTCGGTCTCGGCTCCGACGATTGCCTCGAAGTCGTCGCGGGGGCCGGACGCGTCCTCGGCCTCGGCGCTGTGGTCGTCGTGCGGGGGGAGCTCACTCACCACACCAGTCTACGGAGCGCGCGACGATCACCGCCCGGACCCCGGCCGGAGAACTCGCTCTGCCCGACAGCTGGTCCTCCTACCCGTCGGGGCCCGCAATCAGGCACACTTGGCGATCATGGACATAGGCATTGATCTCGGGACCGCGAACACCCTGCTGTACGTACGGGGTCAGGGCATCGTGCTGAACGAACCCTCGGTCGTGGCGGTGCGGCAGGGGCGCAAGGGCCCGAGCCTCGCGGTCGGCACCGAGGCGAAGGCGACGCTCGGCCGTTCCCCCGGCTCCATCACCTCGATCCGGCCGCTCCAGGACGGGGTGATCAGCGACTTCGAGGCGGCCGAGGACATGATCCGGTACTTCATCCGGAAGGTGGCCCCGCGCCGCTCCACCCGTATCCGTCTCGTGGTGTGCGTGCCCAGCGGGGTGACGCCGGTGGAGCGCCGGGCCATCGTGCAGGCCGCGCGGCAGGCCGGGGCCCGTACCGTGCACGTGATCGAGGAGCCGATGGCGGCGGCGATCGGCGCGGGCCTGCCCGTCTCGGAGCCGCGCGGCTCGATGGTCGTGGACATCGGCGGCGGCACGACGGAGGTCGCGGTGCTCTCGCTGGGCGGGGTCGTCACGGCGCGCTCCCTGCGAGTGGGCGGGCACCGGCTCGACGTCGCGGTGACCGACCACGTGCGCAAGGAGCACGGCCTGCTGATCGGTGAACGCACCGCCGAGGACGTCAAGATCGCGATCGGCTCGGCCTGGCCGGTCCCGGAGGACCCGGAGCTGGAGAAGCGGACGTACGTGGTGCGCGGCCGGCAGAAGGTCGCGGGCCTGCCGCAGATGCTGGAGCTGACCGCCCCGGACGTACGGCGGGCGCTGGACGAGCCGGTGGAGGCGATGATCCGGGCGCTGCGCGAGACCCTGGAGGAGTGCCCGCCGGAGCTGGCCGGCGACCTCATGGAGTACGGGATCGTGCTGACCGGCGGCGGGGCGCTGCTGCCGGGTCTGGACCTGCGCATGGCCTCGGCGACCGGGATACCGGTGTTCGTGGCCGAGAACCCGCTGGACAGCGTCGCGCTGGGCTGCGGCCGGTGCGTGGAGGACTTCGACACCCTCAACCGTGTGCTGACCCTGGGCTGAGCGGCGCCCTCGCGCGAGCCGGGCGGGCCCCCGCTGGGCCGTTGAGGGGACACGGCGTCCGCACGCGGCGCGGTGACCCGGTATGCACGTGGACTAATAGTGCAATTCGCCCCATGTGGTACGCGCAGAATCCGGGCCGTGCGGTCCGTCAGCTCGCGGGGGACCTCGCCGTGTTGCTGTGGGTCACCGGCTGGGCCCTGGCGGCAGCCGTCGTGCACCGTACGTCGGGCCGGATCACCGAACTGTTCGGCGGGGACGTGGCGAAGGCGGTGCGCGGGCTGCCCGGCCCCGTGGAGCTGCTGGGTCTCCTGGACCCCTCGCTGTGGCCCCTGGTGGTGTCGGTGGCCGGGGTGGCGGTGTTCCTGCTGCTGACGGTGCCGGTCGTCGGCTGGTGGCTGCCGCGCCGGCTGCGCTGGCACCGCAGGGCGACGGCGGCGCACGAGCTGGCCGCGTCGGCGGACGGCCGGGAGCTGCTGGCCCTGCGCTCCCTGATGCGCCCACTGGACGACGTGGCCCGCACCGCCTCCCTCGCGGGCGCGACCCCGGGCGCCCTCGCCGAGGGCTGGCGGGACGCCGACCCGGAGACCCTGGACGCCCTGGCCGAGGCCGAGTTGGCGCGCCTGGGCCTGCGGGGCGCCTGACCTCCCGGCACACGCGTGAGGGCCCGGCCGCCTCGGAGCGGCCGGGCCCTCACGCGTACCGGGTCTTCGCGGGTCAGGCCGCCGGCAGCCCTTCCAGCTGGTTCTGGAGGCGCTCGATGTCGGCCTCCGCCTTGCTGAGCCGGGTGCGGATCTTGTCGACGACCTTCTCGGGCGCCTTGCCGAGGAACTCGGCGTTGCCGAGCTTGCCCTCGGCCTGGGCCTTCTCCTTCTCCGCGGCGGCGAGGTCCTTGGTGAGCCGCTTGCGTTCGGCGGCCACGTCGATCGTGCCGGACAGGTCGAGGGCGACCCGCGCACCGGAGACCGGCAGGGTCGCGGTGGCCGTGAAGCCCTCGCCCTCCGGCTGGAGGCGCAGCAGCTGGCGGATGGCCGCCTCGTGCGCGGCGAGCGCGGTGCCCTCCAGGCTCAGGCGCGCGGGCACCCGCTGGCCGGGCTGGAGCCCCTGGTCGGCGCGGAAGCGGCGGACCTCGGTGATGACCTGCTGGAGCGTGGCGATCTCGGCCTCGGCCCCGGCGTCCCGGAAACCGGAGTCGGCCGGCCATTCGGCGATCACGAGGGACTCGCGGCCGGTGAGCGTCGTCCACAGCGTCTCGGTGACGAAGGGGACGACCGGGTGCAGCAGCCGGAGCGTGACGTCGAGGACCTCGCCGAGCACCCGGCGGGCGTCCTCGGCGGGCTGTCCGCCGGCCTGGAAGGTGGTCTTGGACAGCTCGACGTACCAGTCGAAGACCTCGTCCCACGCGAAGTGGAAGAGCAGGTCGGAGAGTTTCGCGAACTGGTAGTCCTCGTAGTACGCGTCGGCCTGCGCGACGACCTCGCCGAGCCGGGAGAGAATCCACCGGTCGGTCGCCGACAGCCGCTCGGCGGGCGGCAGTTCGCCCTCGACCGTGGCGCCGTTCATGAGCGCGAAGCGGGTCGCGTTCCAGAGCTTGTTGGTGAAGTTGCGCGAGCCCTGGACCCACTCCTCGCCGATCGGCACGTCGACGCCGGGGTTGGCGCCGCGCGCGAGGGTGAAGCGCAGCGCGTCGGAGCCGTACTTGTCCATCCAGTCGAGCGGGTTGACCGCGTTCCCGAAGGACTTCGACATCTTCTTGCCGAACTGGTCGCGGACCATGCCGTGCAGCGCGATGGTGTGGAACGGCGGGGTGCCGTCCATCGCGTACAGGCCGAACATCATCATCCGGGCGACCCAGAAGAACAGGATGTCGTAGCCGGTGACCAGGACCGAGTTCGGGTAGAACTTCGCGAGACTGTCGGTCTGTTCGGGCCAGCCGAGGGTCGAGAAGGGCCACAGGCCCGAGGAGAACCAAGTGTCGAGGACGTCGGTCTCCTGGTGCCAGCCCTCGCCTGCGGGCGGCTGCTCGTCGGGGCCGACGCACACCGTCTCGCCGTTCGGGCCGTACCAGACGGGGATGCGGTGGCCCCACCACAGCTGACGGGAGATCGTCCAGTCGTGGAGGTTGTCGACCCAGTCGAAGTACCGCTTCTCCATCTCCTGCGGGTGGATCTTGACCCGGCCGTCGCGGACCGCGTCACCGGCGGCCTTCGCGAGCGGGGCGACCTTGACCCACCACTGCATGGACAGGCGCGGCTCGACGGTCGTCTTACAGCGCGAGCAGTGGCCCACGGAGTGCGTGTAGGGGCGCTTCTCGGCGACGACGCGGCCCTCGGCGCGCAGGGCGGCGACGATCGCGGAACGGGCCTCCATGCGGTCCAGGCCCTCGAAGGGGCCGGGCACGGTGATGACGGCCCGCTCGTCCATGACGGTGAGCATGGGCAGGTCGTGCCGGCGGCCGATCTCGAAGTCGTTGGGGTCGTGGGCCGGGGTGACCTTGACCGCTCCGGTGCCGAACTCGGGGTCGACGTGCGCGTCGGCGACGACCGGAATGGTGCGGTCGGTCAGCGGCAGCCGGATCTGCCGGCCGACGAGGTGGCGGTAGCGCTCGTCCTCGGGGTGGACGGCGACGGCGGTGTCGCCGAGCATCGTCTCGGCGCGGGTGGTGGCGACGACGATGCTGTCCTCGCCGTCTCCGTAGCGCATGGAGACGAGTTCGCCGTCGTCGTCCTGGTACTCGACCTCGATGTCGGAGATGGCCGTCAGACAGCGCGGGCACCAGTTGATGATGCGCTCGGCGCGGTAGATCAGCTCGTCCTCGTACATCTTCTTGAAGACGGAACGGACGGCCCGGGACAGGCCCTCGTCCATCGTGAAGCGCTCACGGGACCAGGCGACGCCGTCGCCGAGGCGGCGCATCTGGCCGGAGATCTGGCCGCCCGACTCGCCCTTCCACTGCCACACACGCTCGATGAACGCCTCGCGGCCGAGGTCGTGCCGGGACTTGCCCTCCTTGGCGAGTTCCCGCTCCACGACGTTCTGCGTGGCGATACCGGCGTGGTCCATGCCGGGCTGCCACAGCGTCTCGTAGCCCTGCATGCGCTTGCGGCGGGTGAGGGCGTCGATCAGCGTGTGCTCGAAGGCGTGGCCGAGGTGCAGGGAGCCGGTGACGTTGGGCGGGGGGATGACGATGGTGTACGGCGGCTTCTCGCTGTGCTCGTCCGCCTCGAAGTAGCCCCGCTCCACCCAGCGCTCGTACAGCTGCCCCTCTACGTCGGCCGGCGTGTACTGGGTCGGCAGTTCGGAGGTGGGCGCTGGAGTCTGCTGAGAGTTCTCGGTCACGCCGCCAGTTTAGAGGTCCCCGGACGGTGCGCGGAAACGGGTTCTCGGGGTCACGGGCGCGTTCCGATCACGGCGGTCTCGGTAACAGTGCGGCACCGGGAACGCCGTGCGCCGGTCCGCTCGGCCAGGATGTCGGGGACGCGACAGCTACGGAGGGACCCCAGTCATGAGCAGCGACCAGCCGGGCCCCCACGGGGGAGAGCAGCCGCAGCCGGCGAACCCGTACGGGCAGCCAGGCCCTTACGGACAGCAGCCGCCTGCTCCCCCGCAGGGACAGCCCGGGTACGGCCCCCCGCACCAGGCCCCGCAGGGCGTACCGCGGCAGGGCCCCTACGGGCAGCCGGGACAGGCGGGGCCCTACGGCGCCCCGCGGCAGCCGGGCCCGTACGGGGACCCGGGGCAGCCGAACCCCTACGGGGGCCCGCAGCAGCCCGGCCCCTACGGGCAGCAGCCGCCCGCCCCGCCGGTGTACGGCGGTCCGGGGACCCCACCCCCCGCGGGCGGCGGCAACGGGAAGCGGACCGGGCTGATCATCGGCGGGGTCGCCGTGGTCGCGGCGGTCGCCGTGGGGGCCTATGTCGCGTTCGGGACCGGTGACGGGGGCTCCTCGGTCGCGGACGACGGTCCGCACAAGCTGACGACACCGGCGAAGGTGCTGGGCGAGTACCAGCGCTTCACCCCGCAGAAGGCCCCCGAACCCGCCTCGGACAGCGATGCGAAGGACCTCGCGCACAGCGGGGTGAGCGACGCCAAGGCCGTCAGCGCGACGTACACGACCGTCGACCTCAGCGACCCGTCGAGCGTGGACCCCGAGGAGGCCGCGGCCGGCAAGGCGCTCTCCTTCGTCGGGCTGTTCGGCAAGGTGAAGGACCCCGAGGAGGCGGTGGACGCGACCTTCGCGCAGATGCGCAAGTCCAAGGACGACGACAAGCTCAAGCTGCTCGGCGACCCGGAGGCGGTGAAGCCCGACTCGCTCGACGGCGCGGTCATGAAGTGCCAGAAGGTCGAGGCGCCGAACTCCACCACGGGCAAGACCGTGCGGCAGTACATGTGCCTGTGGGCGGACCACAGCACGATCGGTCTCGTCGTCCCCGCCGACGGCGCGACCGAGACGCTGAGCCTGGACGACTCGGCCAAGGTCGCCGCCGACCTGCGCGGGGACGTGCGCGTCAAGCTCTGAGCCGTACCGTGTCACAGACGACGAGGGAGGGCCCGGTCCACTGGGACCGGGCCCTCCCTCGTACGCAGTGAGTCAGGCAGGTACGGCCGCGGGGCCGCGGCCTTGGGCCTCAGGCCGACTTCTGCTCCCCCGGTCCCCGGCCGCCGCGCGCCTCGCGCGGGATCAGGGTGGGGTTGACGTTGGAGCGGACCACCTCGGAGGTGATGACGACCCGGCCGACGTCCTGGCGGGAGGGGACCTCGTACATCACCGACTGGAGGACCTCCTCCATGATGGCGCGCAGTCCGCGGGCGCCGGTCTGCCGCAGGATCGCCTGGTCGGCGATGGCCTCCAGCGCCTCGCGCTCGAACTCCAGCTCCACGCCGTCGAGTTCGAACAGCCGCTGGTACTGCTTGACCAAGGCGTGCCGCGGCTCGACGAGGATGCGCAGCAGGGCCTCGCGGTCCAGGCTGTGCACCGAGGTGACGACCGGGAGCCGGCCGATGAACTCGGGGATCATGCCGAACTTGACCAGATCCTCCGGCATGACCTCGCGCAGGTGGTCGCTGGACTCGATCTCCCGCTTCGAGCGGATCGTCGCACCGAAGCCGATGCCCTTGGCGCCGGCCCTGGCCTCGATGATCCGTTCCAGACCGGAGAACGCGCCGCCCACGATGAAGAGCACGTTCGTCGTGTCGATCTGGATGAACTCCTGGTGCGGGTGCTTGCGCCCGCCCTGCGGCGGTACGGAGGCGGTGGTGCCCTCCAGGATCTTCAGCAGGGCCTGCTGGACGCCCTCGCCGCTCACGTCGCGGGTGATCGACGGGTTCTCGCTCTTGCGCGCGACCTTGTCGATCTCGTCGATGTAGATGATCCCGGTCTCGGCCTTCTTGACGTCGTAGTCGGCCGCCTGGATCAGCTTGAGCAGGATGTTCTCGACGTCCTCGCCGACGTAGCCGGCCTCGGTGAGCGCCGTGGCGTCCGCGATGGCGAACGGCACGTTGAGCATCCGGGCGAGCGTCTGGGCCAGGTGTGTCTTGCCGGAGCCGGTGGGGCCCAGCAACAGGATGTTGGACTTCGCCAGTTCGATGGCGTCGTCCCGCCCCGAGGGCCCGCCGTTCTCTCCGGCCTGGACCCGCTTGTAGTGGTTGTACACCGCGACGGAGAGGGCCTTCTTCGCCGGTTCCTGACCGACGACGTACCCCTCCAGGAACTCGTAGATCTCACGGGGCTTGGGGAGTTCCTCCCACCGCACCTCGCTGGTCTCCGCGAGTTCTTCCTCGATGATCTCGTTGCAGAGGTCGATGCACTCGTCACAGATGTACACACCGGGGCCTGCGATGAGCTTCTTGACCTGCTTCTGACTCTTTCCACAGAACGAGCACTTGAGCAGATCGCCGCCGTCACCGATGCGTGCCACGAGGTGCTTCCCCTTCGCCTGGGAGACGCGCGCGTGCGACGACTCCTGGTGCCTCATACCCGACGGTACCTTGCCCGGCCCCCCGTCCGGGCCCCCCTTGGCACGGTTCGCTTCTCACGCTCCGGCCGAGGAGGGTCCAGGGGGTAGTCCGCTGCCGCCGATTCAGGCGGCGGAACCCACCACCTTACGCGGGGTGGTGATCTGGTCGACCAGGCCGTAGGCGAGGGCGTCCTCAGCCGTCAGGATCTTGTCGCGCTCGATGTCGTCCCGGATCTTCTCGATCGGGGTGGTGGAGTGCTTGGCCAGCATCTCCTCCAGCTGCGAACGCATCCGCAGGATCTCGTTGGCCGCGATCTCCAGGTCGGAGAGCTGCTCGCGGCCGGTCTGGCTGGAGGGCTGGTGGATCAGCACACGGGCGTTGGGCAGTGCCATGCGCTTGCCGGGGGCGCCGGCGGCCAGCAGGACGGCGGCGGCCGAGGCCGCCTGGCCCATGCAGACCGTCTGGATGTCCGGCTTCACGAACTGCATCGTGTCGTAGATGGCGGTGAGCGCCGTCATCGATCCGCCGGGGCTGTTGATGTAGATGGAGATGTCCCGGTCCGGGTCCATCGACTCCAGGCACAGCAGCTGGGCCATGACGTCGTTGGCCGAGGCGTCGTCGATCTGCACGCCGAGGAAGATCACGCGCTCCTCGAAGAGCTTCGCGTAGGGGTCGTACTCGCGCACGCCCTGCGAGGTGCGCTCGACGAAGCGCGGGACGATGTACCGGTTGTCGACCTGCGGGCCGGTGTAGAGGCCGCTGGCGGAGAAGTTGCTCATCTGTGTGTTCACCATCCTGGTGGCGTTCTGGCGGGGTGTCTCGCGGGGGCGAGTGCGGCGGTGGGTGCTCAGGCGCCCGTGCCGCCGCCGCCGGGAACGCCCGAGGCGGCGGAGATGATCTCGTCGATCAGGCCGTACTCCTTGGCCTGCTCGGCGGTGAACCAGCGGTCGCGGTCACCGTCCCGGATGATCGTCTCGATCGACTGTCCGGAGTGCCGGGCGGTGATCTCGGCCATGCGGTTCTTCGTCCGCAGGAGGTACTCGGCCTGGATCTTGATGTCCGAGGCGGTGCCGCCGATGCCGGCGGAGCCCTGGTGCATCAGGATGTCGGTGTTCGGGAGGGAGAACCGCTTGCCGGCGGTGCCGCCGGTGAGCAGGAACTGCCCCATGGAGGCCGCCATGCCCATCCCGATCGTGATGACGTCGTTGGGGATGTACTGCATGGTGTCGTAGATGGCCATGCCCGCGGTGACCGAGCCGCCGGGGCTGTTGATGTAGAGGTAGATGTCCTTGTCCGGGTCTGCCGCCAGGAGGAGCATCTGTGCGGTGATCTTGTTGGCGATGTCGTCGTCGACCTGCTGACCGAGGAAGATGATTCGCTCGCCGAGCAGTCGGCTGTAGACCTGGTCGCCGAGGCCGCCACCGCTGAAGGTCTCGCCGGCGGCGGAGGGCATCAGATTCGTCACGTATCCACCTGCTCGTCTTAACGACGGCGCCGGGCCGTCTCACGTCTTCTGCTGGAGCCTGGGACCCCGTGTCGCGCCACCGGTGGGCGGCGTGTGGGGACTCCCCTGCCCTCGTATTCATGGACCCTAACGCGCGGCTCGCCGCAGGCCATCCCGCATGGGGAACTGTTCGCTGTGAGCGCATGTTCCGGCGGCGGAGCGAGACAGGTCGTTCGCCGCGCTTCCCTCGTCCTCAAGCACCGGACGGGCTTGTTCCGGGCGCCGGACGGGCTTGTTCCGGGCGCGCGGGAGGACGTCCGCGCGGATCACTCTCCTGAGCCCGTCCGGCGCTTGGGGACACGGCCGGAGGCCGGGACACCGGGAAAGGGGCAGGGGCCCCGGGGACGGTGTCCCCGGGGCCCCTGCGACGGCCCTGATTACTTGGCTTCGGCCTCGACGGCCTCGGCCTCGGCGTCGTCGGCGGAGGCGGCCTCGGTGGCCTCCTCCTCCTCGTCGTCCAGGTCGACGATCTCGCCGTTGGTGTCCTTGACGGTCGCGGCCTCGACCACGGTCGCCAGCGCCTTGCCGCGCGCGACCTCACCGACGAGCATCGGCACCTGGCCGCCCTCTACGACGGCCTGCGCGAACTGGTCGGGGGACATGCCGGAGGAGGCCGCACGGCGCAGCAGGTGCTCGGTGAGCTCCTCCTGGCTGACGTTCAGCTTCTCGCGGGAGACCAGCTCGTCCAGGACGAACTGGGTCTTGATGCCCTTGACCGCCTGCTCCTCGGTCTCGGCCTGGAACTCCTCGGCCGTCTTGCCCTGGATCTCCAGGTACTTGTCCAGCTCCAGACCCATCTGCGGGAGCTGGTGGTGCTCCAGGTTGTGGGTGCGGGTCTGGATCTCGTCGGCGAGCAGCTTCTCGGGGACCGGGACCTCGACCAGTTCCAGCAGCTTCTCCAGGACGCGCTCCTGGGCCTGCGTGGCCTGGTCGTACTGCTTCATGTTCTCCAGCCGCTTGCGGCTGTCGGCACGGACCTCGTCCAGCGTGTCGAACTCGCTGGCCAGCTGGGCGAAGTCGTCGTCGAGAGCGGGCAGCTCGCGGGCCTCGACCTTGGACACCTTGACGGTGATCTCGGCCTGCTTGCCGGCGGCCGAGCCGCCCTTCAGCTCGGAGGTGAAGGTGGTCTCGCCACCGGCCTCCAGGCCCTTCACGGCCTCGTCGATACCGTCGAGCAGCTCGCCCGAGCCGATGGTGTAGGCGACGTCGCTGGCGAGGCCGTCCTCCAGCACCTCGCCGTCGACCTTGGCCTCCAGGTCGATCGTCACGACGTCGCCGTCCTCGGCGGCACGCTCGACGGTGGAGGTCGAGGCGAAGCGCTCACGCAGCTCCTCGACGGCCTTGTCGACGTCCTCCTCGGAGACGTCGACGGCGTCCACCTCGACCTCGATGCCGGAGTAGTCCGGGATCTCGATCTCGGGCCGGATGTCGACCTCGGCGGTGAAGGAGAGCAGTTCGCCGTCCTTCAGCTCCTTGATGTCGACCTCGGGCTGTCCGAGGACGTTCAGCTCACCCTCGTTGACGGCCTCGGTGTAGAACTTCGGAAGCGCGTCGTTGACGGCCTCCTCGAGCACGGCGCCACGGCCGAAGCGCTGGTCGATGACGCGGGCGGGGATCTTGCCCTTGCGGAAGCCCTTCACCGTGACCTGCTCGTTGATCTTCTTGTACGCCGCGTCGAGGCTGGACTTGAGCTCCTCGAAGGGCACCTCAACAGTGAGCCGAACCCGGGTCGGGTTCAGGGTCTCCACGGCGCTCTTCACGGTTAGGTCTCCTTGTGGCTGACTTCTGGGGTACTGCGCGGCCGCACCGTTCGTGCGGACGGGCCGATGAGGGGCCGGGCCCGGGAGTGCAGACACGTACTTCAGACACGCAGACACACGGGCACGCAGCTTGCATAGTAACCGTGCGCGGGATGAGACCCGCAACGCGCTCGTACGGCCGGCCCCCACCGGGCCGGGGCCGCTGCCTGACGCGCCGCGCGTCGTGATGCTGGTCGGGGTGGCCGGATTCGAACCGACGACCTTCCGCTCCCAAAGCGGACGCGCTACCAAGCTGCGCCACACCCCGCAGGTGCGGATCGTAGGGTACATGCCCGCAGGCCACGCCGTGCCTGTGCCGCGCGACCGGGCCGGGGTGTGCGA
Organism: Streptomyces sp. NPDC007088; assembly: GCF_042869355.1. Lineage (NCBI taxonomy): Bacteria > Bacillati > Actinomycetota > Actinomycetes > Kitasatosporales > Streptomycetaceae > Streptomyces > Streptomyces sp. NPDC007088. Next base: position 253,187 of record NZ_JBIAFO010000008.1, read on the forward strand.
GCACGGGCCCCGACCCGCTACGATGCTCCTCGTGTCCCGGACCGCGCGCCGTGACACCGCGTATGCGGGCGTAGCTCAATGGTAGAGCCCTAGTCTTCCAAACTAGCTACGCGGGTTCGATTCCCGTCGCCCGCTCTGCACGCCGAGAGGCCCGGACGTCCTGGACGTCCGGGCCTCTCGCGCGTCCGGGCCCGCCCGGCTCCGGGGCGCGGGGACGCCCCGGAGCGGCCCGGGTCAGAAGTTGACCGAGCTGATCATGTCCGCTATCGAGTCGAGGAAGCGGCGGATGGACGGGGCCATGCCGCTGGAGGCGAGGAAGAAGCCGAAGAGGACCGCGACGACGGCGGGTCCCGCTTTGATGGAGCCGCCGCGGATCAGCACCACCAGGACGACCGCCAACAACACCACCACAGACAGTGAAATGGCCACAACTGATCACACCCTAGGTCGGTCCGCTCCCGGCCCGGGGGGTACGAGGCCGCACACCCCCGCCAGAACCATCGTGCCACCAACGGGCCTCAGTCATGCGGCCCGTGACGCATCGTCGGCCATGCGTGCGGGTGCCGGAGGTCGGCTTCACGCCATGAACGCGCCGGTGGCGCGCGGGGCGGGGCGGTGTGACCGGCCGCCGCCGGGGGCCTGGAATTCGGCTTGATCGTTTTCAGGGACCGGCTCGGGAAGTCCCGGGCAGTACCGTGGGGGACAGAGATCGTCGCCGGTTTTCACAAGGGTGCCCGTATGCCCGGGAAGCCCTCGCCGAAACCGGGGTAACCGGCCGTACGCGCAGGTGTGATGGCTGTCGTGTGCCGTGCCGGCCGTGGCGCGGCAATAGCGGGCAGACGCGTACGGAAGTCCAGTGAGAGCGAGCGGGAGGCCGCCCGGGGGGCGGAATCCCCGACGAGGCCGAGGGACCGCGCATGCACGACCGTTTCGCCCGCACCGTCATTTCCGGGGCGTTCGCGGAGCCCGTCCCGCCGCCCGGCGGGGGCGCCGCGTGAACCCCGGGGAGCGCGAGTCCGTCCAGGTCAGGGGCGCTCTCCCGGCCGGGCGTGCGGGCCTCGCGGGGCACCGCGGCGGGGCTGACGCGAATTCCACGCCCCCGGCGCCGGCCGCGCGCGGTTCCCGGACGGCCGGCGGGGGCGGGAAAATCCGGGAGCCCTTCTTCGACAATGCGAAATACCTCGCGATCGTCCTGGTCGCGATGGGGCATTCCTGGGAGCCGCTGCTCGCGCGCAGCCGCCCGCTGCTCGCGCTCTATCTGACCGTCTACGCCTTTCACATGCCCGCCTTCGTCCTCATCTCGGGCTACCTCTCGCGCGGCTCGGACCTGAGTCCGGGACGGGCGCGGAAACTCGTCACGACGGTGGCCGTGCCTTATGCGGTCTTCGAATGCGCGTATGCGGTGTTCCTGCGGCTCACGGACCCCTCCGGGCACGCGCCGGTCAGTCTGCTCGACCCCTGGTGGCTCGACTGGTTCCTGATCGCGCTGTTCGTGTGGCGGCTGACGACCCCGCTCTGGCGGGTGCTGCGGTGGCCGCTCCCGGTCGCCGTGGCCTGCGCCGCGCTCGCCTCCCTCTCCCCCGGGATCGGCGATGACCTGGACCTTCAGCGGGTGCTGCAGTTCCTGCCGTACTACGTGGCCGGGCTGTCGCTGCGCCCCGCCCATTTCGCGCTGCTGCGCCGGAAGTGGCCGAAGATCGTCGCCGTACCCGTGTTCACGGCGGCGCTGGGCGCCGCGTACTGGCTGGCGCCGCGCCTGCCGTACGCCTGGCTGTACCACCGGGAGAGCGCGCAGGAGCTGGGGGCGCCGTGGTGGAGCGGGGTGCTGATGACCCTGGCCCTGCTGGTGTGCTCGCTCGTGCTGACGGCCTGCTTCCTGGCCTGGGTGCCGCGCCGGGCGGCCTGGATCACGCGGCTGGGGGCGGGGACGATCGGCGGCTACCTGTTGCACGGCTTCCTCGTGAAGACCGCCGTCCACCTGGGGCTGTACCGGCAGGACTGGGTGCGCACCGGGTGGGGCGGGGCGGTGGTCACGCTCGCGGCGGGTACGGCGGTCAGCCTGCTGTGCGCCTCCCCGGTCCGGCGGGCCTTCCGATGGGTGCTCGAACCCCGGCTGAAGTGGGCTTTCCGCACCGGCAGTTGAGGCCGACGGGTCGCACGGACCGTAAGGGACCGGGGCGGTCCACCCCCGTCGGCGCCGCGCGAGGCGGGGTTCGAAGGAGCAACTCTTTCCCTTTCAACCCTTTGGTAGGGTAACTCTTGACTCGCACTTGACCATTCCTTGACCAAGCGAACGGAGGTCGGCCCATCGGACACGCGGAGACCCTCATAGCCATGGGCGGCGCCTTTCTGGCCGCCGCCGTCCTCGCCCGCACGGGCGGGCGCATCGGACTCCCCACCATCCCCCTGTTCATCCTGGCCGGGATACTGCTCGGCCCGCACACTCCGGGCGTCGTCCTGGTCTCCGATCCGCACGATCTGGAGATGCTCTCGGCGCTCGGCCTGGTCCTGCTCCTGTTCTACCTGGGGCTCGAATTCCATCTCGACGACCTGAAGGCGGGCGGCCGGCGCATGGCGCTGGCCGGAGGGGCGTATCTCGCCCTGAACGTCGGCGCCGGCCTCGGCTTCGGATTCGCCCTGGGCTGGGGCACCTCCGAGGCTCTGGTCCTCGCCGGGGTGCTCGGCATCTCGTCCTCGGCGATCGTCACCAAGGTCCTCGTGGACACCGGGCGGCTGGGCAACCCCGAGACCAGGCCGGTCCTCGGGATCATCGTCGTCGAGGACGTCTTCCTCGCGCTGTACCTCGCGGCGCTCCAGCCGATCCTCTCGGGCGCCGACTCCCTCGCGGCGGCCCTCGTGGACGGCGGCAAGGCCTTCGGCTTCCTGCTGCTGCTCGCGCTGGCCGCGCGCTTCGGCACCCGGCTGGTGGGGCGGCTGATGGCGACCAGGGACGACGAACTGCTCGTGATCTCCTTCCTGGGGGCGGCGGTGTTCGTCGCGGGCGTCTCCGAGTGGTTCGGGGTCGCGGACGCGATCGGCGCCTTCATGGTCGGCCTGATGCTGGGCAGTACGAGCTCGGGCAAGCGCATCCTGTCGCTCGTGCACCCGCTGCGGGACGCCTTCGGGGCGATGTTCTTCTTCGCCTTCGGGCTGTCCATCGACCCGGGCGATCTGCCGAGCGTGCTGTGGCCGGTGCTGCTCGCGGTGCTGGTGACGCTCTGCATGAACGTGGTGGCGGGGCTCGCGGCGGCCCGTGTCTACCGTTTCGGTCCCGGTCCCGCCGCGAACATCGCCACGACGCTGCTGGCGCGCGGGGAGTTCGCGCTGATCCTCGCGACGATGGCGGCGGGGGCGGGGCTCGACGAGCGGCTGTCGCCGTTCATCGCGGGCTACGTGCTGCTGCTCGCCGTCCTCGGACCGCTCGCGGCGGGCCGCTCCCACTGGCTGGCGCGGGTGCTGCCCGGCCGGAAGGGGGGCGGTGGGCCGGGCGGGGACGAGACAGGTGGCGCGGGGCGGACAGAACCGGTGTCCCTCGTGAAGGCGGGGGCCCACTGAGAACCCCCTGAGAAGGGGAGGGGTGGGGGCCACCGCTACGACCGGCAGGCCGCGCTCCTCCCCCGGCCCCGGTCAGGCGTCCCGGCAGATCAGGAGCAGCGCGCGGTCGTCGTTGACGTCCTTGGCGACGGCCTCGATGAGGTGCCAGGCCGCTCCGTGGAAGCCGCCGGCGACGTAGCGGTCGGCCTCTCCGGTGAGCCGGTCGACGCCTTCGGACAGGTCCCGGTCGACGGTCTCGACGAGCCCGTCGGTGAACAGCATGAGGACGTCACCGTGCTGGAGGGAGCCCTTGACGGGGTCGAACCGCGCGCCGTCGTACACCCCGAGCAGCGGTCCCTCGGCGGCCTTCTCCTCCCAGCGGCCGGTGCCCCGGTGCAGTTGCATCGCGGGCAGGTGGCCGGCCGAGAAGATCTCGTAGTCCCCGGACTCCAGGTCGAGGACGAGGTGGATGGAGGTCGCGAAGCCCTCGTCCCAGTCCTGGCGCAGCAGGTAGCCGTTGGCGGCGGGCAGGAAGGCGTGCGGCGGCAGGGAGCCGAGCAGTCCGCCGAAGGCGCCGGACAGCAGGAGGGAGCGGGAGGCGGCGTCCATGCCCTTGCCGGAGACGTCGGTGAGGACGACTTCGAGGGTGCGTCCGCCGTGGGTGCGCGCGGCGACGACGAAGTCCCCGGAGAAGGACTGTCCGCCGGCCGGGCGCAGGGACATCTCGCGGTGCCAGCCGGCCGGCAGTCCGGGCAGTTTGCTCTGCACCCGGATGCGTTCGCGCAGGTCGAAGAGCATGGTGCCGCCGCGTCTCCACGGCACGCCGACGCGGCTGCGGAACTGTGCGACGAGCAGGCCGATGAATCCGCAGCCGGCGACGACGAGGATCGATCCGGGGGTGACGCGGGCCGGTCCCTCCGTGTAGGGGCCGAGGACCACGGACTCGGCGATGAGCGCGGCGGCCGAGGCGGCGTACAGCCCGAGCAGGTTCGCGGGCCGCAGCAGCAGTCCGCCGGCGACGATCGGGAGGGCGAGCATCGCGGGATCGCACCACACGGGGGTGGCGACGGTGATCCAGCCCAGCAGCGGCACGCTGAGCAGCAGGGCGACGAAGGCGATCCAGTCGGAGCCGTCGCCCCGGAAGTAGTCGACCCCGGCCCGGCGCACGCCGGTCCGGGCCCGGTGGTACCGCTTTCTCCACCGTGCCGTCAGCGTGTCCGCCGCCGCGCGTTCGCCAGCCATTGTTCGGGACCTTATCCATCGGGGCTGGTCCCGCGCACCGGGGGTCCGGCTTGTCCGTGATGTGCCCAGCGGGCGCACAGCGGGCGCGCAGGTCGCAGGAAACAAGTTCGCGCGGCCGGGTTCGCACTGGTAGGCATGGCCGCATGACGGTTGAGGTGCGCAGGCTGGACAAGGCTTTCCACGAGGAGTGGTACGGGAATCTCGTGCTGGCCTTCGGCGGCGTGGAGGAGGCTTGGCAGGAGCGCGCGCTGTGGGACGCGCTCACGGAGTACGACCGCGCGCTGGCGGCGTGGGACGGGGACCGGCTGATCGGTTCGGCCGGCGGGTTCGGCTTCCGTGTGTCGGTGCCCGGGGGCGCGCTGGTCCCGGCGACCGGGGTGACGATGGTGAGCGTGGCGACGACGCACCGCAGGCGCGGGGTGCTCACCGCGATGATGCGGCGCCAGCTCGACGACGTACGGGCGCTGGGCGAGCCGCTCGCGGTGCTGACCGCCTCGGAGCCGGCGATCTACGGCCGCTTCGGTTACGCCTCGGCGTCCCGGCGGCTCGTCGGACGGATCGACACCGACCGGGTGCGCTTGTCGCTTCCGGCGGGCACCGAGGAGGTGCGGCTGCGGCGGGTGGGGCTCGAAGAGGGTCTGGAGCCCTGCGAGTCGGTGTACGCGCGGCGGGTGCCGGGGCGCCCGGGGATGCTCGCGCGGCAGCCGGGCTGGGAGCGGCTCGCGGTGCTCGACCCGGAGAGGGACCGGGAGGGCCATTCGCCGCTGCAGTGCGTCCTCGCGGAGCGGGACGGCGAGGTCGTCGGCTACACCCGGTTCAGCATCCGGCCGGAGTGGGACGAAGCGGGCCCGAAGGGAACCGTGCGCGTCCGCGACCTGTACGGGCTGGACCCGGCGGCGTACGCGGCGCTGCTGCGGTACCTGTTCTCGGTGGACCTGACCTCGACCCTGCACCTGCCGGACTCGCCGGTGGACGCGGCGTGGCAGGAGATGGTGTCGGACGTGCGCCGTTGCCGGCTGCGGGTGCGCGACGGGCTGTACGTGCGGCTGGTGGACGTAGGGGCCGCGCTGTCGGCCCGCGCCTACCGGACGCCGGTGGACGTCGTGCTGGAGGTCGAGGACGCCTTCTGCCCCTGGAACGAGGGGCGTTGGCTGCTGACCGGGGGCCCGGCGGGCGCGCGCTGCGTACCCACCGGCCGGGAGGCGGATCTGTCGCTCTCGGTGCGGGAGCTGGGCGCGGTGTACCTCGGCGGTTCCGGCCTGACGGGCCTCGGGGCGGCCGGGCGGGTCGTGGAGCACCGGGCCGGGGCGCTGGAGGAGGCGTCGGTCGCCTTCGGTTCCTCGGTGGCGCCGTGGCTGCCGCACGGTTTCTGAGACCGTACGGCAGCCGCGGGCGGGCCGGCCCCGGGCGGTGAGCGGCACCGCCCGGGGCCGGCCGCACCGCTACCTCACGGGGCCCACGGTGCCTCGACCGACCACACGGTGTCCTGGTCGAACAGCGTGGGGTTGTCCCAGGCGTGGCTGCCGCCCGGGGTGGCGAGCCAGACCTCCGAGTTGATGTGGCGCAGGTACTGGCCGGGGAAGGCGGCGGCGGACAGCCGTACCCCGCCCGTCGCGGCCGAGGCGCACCAAGTGGCGTCGGACTTGAAGAGCGCCGATCCGTCGGAGGCGTCCCTGCGCACCCGGAAGTCGCGGTGGCGCAGGTACTCGCCGGGGTAGTTGCGCGACTCGAAGGAGTAGCAGGAGCTGTCGGACAGTCCGGGTACGACCTTCCAGGTCGCGTCGGACTTGAGCAGGGCGCCGCTGTTGGCGTCGACCACGGCCGTCTCGGCCAGCGCCTCGCGGTGGCGCAGGTACTTGTCGGTGTGGCCGGGCGTCGTGACCCGCAGGGAGTGCTGCCCCGAGGGCAGGGTGACGCGCGGCGGCGGGTTCTTGGAGGCGTCGATCAGCGCCGTGTTGGCGGCGCGGACCCGGGCGGTGTCGACCTTGGTGACCTGCCGGTCGTAGGTGAGCAGTCCGTTGGCCTCGTTCTCGACGTCGGTGATCTCGGTGTAGACGGAGGCGGAGAGCCCGGCGGGCAGTCCGCCGGTCCGCAGGGCGTCGAGGAGGCCCACGAAGCGGTTGTCGAGGGTCGCCGTGTCGGGCTGGTCCTCGTAGCTGAAGCCGCCGCCGGGGAACCACTCGTGGCCGGGCACCCGGTAGCCGAGGCCGCCGAACTCGCCGAGGACGGCGGCGCGGGTGGCGCTGGGCGTGGTGACGCCGGGGCCGACGTAGTTGTGGTGGTCGATGACGTCGCCGTTGCCGCCGTCGACGGCTCCGCAGCAGTTGATCCCGCTCATGTTGTCGACCAGCCGCGAGGGGTCGTACGCCTTGATGTCGCCGGCGATCCTGGCCTGGTCGTACTGGCCCCAGCCCTCGTTCTGGTTCACCCACATGACGAGCGAGGGGGAGCTGCGGTGCTGGTCGACGACCGCGTGGTACTCCTGCTCCCACTGAGTACGCGCGGCGCTGTCCGGGGACTTGCCGGTGTCCATCGCGGGCATGTCCTGCCACACGAGCAGCCCGAGCTTGTCGGCCCAGTAGAACCAGCGCTGCGGTTCGACCTTGATGTGCTTGCGGACCATGTTGAAGCCGAGGTCCTTGTGCGCCTGGAGGTCGGACCTGAGGGCGGCGTCGGTGGGCGCGGTGTAGATGCCGTCGGGCCAGTAGCCCTGGTCGAGGGTCCCGGTCTGGAAGACGAACTTGCCGTTGAGCACCGGCCGCTGGACCCCGTCGACCTTGGCGAGGGCGATGGTGCGCATCCCGGCGTAACTGCCGGTGCTGTCGAGGACGGTGGTGCCGTTGAGCAGTTCGGCCCTGACGTCGTAGAGGTAGGGGTCCTCGGGCGTCCACAGGTGCGGGCTGGGCACGGACAGGGTGATCTCGGAGCCGACGGCTCCGGTGGCGGTGGCGACCACGGTGGAGCCGGAGGAGACGGTGACGCGGGCGGTGCGGCCGTTCGCCGCGCCCGAGCCCTGGACGCGTACCCGCAGGGTGTTGTCGCTGAGCCGGGGCGTCATGTCGAGGCGGGTGATGTGCGCGTCGGCGACCGGCTCCAGCCACACGGTCTGCCAGATCCCGGAGGCGGCGGTGTAGAAGATGCCGCCGCCCGCGTGCGGGGTGACCTCGTTGACGCGCTGCTTGCCGACGGCCTGGCCGCCGGTCTGCGTCGGGTCGTACACGGAGACGACAACGGTGTTGTCGCCGCTGACGAGTTGGGCGGTGATGTCATAGCTGAAGGAGTCGTAGCCGCCCTTGTGCGCGCCGACCTGCTGCCCGTTGACCCATACGGTGGTCTGCCAGTCGGAGGCCCCGAAGTTGAGGACGACGTGGCGGCCGCTCCAGCCGGCCGGGACGGTGAACTGCCGCTTGTACCAGAGCTTGTCGTTCTGGGTGATCTTCCGCTGGATTCCGGAGAGCGCCGACTCGGCGACGAAGGGGACCCGGATCTGCTCGGTGAACCGGGCCGGCTGACCGGCGTCCCTGCCGGTCACCGCGAAGTCCCATATCCCGTTGAGATTGGCCCAGTCGGGCCGGGTGAGCTGGGGTCGCGGGTACTCGGGCAGCGGCTTGTCGACGGGGACCTGGCTGGTCCACGGGGTCGTCATCGGCGCCGGTCTGGGTGTCCAGGCGGCGGTGGCCGCCTGAGCGGGGGTGCCGGTGCCGAGCGCCACCAGGAGCGGCGCGAGCAGGGCGAAGAGGGCGGCCAGCAGGGTCAGTCGGCGTCGGCCCGAGGCCGGCGCAGCTGCTCTCCGGCCTGCTCGGGGGTACGGGTGCGGGTGCGGTCTCGCGTACATGGGGACTCCTGCGTCCTCGACTCGAAGGCCGTGCGGGTGGGGGTTGCGCAGTGCTGCGACCAGATATTCCAACGTTGGAAATCCCCGGTCGACGGCATGACAGCACGCCCGCCCACCGCTGTCCAGGCCCCTCGCACCGACTGATACAGAGCCCAGGAAACCTTCAACTGGCAAGCAGAGGAGCCCACTTGATAAACCGGGGACGCCAACCAAGCCCGTCCGGCGCTAGAGGACGAGGCGGCTATCAAGCCCGTCCGGCGCTAGAGGGCAGGGCACCAACCAAGCCCGTCCGGCGCTTGAGGACAGGGCACCAACCAAGCCCGTCCGGCGCTTGAGGACAGGGCACCAACCAAGCCCGTCCGGCGCTTGAGGACAAGGCGGCTAATCAAGCCCGTCCGGCGCTTGAGGACAAGGCGGCCATCAAGCCCGTCCGGCGCTAGAGGACAGGGCACCAAGCAAGCCCGTCCGGCGCTTGAGGACGAGGCGCGAAGCGCCGACCGCCTCACCCCCGGTGCCCCTGGCACCCCCCGCACCAGAACAGGTTCCGTCCCCCCAGCTCCCCTCGGCTGACCTCCGTCCCGCACACCAGGCACGGCTGACCCGCCCTCCGGTACACGTAGACCTCGCCGCCGTGGTCGTCCACCCGTGGGGCGCGGCCCATCGCCTCGGGGGTGTGTTCGGGCCGTACGGTGTCGATGCGCCCGAGCCGGACGCCCTCGCGCATGAGCAGGACGAGGTCGGCCCAGATCGCGTCCCAGGTCGCGCGGTCGAGGTCGCGGCCGGGCAGCAGCGGGTCGATGCCGTGCCGGAAGAGGACCTCGGCCCGGTAGACGTTGCCGACACCCGCGACGACCTTCTGGTCCATGAGCAGCACCGCGAGGCTGACCCGGCTGCGGGAGATCCGGGCCCAGGCGGCCTCCCCGTCGTCCTCGGGGCGCAGCGGGTCGGGCCCCAGGCGGGCGTGGATCGCGGCCTTCTCCGTGTCGTCGAGGAGGGCGCAGGCGGTGGGGCCGCGCAGATCGGACCAGCCGCCGGGGCCGGTGAGCCGCAGCCGCACGGTGTCGGTGGGCGGCGGGGCGGGCGCGGGCCCCTGCCTCACCTTGCCGAACAGGCCCAGGTGGACGTGGACCCAGCCGAGCGGGCCGAAGCCGAGGAACAGGTGCTTTCCGTGGGCCTCGGCGCTCCGCAGTACGGCGCCGTCCAGCAGCGCGGCGGAGTCCGCGAACTTCCCCTGCGGGCTGGAGACGCGGACCGGCCGGCCGCCGAACCTCCGGAGGTGGTCGGCGGCCAGCCGGTGCAGCGTGTGGCCTTCGGGCATGTCGTGTCGGTCGTGCGGGTTCAGGCCCCGGGCTGCTGCGGGTGGTGCGCCGGGATCGGCGGCAGTTCGCCGGTCTTCTCGTAGGCGGAGAGCATGTCGATCCGGCGGGTGTGCCGGGCCTCGTCCGAGTAGGGCGTGGCGAGGAAGACCTCGACGAAGGAGGTGGCCTCGTCGGTGGAGTGCATCCGCGCGCCCACCGAGACGACGTTCGCGTTGTTGTGCTCGCGGCCGAGCTTCGCGGTCTCGACGCTCCACGCGAGGGCGCAGCGCACGCCCTCGACCTTGTTCGCGGCGATCTGCTCCCCGTTGCCGGAACCCCCGATCACGACGCCGAGCGCCTCGGGGTCGGCGGCGGCACGCTCGGCGGCGCGCAGGCAGAAGGGCGGGTAGTCGTCCTGGGCGTCGTAGACGTGGGGCCCGCAGTCGACGGGCTCGTGTCCGTGGGCGGTGAGCCACTCGACGAGGTGGTTCTTGAGTTCGTAGCCGGCATGGTCCGAGCCGAGATACACGCGCATGCGAATGAGTGTGGCATGTCACCCACGGGGTAGCCGCCCCCGGGTCCGGGGACGGCGCGCCCCGGACGTGCTCTGGACAACAATCCGGAATCGAGCCTTCCGGTAAGCGGCCCTCACATGGTCCCCTACTGGAATCCGCTCATCTGAGAACCGAAGGACTCATCGCATGACCTCGCAGTCGATCAGAGAGCCCGATCGTTCACCCCGGCAGCAGCCGCCCGGCGACCCCGGGAGCGGCGGCGCACCCGGCGGGGAGGGCCTCAAGCCGGGGCTCAAGGGGCGTCACCTGTCGATGATCGCCATCGGCGGGGTCATCGGGGCCGGTCTGTTCGTCGGCTCCAGCGCGGGCATCGCGGCGGCCGGGCCGGCGATCCTGGTGTCCTACGCCCTGGTCGGCGTGATGGTCGTGCTCGTGATGCGGATGCTCGGCGAGATGGCCGCCGCCCGGCCGTCCTCCGGCTCCTTCTCGGCGTACGCGGACATGGCGCTGGGCCGCTGGGCCGGGTTCTCGATCGGCTGGCTGTACTGGTTCTTCTGGGTCGTCGTGCTCGCCGTGGAGGCCACGGCGGGCGCGGTGATCCTCAACGGCTGGGTACCGGCCGTCCCGCAGTGGGGCTGGGCGCTCATCGTGATGTTCGTGCTGACCGCGACCAATCTGGTCTCGGTCGGTTCGTACGGCGAGTTCGAGTTCTGGTTCGCGGGGATCAAGGTCGTGGCGATCGGCGTGTTCGTGATCATCGGGCTGCTCGCCGTGTTCGGCGTCCTGCCCGGTTCCGACAACCCGGGCTCCGGGTTCGCGCATCTCACGGACGCGGGCGGCTTCATGCCGAACGGGCCGGGGGCGATCCTGACGGGCACCTTGCTCGTGGTCTTCTCGTTCATGGGCAGTGAGATCGTGACCCTGGCCGCCGGGGAGTCCTCCGACCCGCAGCGCGCGGTGTCCAAGGCCACCAACAGCGTGATCTGGCGGATCGCGATCTTCTACCTCGGTTCGATCCTCGTCGTGCTGACCCTGCTGCCGTGGAACGACAAGTCGATCCAGACGGACGGCTCGTACGTGGCCGCGCTCAACTCGATCGGTATCCCGCACGCCGGGCAGATCATGGACGTCATCGTGCTGACGGCGGTCCTGTCCTGCCTGAACTCGGGTCTGTACACGGCCTCTCGCATGGCCTTCTCGCTCGGCGGCCGGGGCGACGCCCCGCGCGCCTTCGCCCGCACCAACCACCGGGGCGTGCCGCAGGCCGCGATCCTCGGTTCGGTCGTCTTCGGCTTCCTCGCGGTGTGGCTCAACTACCAGTGGCCGGACACGATCTTCGAGTTCCTGCTGAACTCCTCGGGCGCGGTCGCCCTGTTCGTGTGGCTCGTCATCTGCTTCTCGCAGCTGCGGCTGCGCGTCCGCATCCAGCGGGAGACCCCGGAGCAGCTCGTGGTCAGGATGTGGCTGTTCCCCTACCTGACGTGGGCGACGATCGCGATGATCTCCTTCGTCCTGGTCTACATGCTCACCGACGACGACGGCCGCACGCAGGTCCTGTTGTCGCTGCTCGTGGCCGCGTTCGTCGTGGCCTTCGCGCTGATCCGCGAGAAGGTCCGCGGCCCGCGAGCGGACGAGGGCTCCGGCCCGGAGGCCCGCAAGGTGCCGACGGCGCGCGGCTGACCCCTCCCGCCCCGGACACGCCGGAGGGCGCCGCACCCCTGCTTAGGGGGGTGCGGCGCCCTCGGTGCGTACGGCCCCTCGCGCGGGGACGGCGGCGTCAGCCGTCCTTGCGGCCGATCAGCTTCCAGGCGGTGGGCAGCGCGCCCGTCGCGAGGGCCGTCTTGATCAGGTCGCCGATGACGAACGGCGTGAGGCCGGCCGCGATGGCCTGGCTCGCGTTCATGCCGGTGTCCAGGGCGAGGTAGGGGACGCCGGTCGCGTAGATGATGACGTTGCCGAGCAGCATGGCGCCCGCCGTGCGCAGCGGCGAGCGGTCCGTGCCGCGCTGGGCGAGGGCGCCGACCACGAGGGCGGCGATCATCATGCCGGGGATGTAGCCGAAGGAGGCCATGCCCGTCCCGGACTGCCCCTCGGAGAACCACGGCATGCCCACCATGCCCGCGACCGCGTACAGCGCGAGCGCGAGGAAGCCGCGCCGGGCGCCGAGCGCGGTGCCCACGAGCAGCGCGGCGAAGGTCTGGCCGGTGACCGGGACCGGGGAGCCGGGGATCGGCACCGCGATCTGGGCGGCCAGGCCGGTGAGCGCGGCACCGCCCACGACGAGCGCGATGTCCCGGGTGCGGGAGGCGGGCAGCAGGTCCGCGAGGACCGTTCCCGGGCGGTGGAGGACGGACGCTGAACTCATCGGGTCTCCGCGAGGTGAGGTGGGGTGGGGTGGGGTGGGTGAGAGAGGGACGGGGACGGGGACGAGGACCGGGCTGCCCGGCCCGGGTCCGTCCGGTCCGGTGGTTCCGTTCCGTCCGGTCCGGTCGTTCCGGTCCGGTGGTTCCGTTCCGGTCGTTCCGGTCCGTCCGGTTGGGCGTTCGGTCCGCTCCGGTGCGGCCGGTTCTCTCCGGTGCGGCGGACGCAGCCGGGTGCACAGTGACCGTAGCCCAGAGGTCAACCCGCTCTCACCGGTCGTCACGAACAAAGGGACGATCACGGAATTGGTGGGGATCTCACAAAACCCACGCCTCACGCTCCTGCCGGGGTGATGCTCGTCACCTTTGACGGAGCGAGGGCTTACGGGAGACACGGGAGGCAAGGAGCCGCTTGGGCTGTGGGATTCCGCCAAGGACGGCGGACACTCCCCCGTGGCCTACAGGACGAGCGCGCCGACGCGGACGCCCCGGACCGGCGGGCGGCTTCGCGCGAGACGGCCACAGGCTCCCACCCGGGGCCGGGACAGGCCGCCGGGCACCGGCGGAGGCTTCCGCCCGGGGCGGGGCGCCCCTCCGCCCGGGACCACCGAGCGCCCCGCGTCCGGGACCGCCGGTACTCCGTATCGCGTCCGGGACCGCCGGCACTCCGCCGCGCGGGGTCCCCGCGCCCGTCCGCCCCCGGCCCCGTGCGCCCCGCACACACACCGTCCGCATTCCGGACAACGCGTCCCGTCTGGCGGACTTTCGGAATACTGTCCTCCGTTTTCTCCCGACCGCCGCCGCCTCACCCCCAGGACTTCCCCATGACACGCACCTCGGCCCCGCCCGAAACCGGACCCGCCGGCCCCGAGGACGCCACGAGCCCGGCCCCGGGCCTCACCCACGGGCTCAAGCAACGCCACCTCTCGATGATCGCCCTCGGCGGGGTCATCGGGGCCGGGCTCTTCGTGGGTTCGGGGGCGGGGATCGCCGCGGCCGGCCCCTCGATCGTCCTCGCGTACGCCCTGTCGGGCGCGCTGGTCATGCTCGTGATGCGGATGCTCGGCGAGATGTCGGCCGCCCGTCCGGCCTCCGGCTCCTTCTCGGTGCACGCCGAACGGGCGATCGGCCCCTGGGCCGGATTCACGGCGGGCTGGATGTTCTGGATGCTGCTGTGCGTGGGCGTCGCGGCCGAGGCGATCGGGGCGGCCTCGATCATGACGGGCTGGTTCCCCGGCACCCCGGACTGGCTGTGGGTCGCGCTGTTCATGGTGCTGTTCTGCGCGACGAACCTGTCGGCGGTCGGCAACTTCGGGGAGTTCGAGTTCTGGTTCGCGGCGCTCAAGGTCACGGCCATCGCCGCCTTCCTGGTGATCGCCGTCCTCGCGATCCTCGGCGTCCTGCCCGGCACCGCGGCCCCGGGCCTCTCGCACCTGACGGGCGACGGCGGCTTCCTCCCGAACGGCCCGGACGGGATGATCACCGGCCTGCTCGCCTCGGTCTTCGCGTACGGCGGCCTGGAGACGGTCACCATCGCCGCCGCCGAGTCGCGGAACCCGGTGCGCGGGGTCGCGAACGCGGTGCGTACGGCGATGTGGCGCATCGCCCTCTTCTACGTCGGCTCGATGGCCGTCATCGTGACGCTGGTGCCGTGGAACCGGGCGGAGGTCGCCGAGGAGGGCCCCTACGTGGCCGTGCTCGACGCGCTCGGCATCCCGGGCGCCGCGCAGGTCATGAACGTCGTCATCCTGGCGGCCCTGCTCTCCGCGATGAACGCGAACATCTACGGCTCCTCGCGCATGGCCCACTCGCTGGTCGAGCGCGGGGACGGCCCGGCCCTCCTGGGGCGGCTGTCACGCGGCGGGGTGCCGCGCCCGGCCGTCGTCGCCTCCTCCGCCTTCGGCTTCCTCGCGGTGCTGCTGAGCTACTGGTGGCCCGACACGGTGTTCACGTGGCTGCTGAACATGGTGGGCGCGGCGGTGCTCGTGGTGTGGGCCTTCATCGCGGTGGCGCAGTTGCGCACCCGGCGCCTGCTGGAACGCGAGGCACCCGACCGGCTCGTCGTGCGCATGTGGGCCTTCCCGTACCTGACCTGGGTGGCCCTGGCGGCGATGGCGGCCGTCCTGGTGCTGATGCTGCGCGAGCCGGACACCCGGCTCCAGCTGTACTTCACGGGCGGACTGGCCGTGGCCCTGTCGGTGTTCGGCCTGTGGCGACAGCGGCGCGGGACCCGCGTGGGCGTACGCGGGTGAGGGGGCCCGCGGCGGGTGAGCGGGACCCGCCCCGGGCCCCTGCGGGAGCGGCCGAGCCCCCGTCAGTCGCGCACGCGCGCGGCGGGCGGGGGCTCCGTCATGCCCGGTTCCCCGACCCCGCCTTGAGCCTCCGGCGCGCGCCCCGAACCGCCGGGCACGCCCCGAAGCGCCCCCCGCACTCTTCGCTGATAACGTGCACTTGCAAGTGATTCGCAATAAGCTCGACTCGACAAGAAGAGTTCCGGAGGGTTCCTCCCCATGGCCGTCTACACACTTCCCGAGCTGCCGTACGACTACTCAGCCCTGGCCCCCGTGATCAGCCCGGAGATCATCGAGCTGCACCACGACAAGCACCACGCGACCTACGTCAAGGGCGCCAACGACACGCTGGAGCAGCTCGCGGAGGCGCGCGACAAGGAGTCCTGGGGCTCGATCAACGGGCTGGAGAAGAACCTCGCCTTTCACCTGTCGGGGCACATCCTGCACAGCATCTACTGGCACAACATGACCGGTGACGGCGGCGGCGAGCCGCTGGCCCAGGACGGCGTGGGCGAGCTGGCCGACGCGATCACCGAGTCCTTCGGCTCCTTCGCCGGCTTCAAGGCGCAGCTCACCAAGGCCGCGGCGACGACCCAGGGCTCGGGCTGGGGCGTCCTGGCCTTCGAGCCGGTCAGCGGACGGCTGATCGTCGAACAGATCTACGACCACCAGGGCAATGTCGGCCAGGGCTCGGTGCCGGTCCTCGTCTTCGACGCGTGGGAGCACGCCTTCTACCTCCAGTACAAGAACCAGAAGGTGGACTTCATCGAGGCGATGTGGCGCGTCGTCAACTGGCAGGACGTGGCCGCCCGCTACTCCGCCGCCAAGGCCCGCGCCCACACGCTGCTGCTGGCCCCCTGACCCGGGCCGGCCGGCCGGCCCCGAGAACGTCCTGCTCGTGATCGTCTTCTCACCCTTCACGTGGCAGGCGGATGAAAAGAGGGACCCCCGCGAGGACGTGACTCGCGGGGGTCTTTCGGTTTTGCGGCTTCCGGAGGATCGTGGCGGGATGAAACCTAGACAGACCGAGTGCGTCTGGTGCAAGTCCGTCGAACCGCACGTCCCGCTGACCGAGGCCCAGAAGAAGTGGCTGCGCGGCAGGATCGAGGAGACCTACGTCGAGCACTACCTGATGTGCGCCGCCGGGACCTGCCGGAAGGTCAGGACCTCCGGGAACAAGTGGCGCTTCCGGGAGCCGGTGCGCGTCCCGGAGGACGTGAACTGAACCGCCCGGCCCGGCCCCGCGCACCGGCCGGCCGGATGACCGGTGCGCGGGGCCGCCGCGGGGCCCGGCCGGGCGGCCGCGGCGCCTCAGTCGAAGATCGGCCCCTGGGTACGGGTGCGCTTGATCTCGTAGAAGCCGGGGACGGAGGCCACCGCGACGGTGCCGTCCCACAGGCGCGCGGCCTGCTCGCCCTTGGGGGCGGGGGTCACGACGGGGCCGAAGAAGGCGATCTGCTCGCCGTCCGGGCCGGGCACGGCGATGACGGGGGTGCCGACGTCCTGGCCGACCTTGTCGATGCCCTCCTGGTGGGAGGCGCGCAGCTGCGTGTCGTACTCACCGGACTCGGCGTAGTCCGCGAGGGAGGCGGGCAGGCCGACCTCCTCCAGGGCGCCGAGGACCGCCTCGCGGGTCGGGCCCTCGCCCCTGTTGTGGAAGCGGGTGCCCAGGGCCGTGTAGAGGTCGCCGAGCACCTTGTCGCCGTGCAGCTGCTGGGCGGCGACGACGACCCGGACCGGGCCCCAGGCGTTCTTCAGGATCTCGCGGTACTCCTCGGACAGTTCGTCGAGCTTCGGCTCGTTGAGGACGGCGAGGCTCATCACGTGCCAGCGCACGTCGACGGGGCGGACCTTCTCGACCTCCAGCATCCAGCGCGAGGTCATCCAGGCCCAGGGGCACAGCGGGTCGAACCAGAAGTCGGCGGTGATCCGCTCCTGCGTCTGCTGCTCGGTCATGTCTCTCCTCGTGAAGTCCGGACTCCGGCCCTCTGCGCGGCTCCGGTGCACAGCTCGGTGGGCGCGCGAACCCGCGGACGGCCTCCGGACGCACCCGGAGACACGACCCGCGCGCGCGACGGCCCCTGGAGAGCGCAACGCGCGAACCGCGTCCCCGATTCCCGGGCTCGCGGCCCCCGGCTCCCGGGGTGCGCGCGGCGAGACGCGTCCGGGCCCGCGTCGGGGCACGGGGCGGGGCGCGAGGCTGTCCCCGGTCCCGGATGTGCCGGTTCTGCCGTGCGTGCGAGGATCGTAGACACCCGTATCACGCCCCGCGGGCGCGCGCCACGAGCGCGTGTCCCGCCCCCGTTTCGCGTCACGAAGGAGTGCCGGTGCCCGGTGAGAACCTGACCCGTGAGGAGGCCCGTACCAGGGCCGAGCTGCTGTCCGTGCAGGGCTACGAGGTGGATCTCGACCTGCGGTCCGCCGTCGGGGACGCCGGGGAGGGGCCCCGGACGTTCCGGTCGGTGACCACGCTGCGGTTCACGTGCGCCGAGCCGGGCGCCGCGAGCTTCGCGGACCTGCTCGCCCCCTCCGTCACCGCCGTGACGCTCAACGGGCGGGAACTGGACCCCGCCGCGGTCTTCGACGGCACGCGGATCGCCCTGGACGGCCTTGAGGCCGAGAACACCCTGGTCGTGGACGCGCGGTGCGCCTACTCCCGCACGGGTGAGGGCATGCACCGCTTCGTCGACCCGGAGGACGGCGAGGTCTACCTCTACACGCAGTACGAGCCGGCCGACGCGCGCCGGGTCTTCGCCAACTTCGAGCAGCCCGACCTGAAGGCGCCCTACCGCTTCCGGGTGCAGGCCCCCGAGGGCTGGACGGTGTGGAGCAACGGCGCGGGCGAGCTGACGGACGGCGTGTGGTCCTTCGCCGAGACGAAGCCGGTCTCGACGTACATCACGTGTGTCGTGGCCGGCCCGTACCACTACGTGACCGACAGCTACCGCCGGACCTTCGAGGACGGTACGGAGCTGGAGATCCCGCTCGGCGCGATGTGCCGCAAGGGCCTGGCCCCGCACTTCGACGCGGACGACGTCTTCCTCGTGACCAAGCAGGGGCTGGACTTCTTCCACGACCACTTCGACTACCCGTACCCCTTCGGCAAGTACGACCAGGCCTTCGTGCCGGAGTACAACCTCGGCGCGATGGAGAACCCGGGGCTGGTCACCTTCCGGGAGGAGTACATCTACCGGGGCAAGGTCACGCAGGCGTCCTACGAGCGGCGCGCCAACGTGATCCTGCACGAGATGGCGCACATGTGGTTCGGCGACCTCGTGACCATGCGCTGGTGGGACGACCTGTGGCTCAAGGAGTCCTTCGCGGACTTCATGGGGACCTTCTCGATGGTGGGCGCGACCCGCTTCACCGACGGCTGGATCACCTTCGCCAACAACCGCAAGGCGTGGGCCTACCGGGCCGACCAGCTGCCCTCGACGCACCCGGTGACCGCCGACATCGGCGACCTCCAGGACGCGAAGCTCAACTTCGACGGGATCACGTACGCGAAGGGCGCGAGCGTCCTCAAGCAGCTCGTCGCCTATGTCGGGCGGGACGCGTTCCTGGAGGGCGCGCGCCGCTACTTCAAGCGGCACGCCTACGGCAACACGACCCTCGGCGATCTGCTGTCGGCCCTCGCCGAGACCTCGGGCCGTGACATGACCGGCTGGGCGAAGTCCTGGCTCCAGACGGCCGGCGTCAACTCCCTGACCCCGCAGGTCGAGTTGGGTGAGGACGGCCGGGTCGCCCAGCTCACCGTCGTACAGGAGGCCGCCGCCTCGCACCCCGAACTGCGCCCGCACCGCGTCGCGATCGGGCTGTACCGGCGCGAGGAGGGCGCCCTCGTGCGGTACGCCCGCGCCGAGGCCGACGTGTCCGGCCCGCGTACGGCCGTCACCGCGCTGTCCGGCCAGGAGGCGCCCGAACTGGTCCTGGTCAACGACGAGGACCTCACCTACTGCAAGATCCGCTTCGACGAGAACTCGCTCGCCACGCTGCGCGCGCACCTCGGCGAGATCACCGACCCGCTGGCCCGCGCGCTGTGCTGGTCGGCGCTGTGGAGCCTGACGCGCGACGGACTGCTGCCCGCGCGGGAGTTCGTGGCACTGGTGCTGCGCTTCGCGGGCCGCGAGAGCGACATCGGGGTCCTCCAGATGCTGCACGCCTGGGCGCGTACGGCGCTCGTCTCGTACGCCGCGCCCGCGTGGCGCGAGGAGGGCGGCCGGCTGCTCGCGGAGGGCGCCCTCCGCGAGCTGCGCGCCGCCGAGGCGGGCAGCCAGCACCAGCTCACCTGGGCCAGGTTCTTCGCCGCGACAGCCACCACGGACGCCGATCTCCAGCTCCTGGAGGGGCTGTTGGCGGGTTCGGAGGCCGTCGAGGGCCTGGAGGTGGACCAGGAGCTGCGCTGGGCCCTGCTCCAGCCGCTGGTCGTGCACGGCCGCGCCGCCGAGTCCGAGATCGCGGCCGAACTGGCCCGCGACAACACGGCCTCGGGCAAACGGCATCAGGTGCGCTGCCTCGCCGCGCGGCCCTCGGAGGCCGTCAAGGCGCAGGCGTGGGCGCAGGTCGTCGAGTCCGACGAGCTGTCCAACGCGCTGGTGGAGGCGACCATCGCGGGCTTCGAGCAGCCGGCCCAGCGCGAACTGATCGCCCCGTACGCCGGGAAGTACTTCGAGGTGATCGCCCGGGTGTGGCGGGAGCGGTCCATCCAGATCGGCATGGACGTGGTGCGCGGGCTGTTCCCCTCGCTCCAGGACAGCCCGGACACGCTGGCCGCCGCCGACGCGTGGCTGGAGGCCCACACGGACGTCTCGCAGGCGGCGCGCCGGCTGGTCCTGGAGGCCCGTGACGACCTGGCGCGGGCGCTGCGCGCGCAGGAGTGCGACACGAAGGCGGCCTGACCGCCGGCCCGTTCCGCCCCCGCCCCGCTCCGGGAGGCCGGCCCTCGCGGCCGGCCTCCCCCGGGGGCCCGCGTACCCGGCCTCCCCCGGGGCCCGCGCACCGCCCCCTACCGCACGGCGACCCCCGGGCGGGTTTGGGCGAGGTTGCTTAACCCGTTCGGCGGAATACCCTTATCGGCAGTCGAACACCCGTACTTTAGGACGAAGTTGTCCGGTTTTGTCGACGAAAACGTCACAGCGGTTAGCGGACGCGTTCGCCGAGGAAGACCCCCGGCATGAACCATGTTTCCTCTGCCACCTCTGTTTCCTCAGCCGCCCCGGGGGCGAGCGCGCTGCCGGTGACCGGGCCCCATTGCGTGGTCGACGCCGCGCAGTTGCGGGCCCGCGGGGTGACCGCGGCCCGCACGGCGGCGCGTTGCGCGCCGGGGGGCGGCTGGCAGCGGCTGCTGCCGGGGGTCTTCCTGCTGCGTTCCGGGCGGCCCACGACGGAGGAGCGGCTGCACGCGGCGGTGCTGTACGCGCGCCGTCCGCCGGCCGGGCGAGCCCGCGGCGTCCCGGCCCAGCCCACCGGGGAGGAGGCGCCCGACGCCGGGGCGCAGGCGATGATCACGGGCCCCGCGGCGCTCGCGCTGCACGGTTTCGCCCTGCGGGCCCCGGTCTCCTCGCTCGCCTCGATGGACCGTTTCGACGTCCTCGTCCCGCACACGCGGCGGCTGCGGTCCACGGGCTGCGCGCGCATCGTGCGCGGCTCCGACCTGCCGGTGCCGCAGCAGGTGACGGGCGTGCCGACCGCCCCGGTGGCGCGGGCGCTCGCCGACACGGTGGCGGAGCTGACGGACGCGGCGCAGGTGGAGCGGCTGCTGACCGAGGCGGTGCGCGGCGGGCACTGCGACGCGGCCACGGTCGTCGCCGAGCTGCGGCGCTGCGAGCTGCTGGGGCGCCCCTGCGTCATGGACGCGGTGGACGCGCTGCTGCTGGAGAGCCGGGCGGTGGCCGAGGAGCGGCTGTACCTGATGGTCGAGGAGGGCGGTCTGCCGGACCCGGCGTGGAACGTCGAACTGCGGCTGCCCGAGGGCCCCTCGCTGGGCACGGTGGACGCGTACTGGCCGGAGCAGGCGGTCGCGGTGGAGCTGGACACGCGGGTGCGCAGGCCCGGGGAGCGGCCGGAGCGGGACGCGGCGTGGACGGAGTGCGCGCGCAAGCGGGAGCGGCTGGAGCTGCTGGGGATCAGCCTGGTCCACATGACCCCCCGCAAGCTGCGGGACGCCCCTGACCTGCAGGCATGCGTGGTGCGGACGGCCCTGCTCGCCGCGGCGGACCGGGAGCCCGCCGCGTACGTCGAGGTGCTGCCGCGCTGAGCGGGCGCCGTGCGGGGCGGGTGCGACGGTGCGGCCGGGGCGGGTTCTCCCCCCGGCCGCGGGGGGTCTGGGTACACCGCGTTTCCGGCCGCGGCCCCCACTGATTCCGCCGGGTGCGGGCGCGAGAGTGGGGACCACGGAAACCGGCCGGGGGGCCGGGCGGCGGGAGCCGGGAACCGTGGACTTGGGGGATGCGACATGCGTCGGCGTACACGCGTCATGGCGGCGGCACTGCTGGCAGGGGTTCTGACGGCGACGGCGGCCCCGCTGGCGACGGCCGTCCCGTCGGCGGCGCACGGGGAAGCGGTGCGCAGCCGGCCGGGCGACCCGGTGCAGGCCCGCCTCGACGCCCTGGTGGCGCGGGACGGGGTGCCCGGCGCCCTCGCGTACGGGGGCGGCCGGACCTGGACGGCGGGCACCGCCGAACTGGGCACGGACCGGCCGATGGTGGGGGCCGACGCGAGTGTGCGGCTGGCCAGCGACACGAAACCGTTCACGGCGGTCGCCGTGATGCGGCTGGTCTCCGAGGGCGGGCTCGGCCTGGACGACCGGGCCGGGCGCTATCTGCCGCAGCTCGCGGACAGCCGCGTCACGGTGCGGCAGTTGCTCAAGCAGCGCAGCGGGCTGACCGAGTACACCGCGCTCGTGGACTGGGCGAGCCCGCTGGACGAGGCGGGGTACCTCCAGCTCGCGATCGACCACGGCCAGGACTTCGCGCCGGGCACCCGGTGGGGGTATTCCAATACGAATTACCTGGCCCTCGGCATGATCATCGAACAGGTGACGGGGGGCGACTTCCGGACATATATCGACAAGGCGATCCTGCGGCCTCTGCGACTGGATCACACGTACTGGCCGGCCGAGGAGGAGTTCGGGCTGCGTGGTCCGCACGCCCACAACTACGGGGTCAGCCCGGCGGACCCGGGGGCGGGGGTCGTGGACGTGACCGAGCTGCCCGGCTACCAGTTCGGCGCCTCGGGCGGTCTGGTCTCCACCCCGCGTGACCTCAACGCCTTCTGGGACGGGCTGTTCGGCGGGCGACTGCTCCCGGCCCGGACGCTGCGCCTGATGACGCACGACACCTCGGACGTCGGGGGCCGGGACGTGTACCCGCGCGGCAGCCGCTACGGCTACGGGCTGGCGAGCTTCCCGCTGTCCTGCGGCGGCGTGTACTGGGGCCACGGGGGCGATCTGCCGGGCAACTCGGTGGAGGGCGGCCGGGCGAGCGGGGGCCGGGGCACGGTCACCGTCTACACCACGACGTGGACCGCCGAGGGCCGTCCGCTGCGCCGCGTGCTCGCGGCGGCGGACGCGGCCCTGTGCGCGGGCACGCGCTGAGAGTCTCCTTGGCGCTTGAGGGCTTTGTCGCTTTGCGTCCTCCGTCACCTCAGGGCTTCTGGATCAGGAGTTCGGTGTTGCGGTCGGTGTCCGCGCCCCCCAGGGTGGTGCGGGCGCCGGGCGCGTTGAGGGCGAGTTCGCGGTAGAGGGCGGCGAGCCCGGGGGTGGAGAGGTCGTGGACGTCGGTCCGGGAGGGCGCGGCGGACTCGACGAGCGTCGTGAACAGCGAGAGCGTCCCGTCCTTGTTGTCCACCAGCTCCACGACGCGGGCGAGTTGGGGGAAGTCGACGTGTGAGGCGGTCGAGATCTCCCACAGACCCCGGTGCGCGGTGACGGCGTTCTTGTGGCTGTGCCCGTTGACCCAGGCCAGCACCTTCGGACTGCGCTCCAGCAGGTCGAGCAACTGGGCCCCGTCGCGGCGGCGTTCACCGGGCCGGGCGGGGTCGGGCCGCGGGTTGCGCATGGTCTTGCTGGTGTGGTGGCTGAACACGATGACGTACGGCTGTGCGGCCTTGCGCAGGGTGCTCTCCAGCCACTCGAACTGCCGCTGGCCGAGGGAGCCTTCGTAGTGGCCGCCGAAGTCGGTCGTGTCGAGGCTGACGCCGAGGACCTCGTCGGTGAGCGCGAAGGAGTAGTAGCGGGTCTGCCGGTCGAGGTTCTCCTCGGTGTAGCCGTGGCCGTGCGGGCCAGGACCGGTGCGCGCGGGGTCGAGGTGGGCGCGGACGTACTCCTCGGGGGTGACGGGCGCGCGCCGCTCGTCGGGCGTCACGGGGCGCAGGTGGCGGGCCTCGGTCCGCAGCAGTTCGCGGAACAGGTCCCCCTTCGGGTCCTCGCCCTTCATGACCTGCTTCCAGAAAGCCCCGCCGCGCCCGGCGGGCAGTTCCATGAGCTTGCGGCCTCCGGTGGCGATCTCGGTGGCCCAGCCGTCGCCGGGCGCCCAGCAGCCGCCGGGCAGGAAGTCGTGGTTGCCGACGGTCGAGTACCAGGGCAGGTTGAGCCCCGGGCTGGTGAGGGTCCGGGTGGCGGCGCCGAGGTAGCCGTCGATCCGGGGGAAACCGAGGCCCTTGTCGGCGTCGCGCAGCCCCGACTCCGGCTGCCAGTACAGCGGGAGCCCGGAGCCCTGCACCCCCTCGAAGTGCCCGGGGTCGCCGGTGTCCGGGGTGACCCTGCCGCCGCTCATGAGGCCCAGGAACCAGTCGAGTTCGACGCGGGAGTTGTTGTCGGTGTTGTCCCCCGTCGTCATGACGCAGTGCAGCGGCGACCCGGTGACGGGCGCCCCGCGCAGAGCGTTGACCCGCTCCACGAGCGAGAGCGCGCCGACCACCGACAGCGCCTCCTGCGGCCGCCAGGCGCTCGCGGTCGCGGCCCGCAGGTACTCGTACCGCAGCGGGTGCTGCACGTCGACCAGATGGAGGTCGGTGAACTGCACGAAGGCGGCGACCGCGCGCCGCCGCGCCTCGCGTCCGGGGCGCGCCCCGGCCAGGTCCGCGCGCAGCACCCGCCGCCAGCCCGGCCCCTCGCCGAGCCGCCGGTAGGGCCCGTGCCCCGAAGGGGTGGACACGGCCGCGAGGGTCGTACCGCGCGTGTACGGGGCGAGCGGCGCGGCGGGCGCCGGGCGGGACAGCGCCCGTACGGCGGGGGCGGGCGGCGCGGCGGAGGAGGCGGAGGCGCCCCCGGCGGACCGCCCGAGGGCGACGGTGATCCCGGCGGACAGCGAGACCGCCCCGGCCGCGGCGAGCAGCGCCCGCCGCGGCACGGCGGGGGCGCCTGAGCGCCCGGGGTCCTGATCGGGCCTGACGACAGAGCGTGTGCGCGACATGCGCGTCCCTCCCGGAGCACGGCACGCCTCGGCGTACCGGAGGGAGGCGAATCCCTCCCCCGGGAAGGAGCGTTGACACCGGGAGTGAGCCGCGCGTGAACGGCGCGGCAACGCCACACGTGCGTCGCAGAACGTGGATCACCCCGGCACCGGCCGGCCGCCGGGTCCTCGCCGGGCCCTCGTCACGCGGACGGACGGAGGTCACTTCGGGTTCATGTGGCGGGGTAGCGGCCGCCGCCCCGCGACGCCCTCGCGGGCGTCCCGCCCGCGGCGACCGGTACCCGCGACAGGCGCGGCCCGCGAGGAGGGAGCGCGCCCCGCCCGGCCGCCACGCTCACTCACGGGGGCGGGCGGTGCCCGGCGCGCGGCCTCCGGGGGAAGGGAGCGGGCGCCCTCACCGTCCCGCCACCCTCCCCACCGCCGGACGCTCGCGCCACAAGGTCAGGGCGATGTCGACGAGTTCGACGTGCGGGAGGCCGGGGACGGCGCTCAGCGGGTGCCAGGCGGCGAGGTCGGTCGAGCCGTTGGTCTCGTTGCGGAGGGTTCCGGCGGTGATCCGCGCCTCGTAGACCAGGCGCAGTCCGTGGAAGGCGGTGGCGGCGCCCAGGCGGCGGTGTTCGCGGCGGATGGAGTCGGTGCCCAGGAGGGCCGTGGGCTCGGCGGTGAGGCCGGTCTCCTCGGTCACCTCGCGGATCACCGTGTCGTAGGGGTCCTCGCCCGGCTCCATGCCGCCGCCCGGCAGGGTCCACAGGCGACGGCCGTCGGCGGCCACCCAGCGGGCCAGCAGGATCTGCTCGTCCCGCACGCATACGGCGTAGGCCGCCACCCGCAATTCCCAGCGCACGCCCTGACGTTAGCCGTTCATCCGGCGGCCGTCCGACGTCCGGGTACCGATTACCGCGCGCGGGTGCGCCCGTCCCCCCGGGCGGGCGCACCCGCGCGCCGCCCCCGCGCCGCGTTCCTCAGCGGTACGGGGAACCCTGCGGACACGCGCGGCCCTCGGCGCGGGGCAGGGCCCGGAGCAGGTCGGGGAGCGCGTCCTTCGCGCCCCAGCCCGGCTCGTAGCTCTCCTGGCCCCCGGCGGTGCGCGGGGTGCGTACGAGGGCGTCCTCGCCCACCTTCAGCTCCTGGCCGGCCGCGCCGCCCAGGGTGACCGTGACGGTGGGGTGGGTGGCGGGGGTGCGGCCCTCGGGCCGCAGGTAGTACCCGACGGCCAGCACGACCCGGAAGCGTCCGGCGCCGAGCGGGGTCAGTTCCCTGACGACGCCCTCGGCCAGCACCCTGGAGCACGCGATGTAGTCCTCGCGGGCGTTCGGCGGGCGCAGATCGCCGCCTTCCCGGGCCGACTTCGCCGATCCGCCGCTGTCCGCCGCCTCGCCCCCGCCCTGCGAGGCGCCGATCCAGACCAGCCCGCCGAGGACCGAGGCCCCCAGAAGGCAGGCCGCCGTGGTCAGCAGGTGCCTGCCGTACGCGGGGCGGCGGGCCGGCCGGGGCGCCGCGGGGCGGTGCCCGGCGAGGGTGTCCCCCACGTGGCGCACGTGCCGGGAGAGCAGGGCGAGGTCCCGGCTCGTGCGCTCGTACCGTTCGCGGTAGGCGGCCCCGGCGTCCTCGGGCAGCGGGTCACCGGCGAGGGCGGCGAGTTCAGCCGGGTGAACGGGTCCGGTACCGGCCGGGTAGTCGGAGCCGGCCGGGGAGTCGGGGCCGGCCGGGGAGTCGGGGCCGGCCGGGTAGTCGGAGCCGGCCGGGTGGCCGGGGCCGGCCGGGGAGTCGGAGCCGGCCGGGCCGTCCGTGCCGGCTCCGCCCACCGGCCCGCCCCCGACCCCGCCCACCACCTCACCCTCGGCCACCGCCTCCCCCTCCCGCGCCGCCCCGGTCTCCGCCTCGGGTCCCGTACCGGCCGGGTGGCCCGCGCGCTCCCCGGGCCGTCGCCCTGACCCGTGTTCCTCCGCCACCTCACACCACCTCGTCCTCGTGCAGCCGCTCCCGCAGCGCGCGTACCGCCGCGTGCAGCCGGCTCTTGACCGTGCCCTCGGGGATGTCCAGTTCGCGGGCGATGTCCCGTACCGCGAGGTCGGCGTAGAAGCGCAGGACGACCACCTGCCGTTGCGCGTCGGGGAGTTCGTCCAGGCCCCGGGCGACCGCGAGGGACAGCAGCGGGGACTCGTCGGCGGCGCGGTACTCGGCCCGCTCCTCGGGGCGCAGCGCGGCGAGCCGCTCGCCGAGGCGTTCCTGCCGGCGGCGCGCCCGGTGCCAGTCCATCGCGAGGTTCGAGGCGACGACCGCGACCCAGGCCGAGGCGTCGCGCAGCTCCTCCTGCCCCCGGCGGGCGCGTTCCAGGAGGCGCAGCCTGACCTGCTGGACGCCGTCGGGCAGGTCGGCGTACGGCACCCCGCCCAGGGTCAGCACGGCACGCACCCTGTCCTCCAGCGCGGCGTCGAGCGGATCGCCCGCGCCCCCTCGTCTGAGCAGCACCCCGGCCCTCCCCCTTCGCCGTGTCCGCTCCTACGACGTCCGGTGGGCCGGATGCGTTCGACGACGCCGGGGGCCGGCAGGTGATCCGGGTCACACTCATGTGTGGCGGTCGCTGTGGCACGTCCCACGTTCCGGACAATGCATTGGACAGACCGCTCCCGGGCAGCCGCATCATGGTCGTGTATCGCAGATGTCCGCAGGTCGAGCCGGACACGCCAGAGCCGTAGCTGAGAAGGAGTCCCCGTGAGGGTCGGAATCGTCGGAGCCACCGGTCAGGTCGGCACGGTCATGCGCAGGATTCTCGCCGAGCGGGACTTCCCGGTGACCGCCCTGCGGCTGTTCGCCTCGGCCCGCTCGGCCGGTTCCACGATCGACTGGAAGGGCGAGGCGGTCACCGTCGAGGACGCCTCGACGGCGGACTACAGCGGACTCGACATCGTGCTGTTCTCGGCGGGTGGCTCCACCTCCAGGGCGCTGGCGGAGAAGGTCGCCGCCCAGGGCCCCGTCGTGATCGACAACTCCTCGGCCTGGCGCCGCGACCCGCAGGTCCCGCTCGTCGTGTCCGAGGTCAACCCGCACGCGATCGCCGACCGCCCCAAGGGCATCATCGCCAACCCGAACTGCACGACGATGGCCGCGATGCCGGTGCTCAAGCCCCTGCACGCCGAGGCGGGTCTGGAAGCGCTCGTCGTCGCGACGTACCAGGCGGTGTCCGGTTCGGGGCTCGCGGGCGTCGCCGAACTGCACGGGCAGGCCCAGAAGACCGTGGCGGAGGCCGACCGCCTCACCCACGACGGCGAGGCCGTCGACTTCCCCGAGCCGGCCGTCTACCGGCGCCCGATCGCCTTCAACGTACTGCCGCTGGCGGGCAACCTCGTGGACGACGGCTCGTACGAGACGGACGAGGAGCAGAAGCTCCGCAACGAGTCCCGCAAGATCCTGGAGATCCCCGGCCTCAAGGTGTCCGGCACCTGTGTGCGGGTCCCGGTCTTCTCGGGCCACTCCCTCCAGATCAACGCGCGCTTCGCGAACCCGCTGCCGGTCGAGCGCGCCTACGAGCTGCTCAAGGACGCGCCGGGCGTCGAGCTGTCCGAGATCCCGACCCCGCTCCAGGCGGCCGGCAAGGACCCCTCGTACGTGGGCCGCGTCCGCGCCGACGAGACGGTGGACAACGGGCTGGCCCTGTTCGTCTCCAACGACAACCTGCGCAAGGGCGCGGCGCTCAACGCCGTCCAGATCGCCGAGCTGGTCGCGGCGGAGCTGAAGGGCTGACACCGCTCGTCCGCGTACGGAGGAAAAGGGGCGGTCACCGGGCACCGGTGGCCGCCCCTTCCCGTGCCCGGGGGCCCGGCGGGCCCGGCGGCGTGCGGGTTCACCACGCGCCCGCCGCCGCCTCCAGTTCCTGCTGGGCCCGCGAGAACCCGCCCAGTTCGGCGGGGGTCAGGACGTCCTCGACGTGGTCGAAGCCGTCCGGGGCGCGGGCGGTGACCAGATCGAAGAGGGTGTCGGTGGGCAGCGGGCCGGGCGGGTGCAGGGCCAGGGCGCGGGGCAGCCGGTGGTGTTCGTACAGGCGCAGGCCCGAGCCGCGGTCGGGGGTGGTGCGGGCCAGGCAGCGGGCGAGGACGGCGGCGTCCAGCACGGCCTGGCTGGTGCCGTCGAGGGCGGCCGGGAGGAAGGGGTGGGCGGCGTCGCCCAGGAGGCTCGCGGCGCCCTGGCCCCAGCGGCGCAGGGGCGGGCGCCGCACCACGGGGCTCGCGTGGATCTGCGGGGTGGAGGCGAGCATCGCGGGGACGTCGAGGTCGCCCAGGCGCCAGCCGGTGAAGTGCGGGAGCAGGTCGGCGAGCCGGCCCCTGCGGTTCCAGTCGGCGGCGCCGACGGTGCCGGGCCGCCCCGGCGCGAAGCGGACCGTGGCGCTCCAGTGCAGCAGGGCCTGTCCGGCCAGTTCGGCGGCGCGGGAGACCGGCTGGACCAGGAGGCGGGCGTCGCCGCCGCCGGCGAAGGCCACGGTGCGCCCGCCGAGCACCTGGCGCCAGGGGACGAGACCGCGCCACAGCCAGGTGCCGTCCCAGCGCGGTGGGCCCTCGCCGCGGTGCAGTACGGCGCGGACGGCGGAGCGCGGTCCGTCGGCGCCGACGAGGGCGCGGGCCCGTTCGGTGTGGTCGCGCCCGCGCACGCCGTCGCGCAGGGTGACCCGCACGGTATGGTCCCCGGCCTCGTCGAAACGGACGACGGAGGTGGCGGTCCGCAGGGCGTGCGGGCCGAGCCGTTCGCGCACGGCGCGCAGCAGCAGGTCCTGGAGGGCGGCGCGGTGGATGCCGTACTGCGGCACGGGGTGCCCCAGGGCCAGTCCGCGCGGCCGCGACCACAGCGGGCCGCCGTGCCGGTCGTAGAGGACGAGGGCGGCGGGGGCGATCCCCAGGGCGGCGAGGGGCTCGCCGAGTCCGAGGGCGGTCAGCTCGGCGACCGCGGCGGGCAGCAGGGTGACACCGGTCCCGGCGGGCAGGGGCGGCGCGGACGCCTCCACCAGGCGTACGGGGATGCCGGCGGCGTGCAGGCACAGCGCCGCGGTGAGGCCGCCGACGCCGGCACCGGCCACCAGCACGTCGTGCTCCTCGGGCACGGGCACGCACCGCCTCTCGTACCGGGGCCGGGTGTTCACGAGTGCCCCGGCCTCCTGCGCGCGGCCGGTGGAGGCGGGGCCGCGGCGCGCGGATCGTACCTCGGGTGGCACTGAGTGCAGAACGCACGGGACGGCCCGGAGGTGCCCGGGAGGAGGGGGCCGCCCCAGGGCGCTCGCGGCGGGCGCGCGGGGGCGCCTTCGGGGGGCGCGGGAAAGTCCGGCATGCCCCGGATGATCCCGGCGGGCGCGCCCGTTGGTCCGGACCGCTCCCGGGATGGTCCGTACCTGCCCGGGAGCGCGCGCCGGATTGCCGTCTGTTCGCTCACACGCCCCCGCCCGCCCTCGCGAGCCGTTCGGCGCCCGACGCCGACCGGGGGCGCGCCGCGTGGAAGGATGGGACGGATAAACGCCCCATACGACGCCATCGACGTACCGACGTCACCACGGCGGACGGACGCCGGGGCGCGGACGCGACCGCGTCCCACCGCCCGGCGCCCTTGTCCTGGCGTCGGGACGCACAGACATCTACACCGAGGAGCTGACCGCGTGCCTGGCACAAATCTGACCCGTGAAGAGGCGCAGGAGCGGGCGCGTCTGCTGACGGTCGACGCGTACGAGATCGACCTGGACCTCAGCGGCGCGCAGGAGGGCGGCGTCTACCGCTCGGTGACGACCGTGCGCTTCGACTCGGCCGAGGCGGGGGCCTCGACCTTCATCGACCTGATCGCTCCCACCGTGCACGAGGTCGTGCTCAACGGCGACGCCAAGGACCCGGCGGAGGTCTTCGCCGACTCCCGGATCGCGCTGTCCGGCCTGCTGGAGGGCCGCAACGAGCTGAGGGTCGTCGCGGACTGCGCGTACACCAACACCGGTGAGGGGCTGCACCGTTTCGTCGACCCGGTGGACAACCAGGCGTACCTGTACACCCAGTTCGAGGTGCCGGACGCCCGCCGGGTCTTCGCGAGCTTCGAGCAGCCCGACCTCAAGGCGACCTTCCGCTTCACCGTGAAGGCGCCGGCCGGCTGGACCGTGATCTCCAACTCGCCGACCCCCGAACCCAAGGACGACGTCTGGGAGTTCGCGCCGACCCCGCGCATCTCCTCGTACATCACGGCGCTGATCGCCGGCCCCTACCACTCGGTGCACAGCGTGTACGAGCGGGACGGGCAGCGGGTGCCGCTGGGCGTCTACTGCCGTCCCTCGCTCGCCGAGCACCTCGACGCGGAGCACATCTTCGAGGTCACCCGGCAGGGCTTCGACTGGTTCCAGGAGAAGTTCGACTACGCGTACCCCTTCGAGAAGTACGACCAGCTGTTCGTCCCGGAGTTCAACGCGGGGGCCATGGAGAACGCCGGCGCGGTGACCCTGCGCGACCAGTACGTGTTCCGTTCCAAGGTGACGGACGCGGCGTACGAGCGGCGCGCGGAGACCATCCTGCACGAGCTGGCCCACATGTGGTTCGGCGACCTCGTGACCATGGAGTGGTGGAACGACCTCTGGCTCAACGAGTCCTTCGCGACGTACACCTCGGTGGCCTGCCAGGCGCACGCGCCCGGCTCGCGCTGGCCCGCCGCGTGGACCACCTTCGCCAACACGGAGAAGACCTGGGCCTACCGGCAGGACCAACTGCCCTCCACGCACCCGATCATGGCGGACATCAAGGACCTGGACGACGTCCTCGTCAACTTCGACGGCATCACGTACGCGAAGGGCGCGAGCGTCCTCAAGCAGCTCGTGGCCTACGTCGGCATGGACGAGTTCTTCCAGGGCGTGCAGGCGTACTTCAAGCGGCACGCCTTCGGCAACACGCGCCTGACCGACCTGCTGGGCGCGCTGGAGGAGACCTCCGGGCGCGATCTGTCGACGTGGGCGCGCAAGTGGCTCCAGACGGCGGGCATCAACATCCTGCGCCCGGTGATCGACGTGGACACCGAGGGCCGCATCACGTCCTTCGCCGTCAAGCAGGAGGCCCCCGCGCTTCCGGCCGGCGCCCAGGGCGAGGCCGTGCTGCGCCCGCACCGCATCGCGATCGGCCTGTACGAGCTGGAGGGCGGCAAGCTCGTGCGCACCGACCGCGTCGAGCTGGACGTGGACGGTGAACTGACGCCCGTGGAGGCCCTGGTGGGCAAGGCGCGGCCGGCCGTCGTCCTGCTCAACGACGACGACCTGTCGTACGCCAAGGTCCGGCTGGACGAGGACTCGCTGCGCGTGGTCACCGAGCACCTCGGGGACTTCGAGGAGTCGCTGCCGCGCGCCCTGAGCTGGGCCTCGGCCTGGGACATGACGCGGGACGGCGAACTGCCCGCGCGTGACTACCTGGAGCTGGTGCTGCGCGGGGTCGGCAAGGAGACCGACATCGGTGTGGTGCAGTCGCTCCAGCGGCAGGCGAAGCTCGCCGTCGACCAGTACGCGGACCCGGTGTGGCGCGAGAGCGGCCTGACCCGGTGGACCGACGCGACCCTCGCGCACCTGCGGGCGGCGGCGCCCGGCAGCGACCACCAGCTCGCGTGGGCGCGGGCGTTCGCGGACACCGCGCGCACCCCGGAGCAGCTCGACATCCTCGTGGGCCTGCTGGAGGGCACGCAGACCGTCGAGGGCCTGACCGTGGACGCCGATCTGCGCTGGGCCTTCGTGGAACGGCTGGCGGCCGTGGGCCGCTTCGACGAGGAGGAGATCAGCTCCGAGTACGACCGGGACCGCACCGCCGCCGGTGAGCGGCACGCGGCGACGGCGCGGGCGGCGCGGCCCACCGAGGAGGCCAAAGCGGAGGCGTGGGCCTCGGTGGTCGAGTCGGGCAAGCTGCCGAACGCGGTGCAGGAGGCCGTGATCGCCGGCTTCGTCCAGACCGACCAGCGCGAACTGCTCGCCCCGTACACGGAGCGGTACTTCGCGGTGGTGGGCGAGGTGTGGGAGTCGCGTTCCTACGAGATCGCGCAGCAGATCGCGGTGGGCCTGTACCCGGCGCTCCAGGTGTCGCGGGAGACGGTCGCGGCGACCGAGGCGTGGCTCGCCTCGGCGAACCCCTCGGCGGCGCTGCGGCGTCTGGTGACGGAGTCCCGGGCCGGGGTGGAGCGCGCGCTGAGGGCGCAGGCCGCGGACGCCGCAGCGAGCCGCTGACGCCTTTGTGACGACCCGGGTCGCGGTGCCGCACCCCCTCGCGGGGAGGCACCGGGACCGCGGAGGGGGTGCCCGGAGTCCCCGGGCGCCCCCTCTCTCGCTACAGTGGCCCCTTCGCGGTGACGGGCCGTCAGGGTCCGGGCGCGTCGTCCCCCTTCGCTGACGTGCCACCCCGCCGCGAACCTCCGGCAGGCGGTCGCGCGCCGACGCCCGCCGCGCCCGGAGCACCCTCAAGTTCCCCCCAAGGAGCATGATTTTGACCGTCACCGGACCGGAGACGACCACCCCGCCCTGGGCACCGCCGAGCGAGCCGCTCGCGCTGGTGGGGCCCGAACCGCTGCCCGCCCCCGAACGCCTGCGGCTGTCCCTGGCCGACGTGCTCACGCTCGGCAACGCGGTGTGCGGCTTCGCGGCGATCTACTGCGTCACGACCGCCGTGCTCATCCCCCACCTGCTCGACGGGGACACCGGGGACGGCGTGCGGCAGGGCGCGGCCTCGGCCGTCCTGTTCATCCTGCTGGGCGCGTTGTTCGACCTGTGCGACGGGATCGTGGCGCGCCGCTTCGGTGGTTCGGGGATGGGCGCCGAGCTGGACAACCTCTCGGACCTCATCAGCTTCGGTCTCGCCCCCGCCTACTTCGTCCTGGTGTGGGGGCTGGTGGGCGGCGGCGAGAACCATCTGGCGCCGGTCGTGGTCTCGGCGGTCGCGGTCCTGCTCGGCGGGGTGATGCGGCTGGCCCGGTTCTCGTGCACGACGATGCGCGACGGCATGTTCGAGGGCATGCCGATCCCGTTCGCCGCGCTCACCGTGCTGTCGGTGGTGCTGCTCCAGCTCTCCTTCGTGGTGACGGTGCTCGCGGTGCTCGCGGTGGCCTGGCTCATGGTGAGCCGGGTCGCCTACCCGAAGCCGACCGGCCGGCTCGCGGTCGCGACCGCGCTGTGGGGCGCGGTCAACGTGGCCTGCCTGACGGCGTGGGCGGTGAACTGCCCCGGCGGGGAAGCCCTGCTGGTGACGGGCTGCGGCCTCCAGGTGGCCCTGGCGGCCGCGCTCCCGCTGGCCGCCGGCGTACGGCGGGTGTCGGGGCGCGGGCCGCGCGGCGTGGGCTGAGCGGCCGGGCGGGTTCAGCGGGCCGCGTTGCCGGTGACCTTCCCGGGCCGGATGCGCAGGACGACACGGCGGGCCCCGGGCGGCAGGTCCAGGTACTCCTGGCCGGCCCCGGGGCCCGCGTACCGTTCGGCGAGGCGGACGGCGAGGGCGCGCCCCTCGTCCTCCTCGACGGTCGCCTCCCCGCGCACCTCGACGTACGAGGTCTCCGGGGCGGCCGGGTCGTACACGCACAGGCTCACCCCGGGCCGCTCGCGGGCGTTGCGCACCTTGAGCCGCCCCTCCTGCGAGGAGACGACGAGGTCGTCCCCGTCGAGGCCGTACCAGACGACGGAGCTCGCGGGCCGCCCGTCCGCCCCGGTCGTGGCGAGCACGGCGTACAGGGGCTGTTCGAGCAGGGCGCGCGCGGTGGCGCTCAGGGGCGTGGTCATGCCGGGAGGATATCCCCGCCGGCCGGGCCGCCACGAGGGTGTTCCGCCCCCGTCAAGGGGAAGCCGACGCACAGGGCGTGGTGCGGTCGCGGCGCGCGGACCGTTCGTCGAGGAGCCGGGCCGACGGCCCGGTGCGGGTCGTGGGCGCCGTGTGCCCGGCCCTGAACTGCGGACTCGGCGGCGTACGGGCGCTGGGCGCCGAGGACGGCCGGGCGGCCCGGGTGATCGCCGTGCGCAACGGGATCGCGGCCCTCTCTCGCCGTCACCGCCCGGCAGCGGCTGGCCCGTGGGCCCGAGCGCCCGGTCGGGGGCCGGCGTACGGACGCGTGAGGGCGCAGGCACGCGCGCAGCCGGACCGCCGCCGCCTGCGGTGCGCAGGGGCGGGGCCCGGCCGGGTACGGCTGGGGTGGGGCTCAGGCGTGCGGCAGCTTCTTCGTGTTCTTCGTGCCGAGCACCACGAGGCCGGCGATCACGAGGAAGGCCAGGATCGGGATGCCGACGAACAGACCGAGGGTCTGGAGCACGCTGAG
This sequence comes from Streptomyces sp. NPDC007088, assembly GCF_042869355.1. Classification (NCBI taxonomy): domain Bacteria; kingdom Bacillati; phylum Actinomycetota; class Actinomycetes; order Kitasatosporales; family Streptomycetaceae; genus Streptomyces; species Streptomyces sp. NPDC007088. Next base: position 287,950 of record NZ_JBIAFO010000008.1, read on the forward strand.
CCCGTGTCCCGGGTCGTCGCCGTCGTCACGGGTCAGGGCGAGCGCCGGAGACGTCATGGCCAGCATGATCAGCGTCGTACCGGCCGCGAGGGCGCCGGCGCGCAGAGCGTTCTTCTTGTCCACCTTCTTGTCCACGGGATCAACTTAACCGGGCCGCCCGCCGGCCGCGCGGGCGGGGGTCCGTACGGGCCCCCGCCCCCGCTCAGCCCCGGGGGCCGGACGGCGGGGTGAGGCGCAGCCCCTCGAAGAAGGCACGCAGGCGCGGGGCGGCGGTCAGTTGTTCCAGCGTCAGGGGGCGGCCCGCGGCGTCCGACAGCGGCAGCCGCCAGTTCGGGTACTGGTCCCAGGTGCCCGGCAGGTTCTGCGGCCGGCGGTCGCCCACGGTGTCGGGCAGCCAGACGCCGGTGAGCCGGGCCGGGGTGCGCAGCAGGAAGCGGTGCACGGCGCGGATCGCGCCCTCCTCGTCGCCGGGGCCCTCGGGCAGCAGGCCGAGGGCGGCGAACTGCGCGAGCCATTCCCGCAGCTCCGCGGCGGCCTCGGCGCTCTCCTCGGCGTACGGGCGGGCCAGCAGGCCCAGGCGCTCGCGCAGCTCGACGTCCTCGCCGGTGTAGCGCGCGGCGGTGGGCGGCAGGTCGTGGGTGGTGGCGGTCGCGAGGCAGCCGGTGCGCCACTCCTCGGGGCGCAGCGGCCGGGAGCCGTCGGCCCAGTCCCGTTCGAACCAGAGCACCGAGGTGCCCAGGACGCCGCGCCGCGCGAGGGTCTCGCGGACCCCCGGGGCGACGGTGCCGAGGTCCTCGCCGATCACGAAGGAACCGGCGCGGTGCGCCTCCAGGGCGAGGACGGCGAGCATCGCCTCGGCGTCGTAGGTGACGTAGGTGCCCTCGGTGGGCTCTCCGCCCTCGGGCACCCACCAGAGCCGGAACAGGCCCATGACGTGGTCGATGCGGACGGCGCCCGCGTAGCGGAACAGGGCGCGCAGCAGCTCCCGGTAGGGCGCGTAGCCGGAGGCGGCGAGGCGGTCGGGGCGCCAGGGCGGCAGGCCCCAGTCCTGGCCGCGCGCGTTGAAGGCGTCGGGCGGGGCGCCCACCGACATGCCCTGGGCGAAGAAGTCGCGCTGCGCCCAGGCGTCGGAGCCCTGCGGGTGGACGCCGACCGCGAGGTCGTGCACGAGCCCCACGGCCATTCCGGCGGCCCGCGCGGTGTCCTGCGCGGCGACGAGCTGCCCGTCGGTGAGCCAGGCGAGCCGCTGGTACAGCTCGACGCGGGCGCGCAGCGCGGAGCGGGCGCGGCCGGTCGCGGCGGAGCGGGGGTCGTCCAGCCCCTCGGGCCAGGCCGCCGGGTCCGCTCCGTACGCCTCGGCGAGCGCGCACCACGTGGCGTGGTCCTCCAGGGGCTGTCCCTGGGCGGCGAGGAAGGCGGCGTAGGCGCCCTGCCGGCCGGGGTCGAGCGGGACGGCGCACACCTCTTCGAGTACGGGCAGTTTGCAGGCCCACACGGCGTCGCGGTCGATGAGGGCGTCCTCGGTGAGCACGGCGGCGCGCAGCGCGGCGGCCCGCTCCAGAAGGGGCGCCACGCGCGCGCGGGCGTCGGCGCCGAGGTAGCCGTACTCGGGGACGTCCTCGACGCGCAGGTGCACCGGGTCGGGGAAGCGGCGCGAGGAGGGGCGGTACGGGGAGGGGTCGGTGGGTTTTCCGGGCACGGCCGCGTGCAGCGGGTTGACCTGGACGAAGCCGAGTCCGTACGTACGGGAGGACCAGGCGGCGAGCGCGGCGAGGTCGGCGAGGTCGCCCATGCCCCAGGAGCGGCCGGAGAGCAGCGAGTAGAGCTGGACGAGCAGCCCGGTGGAGCGGCCCTCGGGCGCGGGCGCGTGGTCGGGGGCGACGACCAGATGGACCTGGGCGCCGCGCCCGTCGGGCGCGAGGGCCTGGAGCCCGTGCACCCCCAGCGGCAGCGCGGGCGGCGCCTCGCCGGGGGCGACGGTCCAGGTGACGACGGGGCCCTGTTCGGTGCGGACCTCGACGCGGGTGCCGCCGGGCAGGGTCTCGAAGACCGGCGGGGGCGCGACGGGCGCCGTGTCCGGCTCGTCGGGCGGGGTGTGCACGACGACGGTCGGCGGCAGCAGGCGGCGCTCCGCCTCCCGGGCGTGCGCGTCGAGGGCGGCCGAGACCGCCTCCGGGGTGCGCGCGTCGACGCCGAGGGCGGCGAGCGCGGCGACCACGGCGGCCTCGGGGACCTCGACGGTCTCCTCGGGGGACGGCGCGTAGGAGGTGGCGACCCCGTGCAGGGCGGCCAGTCGGGCCAGTGCCATCGGTGTGTTTCCGCCTGTCTGTCCGGTGTCCGGCCGGTCGGGGTGGTGTGCGGGTGGCTATACGGTCGCGTACTCGGGGTCGTAGGCCGTGCCGTGCGCGGTGGGCTCGCTGGTGAGCGGCGCGGCGTCGGGCAGGGGCGGTTCGCTCGTGAGCGGGGAGGCGTCGGCGAGCGGGGGTTCGCTGGTCAGGGGGGCTTCGAGGCAGGTGCAGGAACTCGCGCCCTCCAGCCCCGCGTCGGGGTCGGACACTGCCGACAGGTCGGGCCGCGCGGCCTCCCCGGACCGGCGACGGTCCGGGAGTTCGGCGCGGACGACCGGCTGGGCCGGCAGGTCCGGGCGTTTGGACAGGGCCGAGAGCAGCAGATGAGCCGATGCGGCCACGAGGGCCTCCTTCGGTCGAGTGTGTCCGTTACACGGTCACGGCAGCCCTACCCAGCGGACCCGGAGCCAGACATTTTATTGCGCGGGACGTGCTCCGCGTCACATTTTGCGCGCGCCGGGGGCGGGCACGGTCTATCGGCGCGCCGGGGCGGGACGCGGGGGCCGGTGCCCTCGTCCGCCCTCTCAGGCCGAGATCCCGTCGATGCGTTCCAGGGCGTCGTCGGCGCCGAAGGGGCGCAGGTACGGGAGCCAGCGGGGGTCGCGGTGGCCGGTGCCGATGATGCGCCAGGCCAGGCCGGTGGGCGGGGCGGGGGTGTGGCGCAGGCGCCAGCCGAGTTCGACGAGGTGGCGGTCGGCCTTGGTGTGGTTGCAGCGGCGGCACGAGGCCACCACGTTGTCCCAGGCGTGCAGGCCGCCCCGGCTGCGCGGGACGACGTGGTCGACGCTGGTCGCGGCGGAGCCGCAGTAGGCGCACTTCCCGCCGTCCCGGGCGAACAGCGCGCGCCGGGTCAGGGGGACGGGCCCCCGGTAGGGGACCCGCACGAACCGCTTCAGCCGGACCACGCTGGGGGCGGGCACGGTGCGGGTGGCGCTGTGCAGGTAGGAGCCGGACTCCTCCAGGCACAGGGCCTTGTTCTCCAGTACGAGCACCAGCGCGCGGCGCAGGGGGACGACGCCCAGGGGTTCGTACGACGCGTTGAGGACCAGGACATGCGGCACGTATGCCTCCTTGTACGCCGGCGGCGCGTGGCTCGCGCCGGGACGATCCGCACCAGTGTCCCCTCATCGCCGGTCGTGGCGCCACCATGAGCCGGTAACGGGCTGGGAGTGTTTTCGCCCACAGCGGGCCCGGCGGGGGGCGCGCGGGGCGGTACGGGGCGCGCGGGGCCGGGTGCTTCGCCTCCCCGCCGGGGGCGAGAGCGGCGGTCGCCCCGCGCTGCCCCGTTAGTGTGGTTGGTCTGTTCTCTTCCCCGCATGGAGGTCCCGCCGTGTTGCCGTCCGTCCTGTCGGCCGCCGAGGAAAACCCGGAGCCGGTCACCTTCGAGGACGCCCAGGAGCGCGCCACGGACGCCGCGGGCTGGGTCCGGGAGAACTGGTCGGACTGGCTGGGCGTGGGCCTGCGGATCATCCTCGTCGTGGTGATCGCGGCGGTGCTGCGGCACGTCGTGCGCAAGACCATCACCCGCCTCATAGCGCGTATGAACCGCACCGTGCAGGCGGTGGACGGCACGGCGCTGGGCGGGCTGCTGGTCAACCAGGAGCGGCGCAGGCAGCGCTCGGAGGCCATCGGCTCGGTGCTGCGCTCGGTCGCCTCCTTCCTCATCCTGGGCACGGCCGCGCTCATGATCCTGTCGACCTTCAAGATCAACCTGGCCCCGTTGCTGGCCTCGGCGGGGGTCGCGGGCGTCGCGATCGGTTTCGGCGCCCGCAACCTCGTGACGGACTTCCTCTCGGGGGTCTTCATGATCCTGGAGGACCAGTACGGCGTCGGGGACACGATCGACGCGGGGGTGGCCAGCGGGGAGGTCATAGAGGTCGGCCTGCGGGTGACGAAGCTGCGCGGGGACGGCGGCGAGATCTGGTACATCCGCAACGGCGAGGTCAAGCGCATCGGCAACCTCAGCCAGGGCTGGGCCACGGCGGGGGTCGACGTCACGGTCCGCGCCGACGAGGACCTCGACAAGGTCGCCGCCACGCTCACCGAGGTCGCCTCGGCCATGAGCAAGGAGGAGCCGTGGAACGAGCGGCTGTGGGGCCCGATCGAGCTGCTGGGCCTGGAGTCGGTGCTGCTGGACTCGATGGTGGTGCGGGTCTCCGCGAAGACGATGCCGGGAAAGGCGCTCTCCGTGGAGCGTGAGCTGCGCTGGCGCGTCAAGCGGGCCTTCGACGCGGCCGGTCTGCGGATCGTCGGCGGGATGCCCGTCGGGACCGACCCGGAGGCCGCGCCGGCCGATCCGACGGCCGGGATGTCGGCGCCCTCCGCGTACGCCTCGACGACCTCCCCGCAGTCCCTCGCGGCCGCCCCGCTCGTGCCGCCGCCCTCCCCGCCGCTGTCCAAGTAGCCCCCGGACCGGGCCGGATGGGCGGGCCGGGGGACCCCGCATCCGTTGCCTGGCCTCCCCGCCTCCCCGCCTCCCCCGTCCATGGCCCGCACCGCTCACCCCATCCGGTGCCCGGCCCGCCCCCCCGGCGTCCCTCGCCCGCACCGCCCGGCTCCCCCGTCCACCACCCGCACCACTCGTCCCGCGTCCGATTCCCGGTCGGCCGGGCTCCCTCCGGCCGGGCCGCCCCGGTCACCGGCCCCCGCGAACGATGGCCGAAACCCGCTGATACCTGCGTCACACACGCACCCCCGGGGAACCCGCGCTCCCGCACGTATCCGCAGGTGGGGGCCGTTTCCCCGGAAGCCCCCGCAGGCAACTCTCCCGATACCCGGGGGCTTTCCGGTGTTTTTCGGACGCTCAGGCTCTTGACGCGCTCTTCACGCGCGCTCTACGTTCCTCCCACCGATAGGAAACCTTCCTAACAGTGTGGTCAGGGAGGGTCGGCAAGCCGAAGGACAGGTGCGTCTCGCATGGCAACGACCGCTGGAACCCCGGGTACTCCACGGGTGCTGCGCGCCATGAACGACCGGGCCGCCCTCGACCTCCTCGTCCTGCACGGCCCCCTCACCCGCACCCGGATCGGTGAGCTGACCGGCCTGTCGAAGCCGACCACCTCGCAGTTGCTCAACCGGCTGGAGGAGGCGGGCCTGGTCCGCACCACCGGCAGCGAGAGCGGCCGCCCCGGGCCCAACGCCCTGCTGTACGAGATCGACCCGGGCGCCGCGCACGTCGCCGCCCTCTCGGTGGGCCACACCGGGGTCAGCGCGGTCGTCGCCGACATCACCGGCACCGTGGTCGGCCGCAGCCGCGTCGAGGCCGAGAGCGCCGCGCGGGGTCCGGAGCGGCCCGCCGCCCGGATCGCCCGGGAGGCCGTCGAGGGCGCGCTCGCCGAGGCGGGGCTGCCCGCCGGGCGACTGCACCAGGCGGTCATCGGCACCCCCGGCGCCCTGGACCCGGACACCGGCGAACTGCGGTACGCCCCGCACCTGCCCGGCTGGCACTCCCGTAGCCTGCTCGCCGAACTGTCCGAGGAGCTGGGCACCCCGGTCAGCATCGAGAACGACGTCAACCTCGCCGCGATAGCCGAGCAGTACGAGGGCGCGGCGCAGGACCACGACGACTTCGTGCTGGCCTGGCTGGACCGGGGGGTGGGCGCCGCGATCGTGCTCGGCGGCCACCTGCTGCGCGGGGCCACCGGCGGCGCGGGCGAGATCGGCTACATGCCGCTGCCCGGCGCCCCGCTCGCCCGGGGCGGCGAGAGCGCGACCGCCGGGGACGACGGGGGTGGCGGCCTCCAGTCCCTCGTGTCGGTGCCCGCCGTCCGGGCCCTGGCCGGCGGCAGACCGCTCGCCGAGGCGCTGACCGATCCGGGCGTACTGGACGAGACCGCGCGCCGCCTGGGCACCGGGCTCGCCGCCGTCGTCGCCGTCGTGGACCCCGAACTCGTCGTGCTGTCCGGACAGATAGCCGAGGCGGGCGGCGAGGAACTGCGCCGCCGCGTCGAGGCCGAACTCACCGGTCTCGCCCTGCCCAGACCCCTGTTGCGGATCAGCGAGCTGGCCGGGGACCCGATCCTCGTCGGCGCGCTGCGCTCCGCGCTCACCCGGACCCGCGACACGGTCTTCGACACCCACTGAACCCACCGGCCGGCGCCCACCACCGCGCCACACCCCCCGGCCGCCCGGCGGCCCCCACAGACCCCCGCACTCCGTACCACCGCCCCTCCCCCCCGTTCCGTCCTACGTGGGATTCCCCGAGTCCCCCTCCCGCAAAGGAAGTCCGCCATGCCGCGTTGGCGCATACGCACCTGTATGGCCGCGTCGCTTGCCGCAGCCGGGCTGCTCCTGTCCGGCTGCGCCAATCCGAGCACCGGCAGCGCAAACGACGACCCGACCAAGCCCGTGACGCTGAAGTTCTGGCACGGCTGGTCGGCCCCCGGCGAGGTCAAGGCGATCAACGAGAGCATCGCCCGCTTCGAGAAGCTGCACCCGAACATCCACGTGAAGTCCACCGGCAACGTCAGCGACGAGACGATCAACCAGGCGCTGCGCGCCGGTGGTTCCAAGGCCCCCGACGTGGTGACCTCCTTCACCACCAACAACGTCGGCCAGTACTGCTCCTCCGGGATGTGGGCCGACCTCGACCCCTTCCTGGAGAAGGGCGGGATCGACAAGAAGAAGGTCTTCCCTAAGACCCTCCTCGACTACACGCAGTACGAGGGCACGCAGTGCGCGCTGCCGCTGCTCGCCGACGCCTTCGGCATGTACTACAACAAGGACGAGTTCAAGGCGGCCGGCATCTCCAGGCCGCCGCACACGATCTCCGAGATGAAGCGCGACGCGGCGAAGCTGACGAAGAAGAACGGCGACGGCACGCTCAAGCAGGTCGGTTTCATGCCGAGCTTCCGGCTCTACCAGAACAGCCCCGACCGGATGTTCGCCCAGTGGGGGCCGGAGTACTTCGGCAAGGACGGCAAGGCGAGGCTGGCCGAGGAACCGAAGACCGAGCAGTTCTACTCCGCGATGAAGGGGCTGAACGACGCGCAGGGCGGTTTCGCGAAGCTGGAGCGGCTGCGCGGCACCTTCGGCGACGAGATGTCCTCGCAGAACGGCTTCCTCACCGGGAAGCTCGCGATGCACCTCGACGGCGAGTGGCGCGGCCTCATGCTGAACGAGTCGAAGGCGAAGTTCGACTGGGGCGTCGCCCCGCTCCCGGTCCCCGACGACCAGGCCGACACCTACGGGCGCGGCTACCTGACCGGGACCGTGGCCGGGGTCGCGCACAGCAGCCGGCACCAGAACGCGGCCTTCGAACTCGTGAAGTTCCTGACCACCGACACGAAGCAGGTCGTGGCCTTCGCCAACGCGATCCACAACGTGCCCTCGACCTACGCGGCCCTGAAGTCCCCGGACCTGGACGCCGACCCCGCCTTCCGCGCCTTCATCAGCATCGCGCAGAACCCGCACAGCCAGGCGATCCCGCCCTCGAACAACGGCGGCCAGTACATCACCTCCTTCCAGGACTTCTCGTACTCCGTGGAAGAGGGCAAGGAGCACGACCTCCACGCCGGGCTCAAGGAGCTCGACGACCAGATCGACGCCGACAACCTCCAGTCGGAAAACTGAGGACCCGAGATGGCACTCCCCCTCCCCGGCACGGCGAAGTCCGCCCGGCGCGCGCCGGTCAAGGACAGCGCCCCGCTGCGCCGCAAGAAGAACCGCGCCCGGCTGCGCACCCTGGGTTTCCTGTCGCCCTGGCTCATCGGCTTCTCGGTGTTCTTCGGCTACCCGCTGATCGCCACCGTCTACTTCTCGTTCATGCACTACAACCAGATCGAGACGCCCGACTTCGTGGGGCTGAAGAACTGGAAGTACGTCTTCACGCAGATGCCGCTGTTCGGCCCCGCCCTGTGGAACACGCTGTGGCTGGTCGTCGTCATGGTGGCGCTGCGGGTGATCTTCGGGCTCGGCATCGGCCTGCTGGTCACCAAGATCAAGGCGGGTGTGGGCTTCTTCCGCACCGCGTTCTACCTGCCGTACCTGGCTCCGCCGGTGGCCGCCACGGTCGCCTTCGTCTTCCTGCTCAACCCCTCGACGGGCCCGGTCAACGAGGTCCTGTCCTGGTTCGGGATCAGCGGGCCGAACTGGTTCAACGACCCGAACTGGTCGAAGCCCTCGCTGGTGATGCTCTCCGTGTGGGGCATCGGTGACCTCATGGTCATCTTCATGGCCGCCCTGCTGGACGTGCCGAAGGAGCAGTACGAGGCCGCCGAGCTGGACGGCGCCGGGGCCTTCGGCAGGTTCCGCTACGTGACCTGGCCCTCGATCACCCCGATCGTCATGTTCGCGGTCGTCACGGGCGTCGTGCAGACCATGCAGTACTACACACAGGCCCTGGTCGCGGGGAAGCTCGCCTCGGGGGTCACGATCGGCCCCGGCTCGGTCATCCAGCCCGGCTACCCGGACCACTCGACCCTGACGGTCCCCCAGCTCGTCTACTCGATGGGCTTCCAGAACTTCAACACCGGCGCCGCGTGCGTGCTCTCGCTCGTACTGTTCGCCATCGCCATGGCCGTCACCCTGCTGCTGATGCGCAAGAGCACCGGCCTGCTGACGGCGGAGGACTGATCATGACCACCACCACTCTCGACGCGCCGGTCACGGCCGCGCGCCCGGCGCCCTCGGGCAGCGCCCGCGACAACGGCAGAGCGCGCCGCAAGCGCATCCTGAACTGGATCGCCGTGCACACGGTCGCCATCGCGCTGGCCCTGGTCTTCATCCTGCCGTTCGTGTTCGTCTTCCTCACCTCGGTGATGAGCGACAGCCAGGCGATGAGCGGCAGCCTGTGGCCGACCTCCTGGCACTGGTCGAACTACGCCGACGTCTTCCACACGCCCGGCTTCCTGAGCTGGTGGAAGAACTCGATCATGTACGCGGTGCTGGGCACCGTGTTCACGGTCTGCTCCTCCGTGCCCGTCGCCTACGCCCTCGCCAAGTTCCGTTTCCGTGGCCGCAAGACGGCGATGGTCCTGGTCATCTCCACGATGATGCTGCCCCCGCAGGTCATCGTGATCCCGATGTATCTGGTGTGGGCGCAGCAGTTCCACCTCTCGGGCTCGCTGTGGCCGCTGATCATCCCGATGGCCTTCGGCGACGCCTACTCGATCTTCCTGCTGCGGCAGTTCCTGCTCACCATCCCCAAGGAGTACATCGAGTCGGCGCGTGTCGACGGCTGCGGTGAGCTGCGGACCCTCCTCAAGATCATCGTGCCGATGGCCAAGCCGGGCATCGCCGCCGTGGCCCTGTTCCAGTTCTTCTACTGCTGGAACGACTACTTCGGCCCGCAGATCTACGCCGCGCAGAACCCGGGCGCCTGGACCCTGAGCTACGGCCTGGAGTCCTTCAAGAGCGCCCACAGCGTCAACTGGAACATGACGATGGCCGCGACCCTGCTGGTCATGGCCCCCGTGGTCATCGTCTTCTTCTTCGCACAGAAGGCCTTCGTCGAAGGCGTCACTCTCACCGGAGTAAAGGGCTGAGATCCATGAAGCTCACCGTGGTCGGCGGAGGTTCGACCTACACCCCCGAACTCATCGACGGGTTCGCGCGGCTGCGCGACACCCTGCCGATCGAGGAACTCGTCCTGGTCGACCCCGCCGCGGACCGGCTGGAGCTGGTGGGCGGCCTCGCCCGGCGGATCTTCGCCAAGCAGGGCCACCCCGGCACCATCACCACCACCTCCGACCTGGACGCCGGCGTCGAGGGCGCCGACGCGGTGCTGCTCCAGCTCCGCGTCGGCGGCCAGGCCGCCCGCAACCAGGACGAGACCTGGCCGCTGGAGTGCGGCTGCGTCGGACAGGAGACCACCGGGGCCGGCGGACTCGCCAAGGCCCTGCGCACCGTGCCCGTCGTGCTCGACATCGCCGAGCGGGTGCGCCGCACCAACCCGGACGCCTGGATCATCGACTTCACCAACCCGGTGGGCATCGTGACCCGGGCGCTGCTGACCGCCGGGCACAAGGCCGTCGGCCTGTGCAACGTCGCGATCGGCTTCCAGCGCAAGTTCGCGCGGCTGCTGGACCTCGCGCCCTCCGAGATCCACCTCGACCACGTGGGCCTCAACCACCTCACGTGGGAGACGGGCGTCCGCCTCGGCGGCCCCGAGGGCGAGGACGTCCTGCCCCGGCTGCTCACCGAGCACCTGGACGCGGTCGCCGACGACCTGCACATGCCGCGCGAGGTCGTCACCCGGCTCGGCGTCGTCCCCTCGTACTACCTGCGGTACTACTACCAGCACGACGCCGTCGTACGGGAGCTGCGGACGAAGCCCTCGCGCGCCTCCGAGGTCGCCGCGATGGAGAAGCAGCTCCTGGAGATGTACGGGGACCCGGCGCTCGACGAGAAGCCGGAGCTGCTCGCCAAGCGCGGCGGCGCCTTCTACTCGGAGGCGGCCGTGGACCTCGCGGCCTCCCTGCTGGGCAGCGGTGGATCGCCGTATCAGGTCGTGAACACCTTCAACAACGGGACGCTGCCCTTCCTCGCGGACGACGCGGTGATCGAGGTGCAGGCCACCGTCGGCCACAACGGCGCCACCCCGCTGCCCGTCAAGAAGCTCGACCCGCTGTACGCGGGCCTCGTCGCGCACACCACGGCGTACGAGGACCTCGCGCTCAAGGCCGCGCTGAACGGCAGCAGGGACGCCGTGTTCCAGGCGCTGCTCGCGCACCCGCTGGTCGGCCAGATCGAGTACGCGGACAAGCTGACCGACGAACTGATCGCGCACAACCGGGAGCACCTGGCGTGGGCCTGAGCACATCCCCGTCCGCCGCCGTCCTCGCGGTCGACGCGGGCAACAGCAAGACCGACGTCGCCCTCCTCGCCGCGGACGGCACCGTCCTCGGCGCGGCGCGCGGCGGCGGCTTCCAGCCCCCGCAGGTCGGGGTGCGCACGGCCGTCGACGTCCTCCAGGACGCCGTACTGCGCGCCTTCGCGGACGCCGGTCTGCCGCCCGACGCGCGGGCCGAGCACGTCTCGGCCTGTCTGGCCAACGCCGATCTCCCCGTCGAGGAGGAGGAGTTGGCGCAGGCCATCGACGCGCGCGGCTGGGGCGGTACGACGACGGTACTCAACGACACCTTCGCGGTGCTGCGGGCCGGGCTGCTGGAGGACGCCGAGCCGCGCGGGGTCGCCGTCGTGTGCGGGGCCGGGATCAACTGCGCCGGGATGCTGCCGGACGGCCGTACCGCCCGCTTCCCCGCGATCGGGAAGCTGTCGGGCGACTGGGGCGGCGGCGGGGGTCTCGCCGAGGAGGCCCTGTGGTTCGCGGCGCGCGCCGAGGACGGCAGGGGCGAGCCGACCGGGCTGATGCGGGCGCTGCCCGCGCACTTCGGCCTGGAGACGATGTACGAGCTGATCGAGGGCTTCCACCTCGGCCGCATCCCGTACCCGCGCCGGCACGAACTCACCCCCGTGCTGTTCTCGGTGGCCGCCGCCGGGGACGAGGTCGCCGACGCGCTCGTGGCGCGGATGGCCGAGGAGGTCGTCGCCCTGTCTACGGTCGCCCTGCGCCGCCTCGACCTGCTCGGCGAGGAGGCCCCGGTGCTGCTGGGCGGCGGGATACTCGCCGCCGGGCATCCGGGGCTCAACGGGCGGATCGTCCGGCTGCTGGCCGAGCGCGCCCCGCACGCCGTGGCCCGGGTCGTGGCCGAACGGCCCGTGCTGGGCGCCGCCTTGCTGGGCCTGGACCACCTGCGGCTGCCGACCTCGGCGCACGACCGGGCCCGCGCGCACTGGGCCGGCCCCCGGCAGGTCCCCCGCCAGGAGGTCCCCGTGGCCTGAGCGCCGCCTCCCCTCCCCCTGTGGCCGTTCCGCCCGACGCGGAACGGCCACACGTGGTTTCCCGCCCCCCGCGCACCCCCACGCACCCGCCGCCCGGGAACCGGCGGCGGGTGCGCCGGCGTATAGAAGGGCAGCGGCGCGCCGTCGCGGCCGGAGGTGCCGGGTACGGGCACGGTCGCCGGGCGGGCGCCGCTCCGGCCGCACCCGGCCGGCGCGCACCGCGGCGATCCGCGCAAGATCGATGAAACGCTGGTGTGGACAGGGGGGCCGGGGACCATACTGGCCGCCCAGCCTTTCTCCCCGCCGACGCGAAGGGGAGCGACAGCCGAACGACCGAGGGGGAGGTCGCAGTGACACAGCCGCCGAACGGCAGGGCCGCGCCCGGGGGGAGCGTGCTGTCCGGTGGGCCCGGGGAGAACACGCCCGCGCCGGCCCCGGCCACCGTGCCCGCGCAGCGCGGGGCGCCCCGGGCCCCCGCGCCGCGTCGCTCCGCCTGGTCGGAGGGCGTGGACCGGTTGCGGTACGCGCTGGGGACCGAGCCGGGGCGGCTGCGGCTGATCGGGCTGGCGCTCGCGGTGCTCGTCGTGGCCTTCGGGGCGGTGACGGCGTGGCAGACCGCGCAGCGCTCGGCCGCGGCCCATGACGTACTGCACCGCAGTCAGCCGCTGACGAACGACGCGGCGACCATCTTCCAGGCGCTCGCCGACGCGGACACGGCCGCCTCGACCGGCTTCCTCTCCGGCGGGCAGGAACCGGCGAGCACTCGCGAACGCTACGACCGCGACATCGAACTGGCCTCGGAGAAGCTCGCGGCCGCCGCCTCCCACAGCGGCGTCTCCTCCTCCTCGGCCGAGGCCATAGCGAAGCTGAACCGCAAACTCCCCGTCTACACCGGGGAGATCGACACCGCGCGGGTCTACAACCGCCAGGGCCTCCCGCTGGGCGGGGCCTGGCTGCGGCACGCGAGCGAACTGATGCAGACCGACATGCTCCAGCAGGCCGAGCGGCTGTACCAGGCGGAGAACGAGCGGCTGGGCGAGGACTACGACCGGTCGACCTCGTACCCGTGGCTCGCGCTCGCTCTCGGGGTGCTCACGCTGGCCGCGCTCGTCCGGGCCCAGGTGCGGGACTACCGCAGGACCAGCCGGGTCCTCAACCAGGGCCTGGTCGCGGCCGGCGCCGCCACGCTCGTCCTGCTCCTGTGGGTGACGGCCGGTCACACCGTCGCGCGCGGCGAGCTGAACACCTCGAAGGACAGCGGGGTCTCCTCGCTGCGGGTCCTCAACGACGCGCGGATCGCCTCCCTCAAGGCGCGGGCGAGCGAGAACCTGACGCTCGTGAACCGGGGCGCGGTGACCCGGAAGGCCGGCGACCGGACCGTCGACGCCTACGAGTACACGTACCAGCGGCAGATGAGGGAGCTGGCCGGCCCGCAGCAGTCCGGGGACGGCGCGGGCGCGCAGGACGGCAAGGACGGCGGCTACCTGGGCGAGGCCCTGCGGCTGGCCGACAGCGGCGCGGGCACCGGGGCCGTCGAAAAGGCCCGTACCCGCGCCCAGGAGTGGCGCGACCGGCACGGCGAGGCCCGGCGGCTGGACGACGACGGCGAGTACAAGAAGGCCCTGGAGAAGGTGATCGGCGGGGCGGCGAGCGCCCGGCCCACCTCGCGGTCCTTCGACGCCGTCGACAAGGCCCTCAGCGAGGGGATCGCGGCGGAGCAGGCCGATTTCCGGGGCTCCGCGCGGGACGGCGAGGGCGCGATGACGGGGATGCCGGTGGGCGCGGGGGTGCTCGCGCTGCTCGGTGGCGCGGGCGCGGTGCTGGGCATCGGCCGCCGGCTCGCGGAGTACCGGTGAGCGGGGCGGCGCGCGGGCGGATCGCGCGCGACGGTACGGGCGGTGTCCGGGGTGGACGGGAGGAGGCACGATGACGTGGCGGCGAACGCACGAGGCGGGCGCGGCGGGCCGGTGGCGGGGCCCGGCCCCGACGGGGCGCCGGGGCGCGGCGGTGGCGGCGGTGGCGGGGACCAGTGCCCTGGTCGCGGGGCTGCTCCTGGTCCCGTCCGCCCCACCGGGGGCGGACGGCCCCGCGCGGGCGGCCGGCCCGCACGGCGCGGCGCACGCCTCGAAGGTGAGCGCGAGCGCGGACTGCACCAACGACGAGCTGTACGGCAGCGTGCCGCCGTCCACGGCCGAGGGGCCGACGATCAAGGAGATCAAGACCCGCACGGACAAGCCCAACCGGCTGATCGTCGGCGTGGACCAGAACAGCTACCGCTGGGGTTTCCGCAATCCGCGGACGAACGACCTGGAGGGCTTCGACATCGACCTCGTGCGCCGGATCGCCAAGGAGGTGCTGGGGGACGAGAAGGCGGTGGCCTTCAAGACGATCCCGACCAACCAGCGCATCGCGGCGATCCAGAACGGCGACGTCGACATGGTCGTGCGCACGATGACCATCACGTGCGAGCGGCTGGCGGACGTGGCCTTCTCGACCGTCTACTTCGAGACGGGCCAGCAGTTGCTCGTGCCGCAGGGCTCCCCGGTCACGGGTTACGACAGCTCGCTGAAGGGCCGCCGCCTGTGCAGCGCCGAGAACTCCACGGCGCTCGGGGAGCTGGAGAAGAAGAGCTTCGGCGCGGACATCCGCACCCAGGTGCCCAATCAGCTCGACTGTCTGGTGCGCCTCCAGCTCGGGCAGGTCGACGGGGTCGTGACCGACAGCGCCCTCGCGGCGGGCCAGGCCGCCCAGGACCCGGCGGTGCGCCTCGTGGGCGAGCCGTTCACCAAGGAGTACTACGGCGTCGCGATGAAGAAGGACGCGACGGATCTGGTGGCGCGGGTCAACCGCGTCCTGGAGGACTACCGCAAGTCGGGCTGGTCCGCCTCGTACGACAAGTGGCTGGCGGCCGATCTCGGCGCGGACGCGAAGCCCCCGGGGCCCGAGGTCTCCCCGTGAGGCTGAACCGGCGGACGCGCGGGCCGGTGAGGAGTGAACGCGGGGTGGCGAGGGGCAGGGTGTGGAAGAGACAGCGGACGTGGTGAACGGAAGCCTCCCGGACCGGCCGGGGCGGCCGGTTTCCGTACCCGGTTCCGCCGAGCGGAGGGGTGAGCGATGCGTGCCACGCGATCTGTTCCCACACCCGTGGGACCGGTGCGGCCCGAGGGGCCGTCCGGATCGCCGGGGACGTCACCGGCGGTTCTCGCCGGCCCGGACGGCGCGGTGATGGACCGGGACGCGGTCGACCGCGCCCTGGCCCGGCGCACGGCGGAGCACGAGGCCGTCGAGACCTCGCTGCTGGCGCTCCAGGACCACGCGGGGCGGCGGCTGCTCGAAGGCGCCGCGCTGACCGGGGTCACCCGGGAGCGCTGGGCGGCGACCGAGCGGTCCGTCACGCTGCTGTGGTCGTACTTCGACGCGTACACCGAGGCCCTGTCGAAGGCCCGCGCGCTGCGGGAGCGGCGTCGCTGGCCCGGCGGCCAGGACCTGGCGGAGCTGACGGAGCTGCTGGAGGGCGAGAGCGTCACGGTGCCCGGCGAGGCGGCTGCCGCCGGCCCGCCCGGCGGGCTGCCCTCCTCGCTGACCGGCCCGGACAACTCCCGGCTCAGCATCCGCTTCAGCCTGGAGGAGCTGGTCGAGCGGATGAACGAGCTGTACGCGCGCTCCCTCGACGTGGTGATCGCGGCCGACGCCGTGTGGTCGGCGCTGCCCGCCCGTATCGACCTGCTCTCGGCCGAACTGCACCGCACCCGCGAGCTGGCCCGTTCGGTGGGCGTGCGGCCCGGGGAGCACCCGGCGGGCGACGACCTGGAGCGGATCGCGCGGGTGCTGTCCGCGCTGCGCGAGCAGGTGGTGAGCGATCCGCTGGAGTTCTGGCAGGCCACGCAGGGCGCCTCCTCCCCCGGCGCGGGCCGCCCCGACACCCGCCGTTACGACCGGGAGGCCCGCGCCCTGGACGAGGTGCGCCGGGAGATCGAGGCGGTCCTCGACGTGCGGCAGGACGCGGAGGAGCGGCTGCTCGCGCTGCGGGACGTGCTCTCGCGCGCCGACCGGACCCTCGCGGAGGCGCGGGCGGCGCGCGGCGAGGTGCTCGCGAAGATCGCGGCCTCCGAGGTCCCCGCGGTCAGCGGGCCGCCCACCGCGCTCCAGGAGGAGCTGGCGCGCGCCGCCGAGTACCGCAGACGCGGCCAGTGGTCCCGGCTGTCCCCGCTGCTGGAGTCGCTGGAGTCCCGCGCGCAGACGGAACTGCTGCGGGCCCGTGAGCAGTTGTCGGCGGTCGCGGCCCCGCTCGCGATCCGCGCCGAGCTGCGCGGCAGGCTCGACGCGTACAAGGCGAAGATCGCGCGGCACGGGCTGGCCGAGGACCTGCTGCTGGTCGAGCGGTACGACCTCGCGCGCCGGATGCTGTGGAGCGCGCCCTGCGATCTGCGCGCGGCGGAACAGGCCGTCCTGCGCTACCAGCACGCGGCGGCCGAGACACTGGGCGGCGCCCGGCCCGAGGACCGGAGGCAGCCATGACGGAGCGCGGGAGCAGGGGGAGACATGAGTGAGCGGCAGTGCCAGCGGCCGGGCTGCGAGGGCGCGTACGAGGACATGGGCGGCGGCGAGCTGTACTGCGACACCTGCGGTCTGGCGCCGGTCGTCTCGCCCGACGGGCTGATCGCCTCGCCGCCCACCGGGCTCACGGGCGCCTCGGGCGGAGCGGGCGCGTCCGGCGCGGGCTCCCCTCCGGCGGCTCCGGCGTCCCCGACCACGCACTCCACCGGGTCCTCGCGCTCCTCGCGCTCCGCGAAGTCCTCGAAGTCCTCGCGGCGTTCGGTCTCGGCGCGGCTGTCGGGCCGGGTGGCCTCGCGTTCGGTCACGGCGCGCGGCGCGAGCACCGGTTCGGCGGCCTCGGCGCGCGGGCGGCTGGGCGTCGGCCTGGTGACGGTGCCGACGGTGCCGCGCCCCGACCCGCGCCAGGTCGTGCAGGAGAACCCGGAGGTGCCCGAGCGCAAGCGGTTCTGCTCGCGCGGTGACTGCGGGGCGCCGGTGGGCCGCTCGCGCGGCGGCAGGCCGGGCCGTACGGAGGGTTTCTGCACGAAGTGCGGCCACCCGTACTCCTTCGTGCCGAAGCTGACGCGGGGCATGATCGTGCACGGTCAGTACGAGGTCGTGGGCTGCCTCGCGCACGGCGGGCTGGGCTGGGTGTACCTCGCGATAGACCGGGCGGTGTCGGACCGCTGGGTGGTCCTCAAGGGCCTGCTGGACACGGGGGACCAGGACGCGATGGCGGCGGCCATCTCGGAGCGCCGCTTCCTCGCCGAGATCGAGCACTCCAACATCGTGCGGATCTACAACTTCGTGGAGCACCTGGACCAGCGCACGGGGTCCCTCGACGGCTACATCGTCATGGAGTACGTCGGCGGGAAGTCGCTCAAGGAGATCGCCAACGCGCGCAGGAACGCGGCGGGACTGCGCGATCCGCTGCCGGTGGAGCAGGCGTGCGCCTTCGGCATCGAGGCGCTGGACGCGCTGGGCCATCTGCACAGCCGTTCGCTGCTGTACTGCGACTTCAAGGTCGACAACGCGATCCAGACGGAGGACCAGCTCAAGCTCATCGACATGGGCGCGGTGCGCCGGATGGACGACGAGGAGTCCGCGATCTACGGCACGGTCGGCTACCAGGCGCCCGAGGTCGCCGAGGTGGGCCCGTCGGTGGCCTCGGACCTGTACACGGTGGCCCGTACCCTCGCGGTGCTGACCTTCGACTTCCAGGGCTACACGACGGTGTACGCGGACAGCCTGCCGGACCCGGACCACATCGGGGTGTTCCGCGCCTACGAGTCCTTCTACCGGCTGCTGGTGCGGGCCACCGACCCGGACCCGGCGCGGCGGTTCGGTTCGGCGCAGGAGATGTCGGAGCAGTTGACGGGCGTGCTGCGGGAGGTCGTGGCGCTCCAGACGGACCGGCCGCGCCCCGCGCTGTCCACGCTGTTCGGCCCGGAGCTGGGGGTCGCGGACACCGAGTTGTTCGTCCCGGCGGGCGCCGGGGTGTCGCGGCTGGGGCTGCGCTCCGCGCCGCTGGGCCGCAGGGCGCGGCGGGCCGCGCTCGCGGGCGCCCCGTCGGGTGCGGCGGGCGTGGCGGGCGCGGGGCTGCCGGAGCAGGCGCAGGGCGGCTTCTCCGCGGCGCTCCCGGCTCCTGGCGCGCAGCCGCAAGCGCTCGGGACGGGTTCCGGCGCCCCGGCGGCGCCGGGGCGGTCCGGCGCGACGCTCGTGTCCCCGCCGGACGCGTCCGCGCCCGCTTCCCCCGGCCCGGCGACGGCCGCGCCGGCACCGGCGTACTCCGGCGGGCTGTCCGGTGCGGCGGGTGCCAAGGGTGCGGCGGGCGCGCTGCGGGCGCTCGACGCGGCGCGTACGGCGCTCGCGCTGCCGGTGCCCCGGGTGGACCCGGGCGATCCGAACGCGGGCTTCCTCGCGGGCCTGATGGCCTCGGCGCCCGCCGAACTGATCAGCGCCCTGCACGCGGCGCCCGGGGAGTCCCTGGAGGTGCGGCTGCGCGAGCTGCGGGCGCGGCTGGACATGGGGCAGACGGGTTCCGCGGCGCAGTCCCTCGCGGACCTGGAGTCGCGCTACCCGGACGACTGGCGGGTGGTCTGGTACCGGGGCGTGACCTCGCTCGTGAGCGGGGACCGGGAGAACGCGGCGCTGGCCTTCGACGCGGTGTACGACGCCTTCCCGGGCGAGTCCGCGCCGAAGCTCGCCCTGGGTCTGTGCGCCGAGGAGCTGGGGCAGTTGGACAACGCGGCGGAGTACTACCGCCTCGTCTGGGTGACAGACCCCGGTTATGTCAGCGCGGCCTTCGGGCTGGCCCGGGTGCATCTCGCGGCCGGTGACCGGCGGGCGGCGGTGCGGGCCCTGGAGTCGGTGCCCGAGGTGTCGATCCACTACACGGCGGCCCGGGTCGCGGCGGTCCGCGCCCGGTTGCGGGGCCGGGAGGCGCACGAGCCGGTGCTGGAGGATCTGCGGGCGGCGGCCCGGCAGGTGGAGGCGCTGGAGGCGGCCGGTCTCGACGGCGTGCGCAAGGAGTTGCTGACGGCCGAGGTGCTGGGCACCGCTCTGGACTGGGTACTCTCGGGGAATCGCGGTGCCCCGTCCGGTTCCGCCTCCGGCGGCTTCGCGACAGGCGGCGCCCCGGGCCAGGCGGGCGGCGGGACCGCGGTGGGCGGTGCCGCTGTGGCGCCGCCC
The DNA here is from genome assembly GCF_042869355.1 of Streptomyces sp. NPDC007088. Classification (NCBI taxonomy): domain Bacteria; kingdom Bacillati; phylum Actinomycetota; class Actinomycetes; order Kitasatosporales; family Streptomycetaceae; genus Streptomyces; species Streptomyces sp. NPDC007088. The sequence goes on from NZ_JBIAFO010000008.1 coordinate 307,308, forward strand.
GGCACTGGTGCGGGAACCGCGGGGACCCTGCTCGGCCACGCGCTCGACGAGCGCGGGTTGCGCTTCGGTCTGGAACGCGCGTACCGGACCCTGGCCAGGCTCGCCCGCAGTGGCGAGGAGCGGATCGAACTGGTGGAGCGGGCGAACCGCCTCCGCCCCCGGACGTGGGTGTGATTGATGTCGCAGATGCACCAGCTTTCCGCGTGCCCCAACTGTGAGGAGTCCCTCGACGAGGGGGACTTGTTCTGCGGGGCCTGCGGATACGACCTGTCGGCGGTGCCCAGGCCCCCGGCGCGGACCCCCGGCGGCGCGCCGCGGGAGGCGGCGGTCGGCCGGGCCGCGGCCTGGCCGGCCGCGCGCGAGGCGGACAGCGAGGGCAGGCCGGCGCCCGTGCACCGGGGTGCCGACGTGCGCGGCACGGCCTCGGACGGCACGGAGTTGCCGGCCGGCCATCCGGAACCGCCGGGCCGCCCGGCCGCTTCCGGCGACGGGGAGGACTACGCGCTGCCCGCACCGGGCGCGGCGGCCCCTCCCCCGCCCCCGGCCGCGCCGCCCGCCGCGCCCCCGGGCCCGGCGCCCGGCGCCCCGGCCGATCCGCGTACGGCCGTGCCGCCCGCCGCGCAGGCCGGGCCCCTGTGCGTGGCCTGCCGGTCGGGGCGGGTCGACCCGGACGGGTACTGCGAGCACTGCGGTCACGCCCAGCCCCGGGAACGGGATCACATGGAGCAGGAGTTGAGCGCGGTCGCGGCGGTCAGCGACCGGGGGCTGCGCCATCACCGCAACGAGGACGCGTTCGCGGTGTCGGCGACGACGCTCGCGGACGGTACGGCGGTGGCCACGGCGATCGTGTGCGACGGGGTCTCCTCGGCGACCCGTCCGGACGAGGCCTCCCTGGCGGCGGCGCGCGCGGCGGACGCCTCGCTGATGGCGGCCCTGCCGCGGGGCACGCATCCGCGGCAGGCGATGTACGACGCGATCCTGGCGGCCTCCGAGGCGGTCAACTCCCTGGCCCAGGACCTGCCGCCGGTCTCGGACCGTCCGCAGCAGAACGCTCCGGCCTGCACGCTGGTGGGCGCGGTGGTGGGCGCGGGTCTGCTGGTCGTGGGCTGGGTCGGGGACAGCAGGGTCTACTGGGTGCCGGACGATCCGCAGGCCCCGCCGCACCGGCTGACGGAGGACGACTCGTGGGCGGCGCAGATGGTCGCGGCCCGGCTGATGAGTGAGGCGGAGGCGTACGCGGACGAACGGGCGCACGCGATCACGGGCTGGCTGGGCGCGGACGCGTACGAACTGGAGCCGCACACGGCCTCCTTCACACCGGACCGGCCGGGCGTCGTCGTGGTGTGCACGGACGGTCTGTGGAACTACGCGGAGAGCGCGCGGGAGATGGCCGGGGTGGTCCCGGCGGACGCGGCGCGCCGCCCGCTGCACAGCGCGCGGGCCCTGGTGGGCCACGCGCTGGACGGTGGCGGCCACGACAACGTGACGGTGGCGATCCTGCCGTTCGAGGCGGCGCGGACGACGACCGGGGACGAGTGAGCCGCCTGTTCTCGGGAGGCGGGTGAGCCGCCTGTATTCCGGAGGCGAGGGAGCCTCCAACAAAAAGGGGGGTCTGTCAAGATGGCGAATTTCTCGAAGCCGGCGGTGCCGGAGTTCTCCGCCGAGGTGTACCAGAACGCCTGTCTGCCGCAGGGCGCGGGCGAGGTCAACGCGATCGTGACGGTGACGTCGACGGGCGGGGGCACCTCGGGGACGTTCCCGGGTACGCCGGCGGGTCAGGACGCGGCGGTCGCGCTGATGGTCGACTGCTCGGGCTCGATGGACTATCCGCCGGCGAAGATGCGGAACGCGCGGGCGGCGACGGCGGCGGCCGTCGACACGCTGCGCGACGGCACGCACTTCGCGGTGATCGCGGGGACGCATGTCGCGAGGGAGGTCTATCCGGGCGGCGGCCGGCTGGCGGTGGCGGGCGAGCAGACCCGGGAGCAGGCGCGGCAGGCGCTGCGTTCGCTGAGCGCGGGCGGCGGTACGGCGGTGGGGACGTGGCTGCGGCTCGCGGACCGGCTGCTGTCCTCGGCGCGGGTCTCGATCCGGCACGGGGTCCTGCTGACGGACGGCCGCAACGAGCACGAGTCGCCGGAGGACCTGCGGGCGACGCTGGCGGCCTGCGCGGGCCGTTTCACGTGTGACGCGCGGGGCGTGGGTACCGACTGGGAGGTGAAGGAGGTCACGGCCATCGCCTCGGCGCTGCTGGGGACGGCGGACATCGTGGCCGATCCGCAGCACCTCTCGGCCGACTTCACGGGGATCATGGAGAAGGCGATGGGCAAGGAGGTCGCGGACGTGGGTCTGCGGCTGTGGACGCCCCAGGGCGCGGAGATCGTCTTCGTCAAGCAGGTGGCGCCGAGCGTCGAGGACCTGACCGCGCGGCGCACCGAGGTGGGTCCGCGGGCAGGGGACTATCCGACGGGTTCATGGGGCGACGAGTCGCGCGACTACCACGTGTGTGTCCGGGTCCCTCCGGCCGGTGTCGGCCAGGAGATGCTCGCGGCGCGGGTCTCGCTGGTGGTCCCGCAGGCGGACGGCGGGGTGCGGACGCTGGCGCAGGGTCTGGTGCGGGCGGTGTGGACGGACGACGTCGTGGCGTCGACGAAGATGAATCCGCAGGTCGCGCACTACACGGGCCAGGCGGAGCTGGCGCACGTCATCCAGGAGGGGCTGGAGGCCCGCAAGGCGGGCGACGAGGACGGGGCGACGGCGAAACTCGGCCGCGCCGTGCAGCTGGCGAACGCCTCCGGCAACGACGATACGGCGAAATTGCTGGCGAAGGTGGTGGATGTGCTGGATGCCCCTGCGGGTACTGTGCGACTGAAGGCGAAGGTCGCGGAGGCCGACGAGATGACTCTCGAAACCCGGTCGACGAAGACGGTTCGCGTGAAGAAGTGAATGTGACGTAGTGAAGCAGTGTGCCGTCGTGAGACGGGAAGGACTGCGCGAGACCGGCCGCCCGGCCGGAGTAGAAGGAGAGGAGGAAGCGCCGACATGCCGACCTGCCCGAACGGACACCAGTCGGGTTCCGACGACTGGTGCGAGGTCTGCGGCCACCGCATGGCCGGGTCGGGCGGACCTGTGCCGCCGCCTTCCCCGCAGCCCGCTCCGCCGTACGGCTACCCGCAGCCCGGCGAGGGTGCGGGAGCGCCGCCGGAGCTGTGCCCCCAGTGCGGTACGCAGCGTGAGGCGAACGCCCCGTTCTGCGAGCACTGCCGCTGGAACTTCATGACCAACACGGCGACCTCGTACGTGCCGCCGGCGCCGCGCGCGCCGGGTGGTTTCCCGGGGCGTGAACCGCACGAGTACCAGGCCTCGCGGCCCTCGCAGATGAACCGGCCCGCGGAGTCGTTCAGTCCGGACCCGCGCGATCCGGGGCCCGGCCGGTTCCCGACCGGTGCGGGGGCACCCGCCCCGGCCCCGCAGGGCTTCCCCGACCCGTATCAGCGTGAGCAGCAGTCGTATCCGCCCGGCCCGCCCGCGCAGGGGGCCGGGCAGGGTGGCCGGCACGGCGGCCAGGGCACCCAGCAGGGTCCCGGCGCCGGGCACGGCGGCTACGGCGGCGGGGAGGACGACTGGCTGATGGCCCCGCCCTCGGCGCAGTACCCGCCCTCGGCTCCGGCGGGCCCGGGGACGTGGTCGGCGACGATCGCCCCGGACCGCGACTACTTCATGGCGATGATGCAGCGCAGTGGTCCGGAGGCGGCGGGGCTCAACATGCCCGCGTACTCGCCGGAGCAGCATCTGCCGCTGACGGGGAATCAGGTGACGATCGGCCGTCGCCGGCATTCGACGGGGGACACCCCGGACATCGATCTGTCGGTGCCGCCGGAGGACCCGGGCGTCTCGCACCAGCACGCGGTGCTCGCCCAGCAGCCGGACGGCAGCTGGGCCGTGGTGGACCAGAACTCGACCAACGGCACGACGATCAACGGCGGTGAGGAACCGATCCAGCCGTTCGTGACGGTGCCGCTGGCCGACGGCGATCAGGTGCATGTCGGCGCCTGGACGACGATCACGATCCACCGGGACTGACGCGCGTGGGGCGGTGCCGGTACGGGCCGTACGCCAGGGCTCGCACCCCGGCGTACGGCCCGTCCGGCGTCTCGGCGTCCTCGCGCTCGCCGGGGCCGGTCCGGCCCTAGGGCAGCGCCCAGGCGTAGGGCCCGTCGGGTTCGTCGAGCCAGGCCCACACGTGCGGTCCGCGGACGCTGACGCCGAAGCGTTCGCGGCTGGGGAGCCGCTCGCGCTGCCACAAGGCCATCGCCTCGTGCGGGTCGAGCTGTCCCGCGGTGAGGGCGAGCAGGAAGCGGAAGTCCTCGTCGCGGGCGGCCCAGTTGGGCACTCCGCCGAGGTAGGGCGAGGGGACGAGCCGCTGGTCGCCGCCGCGCAGCGGCACGAAGTAGGCGGGGGTGGACAGGAACCGGCCCTCGGCGTGTCCGGCGTCGCGTACCCGCAGGGCGAGCAGGCCGGTGGCGAGCGGGGCGAGGACGAGCGCTCCGGGGGCGCTCTGCTCCAGCCAGGCCCGGGGCAGGGTGCCGATGGCGCAGGTCACGACGGTCCGGTCGTAGGGCGCGTGGCCGGGGCAGCCCCGGGCGCCGTCCCCGGTGACGACGCGCGGGTGGTATCCGGCGCGGTCGAGGTGTACGCGGGCGGACTCGGTGATCTCCGGGTCGAGGTCGACGGTGGTGACGTGCGCGTCGCCGACCCGGTGGCTGAGCAGGGCCGCGTTGTAGCCGGTGCCGGCGCCGATCTCCAGGACCCGGTGTCCTGCGCGTACGTCGAGGTCGCGGAGCATGCGGGCCATGAGGGAGGGCTGGCTGCTGGAGGAGACGAGTTCCCCGTCGCGCAGCCGGGTCGCGAGGGGGACGTCGGCGTAGGCCCCTTCGATCCAGCGCTCCCGCCGCCGCGCGTCCGGGTCCTCGCCCCACAGCCGTTCGTACCCGCCCTCCCGGGACCGGGTGTAGTACCAGGGGACGAACAGGTGCCGGGGCACGGCCCGGAAGGCGTCGGCCCACGGGGAGTCCGGGCTGAGGCTGCCGCCGGCCAGGAGGGCGTCCACCAGGGCCTTCCTGGCCCGTCTGGCGCGCTCGGGTTCCCCGTCGGGGCGGGTGTCGGTCTCTGGCGGCTGGCGCTGCGGCTCGCTCATGTCCCCACTGTCCTGCGCGAGCGCTCCGCGCGCGAGTACGCGACGGGGTGAACGGGGTGACCCGGGGGCCGGTTTCCGTTCCGGGGGGCTTCGGGCGGGCCTTAGGTCTCAGGTCCTCCGCCGTGTCGTCTGAGACGATGGGGGGGTGAACGAGATCCCGCACGGCACGGTTCAGGAGCAGACCTTCTACGAGCAGGTCGGCGGTGAGGCGACCTTCCGGCGTCTGGTGCACGTCTTCTACCAGGGCGTCGCGCAGGACCCGTTGCTGCGGCCGATGTACCCGGAGGAGGACCTCGGCCCGGCGGAGGAGCGGTTCGCGCTGTTCCTCATGCAGTACTGGGGCGGTCCGCGCACCTACAGCGACCGGCGGGGGCATCCGAGGCTGCGGATGCGGCACGCGCCCTTCGCGGTGGACCGCGCGGCGCACGACGCCTGGCTGCGGCACATGCGTACGGCGGTGGACGACCTGGGCCTGTCCGAGGAGCACGAGCGCACGCTGTGGACGTATCTCACGTACGCGGCCGCCTCGATGATCAACCGGGCCGACTGAGCCGGGGCCGCGCCCCGGGCGCGGTCAGCCGCGCGGGGTGACGCTGAGGCCGCCGAGTCCCGAGCGGCGTACGGCGATCGAGCCGTAGGGCGTGTGCAGGCGCAGCCAGGGCCCCGAGGAGTACAGGGCGAGTTGTTCGTCGCCGCCGGTCTGCGGGCGCGCGGCCGCGCGGGAGACGGCGCCCCCGGTCTGCGGCCGGTGGGGGCGCAGGAAGCCGAGGGAGTGCGCGGCGTGCGCGGCGCGTACCGGCAGGCTCGTGTCGCCCACGGTGCGCGACCACACCTCCCGGCCGATGCGGTCGAGTTCGCCGCGGGTGCGCCCGGGTGGGGCGAGCCGCTCCATGCGGGTGCGGAACTCGGTGACGGCGGCGGAGACGGCCGCGCGTACGGCCTGCGGCAGCAGCGGTACCGGTTCGCGGCGCCAGCCGCCGCGCGGGGGCAGCAGCCCGGCCCAGGGCGGCCCGGTGACGGCGGCGGGCACGGTGACGGTGGCGCGGGTCTCGTCGACGGCCTCCAGGAGGTCCCCGGCGGACACGGTGACGTCGATCTCCTCCCGCGTCTCGCCCGGGGCGCGCTCTTCGAGCCGGACCGTGCGGATCGCGAGGACCTCGAAGGACGGGGGGCGGCCGAAGACGGCGAGGGTGGCGCCGCTGCCCCGGAGGCGGACGGCGGCGGCCTTGTCGTAGTGCAGCAGCCGGCCGAGGAAGGCCGCCAGGTCGGCGGCCTCCCCCGGGTCGGCGCAGCGCAGGGTGGTGCTCATACGGCGAGGGTCTCCGAGGAGCCGTCGTCGCGGTACTTCTCCAGGTACTCACGCTCGTAGGCGGTGATCCGCCGGGGGCGCCGCGCCTGGAGGTCGTAGGGCACGACGACGGTGGAGGCCCGCACGTACACCTCTTCCGGCCGCCCGTCCGTCTCCGGGTCCTTGACCTCGTAGGCGATGGTCAGGGACGCGGCACGCAGCCGTGTGACCCACGACTCGACGGTGACCGGCGCGTGCCGGTGCACCAGGGGCCGCAGGTAGTCGATCTCGTGCCGGGCGACGACCGAGCCGCCCGCGAAGGACGGTCCGCCGCCCTCGGGCCTGAGCCGGAACATGAAGTCGATACGGGCCTCTTCCAGGTAGCGGAGGAAGACCACGTTGTTGACGTGCCCGAAGGCGTCCATGTCGGCCCAGCGCAGCGGGCACTGGTAGAGGTGTCGCGCCATCGCCGCTCAGCCTCGCGTGAGCTTCTTGTAGGTGGCGCGGTGCGGGCGGGCCGCGTCGGCGCCGAGTCGCTCGATCTTGTTCTTCTCGTACGACTCGTAGTTGCCCTCGAACCAGAACCACTTGGAGTCGCCCTCGTAGGCGAGGATGTGCGTCGCGACGCGGTCCAGGAACCAGCGGTCGTGGGAGACGACCACGGCGCAGCCGGGGAACTCCAGGAGCGCGTTCTCCAGCGAGGACAGGGTCTCGACGTCCAGGTCGTTGGTCGGCTCGTCGAGGAGCAGCAGGTTGCCGCCCTGCTTGAGGGTGAGCGCGAGGTTGAGGCGGTTGCGCTCACCGCCGGAGAGCACCCCGGCGGGCTTCTGCTGGTCGGGGCCCTTGAAGCCGAACGCCGAGACGTAGGCGCGGGAGGGCATCTCGACCTGGCCGACGTTGATGTAGTCGAGCCCGTCGGACACGACCTCCCACAGCGTCTTCTTCGGGTCGATGTTGGAGCGGTTCTGGTCGACGTAGGAGATCTGGACGGTCTCGCCGACCTTGATGCTGCCGGAGTCCGCGTCCTCGAAGCCCTGGAGCATCTTGAACAGCGTGGTCTTCCCGGCGCCGTTGGGGCCGATCACACCGACGATGCCGTTGCGCGGGAGGGTGAAGGACAGGTCGTCGATGAGGACCTTGTCGCCGAACGCCTTGTTGAGGTGGTCGACCTCGACGACGATGCTGCCCAGCCGCGGGCCCGGCGGGATCTGGATCTCCTCGAAGTCCAGCTTCCTGGTCTTCTCGGCCTCGGCGGCCATCTCCTCGTAGCGGGCCAGACGCGCCTTGGACTTGGCCTGCCGGCCCTTGGCGTTGGAGCGCACCCACTCCAGCTCTTCCTTGAGCCGCTTGGCGCGCTTCTGGTCCTTGGCGCCCTCGACCTTGAGACGGGTCTGCTTCGTCTCCAGGTACGTCGAGTAGTTGCCCTCGTAGCCGATGGCGCGGCCCCGGTCGAGTTCGAGGATCCACTCGGCGACGTTGTCGAGGAAGTACCGGTCGTGGGTGATGGCCACGACGGTGCCCTCGTACTTGGCGAGGTGCTGCTCCAGCCAGTTCACCGACTCGGCGTCGAGGTGGTTGGTGGGCTCGTCGAGCAGCAGCAGGTCGGGGGCTTCCAGCAGCAGCTTGCAGAGCGCGACACGGCGCTTCTCGCCACCGGAGAGGTTCACGACGGGCCAGTCGCCGGGCGGGCAGCCGAGGGCGTCCATGGCCTGTTCGAGCTGCGCGTCCAGGTCCCAGGCGTTCGCGTGGTCCAGGTCCTCCTGGAGCTTGCCCATCTCCTCCAGCAGCGCGTCGGAGTAGTCGGTCGCCATGAGTTCGGCGATCTCGTTGAACCGCTTGAGCTTGCCCATGGTCTCGGCGACGCCGTCCTGGACGTTCTCCAGGACCGTCTTGGTCTCGTCGAGCGGGGGCTCCTGGAGCAGGATGCCGACGCTGTAGCCGGGCGAGAGGAACGCGTCGCCGTTCGAGGGCTGCTCGAGACCGGCCATGATCTTGAGCACGGTCGACTTGCCGGCGCCGTTGGGGCCCACGACACCGATCTTCGCGCCCGGCAGGAAGCTCAGCGTCACGTCGTCAAGGATGACCTTGTCGCCGTGCGCCTTGCGCGTCTTGCGCATGGTGTAGATGTACTCAGCCAAGAGAAACCGTCCGGCAGTCGTGGATCTGACAGTGTCGTGAAAGGGCTCCGCCGCGTGCGGGCAGATGCATCCATCTTGCCGTACCACGGGGCTGGGGCGAAAACGGGTTCCCCCCGGGGGTACCGGCGCCGGGGCGGGCGCCCCGCGAGGGGAGCGGGAGCGACGCGAGGCCGGAAGCCCGGTACGTCCGGGCCCCGGCCTCGTCACCGAGCGCACCGGGTGCGGTGCGCTCGGTGGTGTCGTGTGCGTGGTGCCGTCGTTACGCCGTCTTCCTCCGCTTGAGGAAGAACACGGTGCCGCCGCCTAGGACGACGAGCACGACGGCCACACCGGCGATGACGGGGGTCGCGCTGGAGCCACCGGTCGCGGCGAGGTCGCCGCCCTTGCCGGTGCCGCCGGCCGAGTCACCGGCCGAGCCGTTGCCGGAGCCGTTGCCCGAGCCGGGGCTCGCCGGGGAGGCGCTCGGCAGCGGCGACTGCTCGCCCTTCACGCTCTCGCCGCCGGCGGACGCGACCTTGCAGTCGAGAACGCCCTTGATCTCCTTCTGGAAGCCGTTCGGCCCGGTGATGGTGAAGTCGTAGGACTGGTCCTCCTTCACCGGCACCGTGACGGTGGCCGTCCGGCCGGCCTCCACGGTGTGCCGCTGACCGGCCAGCTCGAAGGTGAACGGCTTGTCGCCCTGGTTGCTCGCGGTCACGTCCACGCCGCCCTTGGCGCAGTTCTTCTGCGCCGAGACGGCGGGGATGGCGCCCTTCTCGGCCCAGTTCGCGGTGGCCTGGGCGGAGACGGTCGACTCGCTGGAGCCGGCCAGGATCTGCGTCTGGCTGCGGGTCTCCGAGGCGAAGGCACGGCCGACCGGAACGGTCGTGGTGGCGCGCACGGTCAGCGCGGCCGAACCCGGCGCGGCACCGGCCGGCACGTCGAAGAAGAGCCGGCTGCCGTCGGTGGCGGAGGTGACGGGCTTGCCGTCCTTGTCGACGATCTTGACCCCGGCGCCCGCGGCGTCGGCGGCCTCCAGGCCGGCGCTGCCCGCGTTGGTGTGCACGGTGACCGGTCCGAGCTTCTCGCCCGCCTTGCCGGAGACGGCCGGCGGGTCGAGCGTCAGCGAGGACTTCGGCTCGGCGATGTTCTGCGCGCTCTTCTGGAGGTAGTCGGCGAGCTTCTCGGCCGCGGGGTCGACCGCGTCGACGTCGGCGCCGTCCGAGTAGCGCCAGATGGCGACCTGGGTGCCCGCGGCGGCCGTCTTCTCGGTGAGGCTGCCGGCCCCGGCCTTCTGGGCCAGCTCGGCCAGGTTGTTGACCTGGGGGTAGGAGTTCTCCAGAATCCAGCGGATCTTGCCGGCTTCCGGGTTCGTGTTGAGGGACGTCCCGCTCCAGGGGGTCTCCTGGTACTTCGCGTCCGGCTGCGTGGGGTGGTTGATGTCGATGCAGTAGGTCTGGAGCGTTCCGCCCTGGTCGACCTCCATCGTGAACAGCCCGGCCTTGACCGACTTGTCCTTGTCGCCGTGGATCACGGCGTCGTCGCTCTTGTCGCTCAGCCCGCCGAGCGTGGCGGAGGCACCTCCCTGGTGCTGCGAGGCCTCCTCCGCCGCGGTGGCCGCGCCCGCGCCGGCTATCGCACCGGTGGCGACGACGCCGGACACGACCGCTGCCGCGGCGAGGCGGGCGGCACCCCGCCTACGTACAGAAAACATGTAATTCCCCTCCGGGCAGGACCCGTACAGATCGTGGGGTGGGGTCCCACCAGCAGAATTCAGTGCCAAGTGCCCCATGGGCCGCAGCGGGTCACACCCCGCGGGCCTCGCCGGGAATCCTAGGTACGGAGCGCCACTCCTTTCCCAGTCACACCGTCCGACAACCAGTTCGCATCACAATCGTTATCCGCGACAGGCGTGTTGACCCGCCAATATCGACATGTCACCGCCACGGACGCCCCGATAAGCCGCAGTTCGGGTGGGGGGAACGAGTGGGACGGGTGGACGGGTGGACGGGTCGACGGGTCGACGGGCGGACGGGTCGACGGGCGGACGGACGGACGGACGGGCGGACGGGCGGACGGGCGGACGGGTGAGTGGACGGGCGAGCGAGTGGCTGGGCGGCCGACGGCGGAGGGAGGCGCGGTGAACCCCCGTGTGCGCCCTCGTGGTTGTTCGTCCCTGCGCCCCGCACTCGCTCCGCCCCCGGCCCTCGACGGCCACCCGCCCGCGCGGGCGCCCGGCGCGCCTAACCGGCCGCCACGCCGGCCGTTTTCCTCCTCGGCCTCGCCGCGGGCCTCTTCCCGGCGGGTGCCGCGGAACCAGCCGCCACGGAAGCTCCCCGGCTTGCCCGCGCGCCTTCCTGACCGCCCGTCACCTCGGCAGCCGGTGCCGCTCCCATGGGCTCGTCCGCCGTCGGGGCCGTCGTCGAGGCCGCCGTCGGGTCCGCCGTCGGGTCCGTGAGGAACAGGGAGCCGACCGGGTCTCCGGGCCCTCCCGAGTGTCCTGCCGCCTCGGCGGCCGCGGCGCTCCTGCCGTCCTCCGCGGTGCGCCGCACCCGCCGGAACGCGGAGGTGCCGCGCGCCATGTCGTGGCCGACGGCGACCGCGTCGATGTCCACCGAGGTCCAGTGCTGCCCGCCGCGCTCCTCCTCCCGCACCCGCAGCCTGCCCTGCACCACGACGGGTTCCCCCACCGACAGGGAGGCGGCCAGGTTCTGGGCCAGGGAGCGCCATGCCAGCACGGTGAAGAAGTTGGTGTGCCCGTCCAGCCACATCTGCTTCTCGCGGTCCCAGCGCCGCGCGGTCACCGCGAGCCTGAACCGGGTGAGCGCCCCGGTCGGCACCTCCCTGAACACGGGCGTCGTCGCGACGTTGCCCACCACGGTCACCAGCGTCTCGTTCATCGTCCACTCCCCCTGCCGCGCCGCTCCCGGCGCCCAGCCTGCTTCTGCCGTACCGGCGCCGTCCGACGCCGTGCACACAGAGTGACCGATTCCGGCGGTCCCCGCAGGACCTGTGGATAACTCGTCCACCGACTGTCACGAGAAGGCCGCGAACGTGACAGCGCCTCACCCACAGGGGTGAGGCGCTGTCACACGAAAGCGGCCGGCCCGCCGTCGACGGCCCGAAGGCCGACTCGGTCAGCGCGGTAGCGCGGGCACACCCTCCGGGTCCGCCGCCCGCGCACCGGCGTCCCGGCCCGGGGAGCCGCCCAGCGGTGCGGGCAGCAGCGCGGCGGTACCGGCGGCGGGACCGTCCCCGACTACGCGCGTGAACTGCTCGCGCACCTCCTCGTACCGCAGCAGTTCGGCCGCGACCGGGTCGAGGACCCTGGCCCGGCCGCAGCCGGCCGCCGCCTCGCGCAGGCGGCGTTCGGCGTCCGTCCCGTAGCGGCGGGCCGGTCCGCGGGCGGCGATCCGGCAGGACCACTCGACGCACGGGCCGCCCACGATCCCGGCGACCATGAGGAGCACGGGCACCCCCAGGTTCGGGGACAGCACCCCGGCGATCTGCCCGACCAGCCACAGCGCGCCGATGACCTGAAGCAGCGTCATGGCCGCCTGGGTGAGCACCGCGACGGGCCACCAGCCGGGCCTGGGCGGCCGTCCCGTGGGGTCGGACACGGCGGCCGTCAGCTCGTCGAGCGCCTGCGGCAGTTCGCGGGCCCCGCGCGCCGCCGCCTCGCGGACCGCGATGCCCCAGGGGCCCGGCAGCCCCTGTGCGGCCTCCTCGCCGACCGTGCGTACCGCCTGTTCCACCCGCTGGCGCGCGGTGGCCTCCGTCTCCGCGGGGGCCTCCGGCGCGGGAGGTGTGTTCTCGGGCCGCCTGCGCCCCTCGTACCAGTGCCACAGCCGCAGCCACGGCGTGCCGCAGGCCCGGCCCGCGTTCCTGCGCCAGGCACGTTCCGCGGCCTCCCCGGCGGCGGCGGCGCCGACCGCCTCGGCGAGCCGGTCGGCGAACTCGTCGCGGGCGTCCTCGCTGAGTCCGGCGCGCCGCCCGGCGGCGTACACCGGGCGCAGCCGGGCGGCGACGAGGTCGAGATCGGCGGCGACCCGCCGGGCGGCGGCCCGTCGTTCGCCGACGAGCCGGCCGAGTTCCTCGCGCAGCTCCCCGACGCCCTCGCCGGTGAGGGCGGACAGCGCGAGCACCGTGGCCCCTGGCTCACCGTGCTCGCCGAGGGCGATGCCGTCCTCGTCGAGGAGCCGGCGCAGATCGTCGAGGACGAGGTCGGCGGCCTCCCCGGGGAGCCGGTCGATCTGGTTGAGCACGACGAAGGAGACCTCGGCGTGCCCGGCCATCGGCCGCAGATAGCGTTCGTGCAGGACGGCGTCCGCGTACTTCTCCGGGTCCACGACCCAGATGACGGCGTCCACGAGGCCGAGGATGCGGTCCACCTGGGCGCGGTGCTCGACGGCGGCGGAGTCGTGGTCGGGCAGGTCGATGAGGACGAGCCCGCTCAGCTCCCCCTCCCCGTCCGGCCCCTGCACGGGCCGCCTGCGCAGCCGTCCGGGGACGCCGAGCCGGTCGAGCAGTCCGGCCGCCCCGTCCGTCCAGCTGCACGCCAGGGGCGCGGAGGTCGTGGGCCGCCGTACGCCGGTGTCCGAGATGTTCACCCCGGCGAGGGAGTTGAACAGCGTGGACTTGCCGCTTCCGGTCGCTCCGGCGAGAGCGACGACGGTGTGCCGCCCCGAGAGCCGGCGCCGCGCGGCGGCCTCGTCGAGCACCCGTCCGGCCTCGGCGAGGGTCTCCTCGTCCAGCCGGGCCCGGGACAGCCCGACGAGTTCGCGCAGCGCGTCGAGCCGTTCCCGCACGGGCCCCTCGCGGAACCCGGCGACCTCGGTGTGCGCGGCGGCCCGCGCGGGCGGGGCCGGGCACACGCCGGTGGCCAGGTCGGCGGGAACGGCGGCGGGCGCGGCCGTCTCCGGCGTGGGGGCCCGCTCGGCCCGCCGGCCCCGGCGCGCGATGAGCCCGTCGTCGAGCGCGGCGACCGGGGCGGGGACCGGCCGGCGCGCACCGGAACCGCCCTCCGGCTCCCCCGTACCGTCGCCTCCTCCGTCCTCACCGGTCTCGGCGGCGAGCGCCGGGGAGCCTTCCGGCGCCCCGGCGCCGTCCCCACCGCCGTCCCCGCCACCGCGTGCCTGCCCGGCCTCCCGGATCTCCCCGGTCTCCCCGATCTCCTGGATCTCCTCGACCTCTTCAGCCCCCTCGATCCCCTCCGGCCGGGACGAGGGTTCCGGCCGGTCCGTGCGCGATGCTGTCCCCGGTTCGCCGCTGGGGGCGGGTACGACGCCGCGCGTGTAGACGAGGACGGGTGCGGCGGGAAGGACGAGCCCGGGGCCGTCCTGGCCCCGCACCTGTCCCTGGCCCTGCCCGTGCCCCTGGCCCTGTCCGTGTCCCTGGCCCTGTCCGTGTCCCTGGCCGGGAACGGACGCGGCGGGGGCGGCGGGGGCGGCGCGGCCGGGCGAGGGGCTCTCGTTCGGCGCCGAGGGACCGGCGGCCGCCCGGGGGTCCGTGCTCTCCTGCGCGCGGGCCTCGTCCTCCGCCCCGCCCCGGCCGTCCTGCTCACCGGGCGAGGTATCGCGGAGGGCGTCCTCGGCCCCGGCGTCCCCAGCCGCCCACGTGGCTTCGGTGGCCCCGGTCTCCACGGCCGGTTCGGTGGGCCCGGCCCCTCCGGTCACTCCGGTGGTGTTGGTCGCGGTGCTCACCGCGTTCACCTCTCCTTCTCCTTCTCCAGCACGGACAGCGCCGCGATCAGTTCCGCCTGCGGCTCCGCACGCAGGCCCAGAGCGTCGAGAGGGGCGAGACGCCGGTCGCGTTCGGCGCTCAGGACCCGGTCCAGGCATTCCCCGAGGAGTTCTCCGCCCCGGTCCCGCAGCCGTACGGCTGCCTCGGCGCCGATGCGCTCGGCCAGGTGCTCGCCCGCGACGCCGCCGCGCCGGCCGCCGAGCAGGGCCGTGACCAGCAGAGCGGTGACGGCCTCCGGGTCGGGGGCGGTGGTGTGGTCGAGCGCGCGCACCTCGTCCTCGGCGTACTCCTCCACGACGCGCCGCCAGCGCCGTACGGCGACACCCACCCGGTGATCGACCGTGCCACCGCCCCACTCCCGTACCGGCGAGGCCAGTTCGGGGGCGCGGGCGGCGGGCTCGCGACGCCAGCGTTCGTCGATGTGCTCGTCGGCGGCGGTGACGGCGCACAGCAGGAGGGCGCCGAGGCTGTCGACGAGGGCGTCGAGCAGCTCGGCCGGGCTGGAGTCGACGGGGTAGGCGTACCAGCGCTTGAGCGCGTCCCCGGCCAGTACGGCCCCGTCCTGGAGCCGTTCGTGCAGCCGGGCGTGCTCGGCCGCGTGCGCCTCCTCCACGGCGGCGACCAGGCGTACGGAGGCGGCGTACTGCGCGGCGACGGCTGAGGCGATCTCCGGCATCCGGCGCCGCAGCGAGCCGAGCGCGCCGCGCGCCGTACGGGTGAGGGCGCGGTCACGGGCGGAGGGGTCGGCGGCGCGGTGGCCGAGCCAGGCGCGCAGCGGGGCGACGGCGGTCGCGGGCAGCGGCCCCCCGCCACCGGTGGACTCGGGCAGTTCGGGGACGGTGAAGCGGGGCACCTCGCCGAGTCCGGCCTTGGTGAGCAGCGCCCCGTACTGCCGGGAGACGTCGGCGAGGACCTGATGCGGCACCCGGTCCAGGACGGTGACGAGGGTCGCGTCCTGCTCCTTGGCGGTGCGCAGCAGGTGCCAGGGGACGGCGTCGGCGTACCGGGAGGCGGTGGTCACCATGATCCAGATGTCGGCGGCGCAGATCAGCTCGGCGGCGAGGACCCGGTTGTGGGCGACGAGCGAGTCGATGTCGGGGGCGTCGAGCAACGCGAGGCCCGGCGGCAGCGCCTCGGCGGTCTCGATACGCAGGACCCGCCCGCGCTCGGTCGCCGGGTCCTCGTCCCCCTCCGGGGCGTGCGGGGATTCCTGCCTCGGCATCCACACGCGGGTCAGCTCGGGCAGCACCCGCAGACCGGCGAACCAGCGGTGGTCGTCGGGATGGCACACGAGGACCGGGTTGCGGGTGGTGGGGCGCAGTACACCCGCCTCACTGACCTGACGCCCGACCAGCGAGTTGACCAGCGTGGACTTTCCCGCGCCGGTGGACCCGCCGACGACGGCGAGCAGCGGTGCGCCGGGATCGCGCAGGCGCGGCAACAGGTAGTCGTCGAGCTGCGCGAGCAGTTCGTCCCGGTTGGCCCGAGCGCGCGGCGCGCCCGGCAGCGGGAGCGGACAGCGCACAGCGGCGACGCGGTCGCGCAGGTCCGAGAGGGCGTCGAGAAGCTGAGGCCGTACTTCCAAGGTCACCACATGGGCAGAATGCCCAATTTTGGCGACATATTGAAGCGTTTGGGCGCTTCTGCGTGGCAAGGGAACCCGGGCGGTGGAAGGGGCACGCGGGGGCGCGGGCATAACGAGTGCACAACACCCGGCACCGAGGGGGCCAAAAACGATGCGTGATTCGCACCTGCCTGCGATTATCGGGACCGCTTCACTGAACCTCCACATCGTGGCGCGGCGGCGAAGCAACGGAGACGAGGAGCCGGGAGCCCTATCCTTGTCCCCGGCATGGTCCAGGCTCCGCCCACATCCAGGGCTCCCGGCCACCGGTCACCATCGGCCCCCGTAGCTCAGTGGATAGAGCAGGCGCCTTCTAAGCGCTTGGCCGCAGGTTCGAGTCCTGCCGGGGGCGCCACCCAGAGGCCCGCCGATGAGCGGATATGCGCAGGACAGCGCCGCGCGACTCCGGTCGTGGGGGGGGGGGGGGGGGGGCGGCGGCCGGCCCCCAACCCGCCCCCCCCCCCGACCCCCCCCCCCCCCCACCACCCCCCCCCCCGCCCCGCCCCCGCCCCCCGCGACCCAACACC